>CAJKFS010000029.1 GCA_905199225.1 uncultured Collinsella sp. | reverse complement strand
CCGCACGAAGTGCGCAGCGAGCCTTTTTTGCATGTCCGAGGACGCGCTGGGAAGTTACCCCATGCGGCCAGCGGACAACTATGTAGCCTTGGACTAGAACATGCCCAAGAAACCATGCACAAACAGCGCGGCCAGAGCGGCACCGACAAACGGAGCGATGCCAGGAACGAGCAGGCCGTACTTCCAGTTGTTGTCGGCCTTGTTCTTGATCGGCAGCACCTGATAGGCCATGCGAGGACCAAGGTCACGGGCCTGGTTCATGGCGAAGCCGGTGATGCCGCCCATGCCCATGCCAACAGCCCAAACGATCAGACCGACGCAGATAGCGAGCATCAAAACGTTCTCGCCAGCGCGGTTAGCGGCAGCAAGGATGGCGCTGATGAACACGAAGGTGCAGATAGCCTCGCAGAAGAAGTTACGGGCATAGTTGGTGCCCTCGGTAGTGGGGTTGGTCGAGAAGATGTTGCGCTGAGCAATGGGATCGATGACACCATCGGAAGCCTTGAACTCATCGGCATACATCAACCAAGCGATTACGGCGCCCACAAAGCCGCCGAGCATATCGGCAATCATGAAGGGAATGCAGCTGCTCCACGGCACCAGGCCTACGATGCACTGGGCAAGCACCATGGCGGGGTTCATGCACACGGCGCCGCCAAAGACAAACGGGCAGACCGAGATGCCAAAAGACCAGGTAGTGATGGCAAACATGTGGCCGGAGCCCTGATACTTGGTGCCCTTGAGCACGGTATCGCAGTGCACGCCCACGCCAAAGATGATCATGAGGGCCGTTGCGCCGAATTCGCAGAGGAGTTTGGTAAGCATAAAACCTTATCTTTCTTGTCGGTTATAAACGATTCGTTTAGGCCGCGTACTAGTGCTGCGCGACAACAACGCCCAGGCCATCGGGAATGACGGCCACCTTGGCATCGGCACCCTTCATCTCAAAGGCGAGCTTGAGCGCCTCATCGAGGGTGTTGACCGGCGTCATGTGCATATCCTTGATCATCTGGTGATCGCACAGGTCGGTGACCATGATCACAGGGTGATGCGCCAGGATGCGGGCAAAGATCTGGCTCGTCCACTGGTCGGGCAGGGTCTCGTCCTTAGGACGGTCGATGCAGGCACGCTCAAACTCCGCCGGATCGTTGTCGGCGATGTTGTGATAGAAGCCCTCGCCACCGTGGCCGTCGGCACAACCGGCGACGTCGATGATCACGCCGCCCTCGGGAAGCGTGGCCTCGGCAGAGCACATGCCCTTCACGGCCTGATAGATGTTCTGGTCGAGCGGGTAGCCGCCGTTGGTGGTGATGGCGATCTCGCACTCGACGGGCTCAACGCCGGCAAGGCTCTTCACGAACTCGCAGCCAGCCTCGTGTGCCTTATGGATGTCGCCTGCAAAGGAGCCGATAACCTCATGCTTGCCGTTAAGCACCACGTTGAGCACAAAGGCAAGGTGAGCCATCTCGGCAGCGGCAAACATGTCCTCGCTCACGTGGTTGTGGCACAGGTTGCCGGCACGCGAATGGGAATCGTTCACAAACTGACCGTTGTGGTTGTACATGATGGTCTTGTAGCTGGCGATGCCAGGCAAAACGGACTTGCGGCTACCAGAGAAACCGGCAAAGAAGTGCGGCTCAATAAAGCCCTCGGCAAGCAGCAGATCACAATCGGCGGCAATCTTGTTGATGATGCACTCGCCACCAGAAGGCAGGGTGCCAATCTTCTTCATCATGCTGTCGTCAGTCGCGACGTGCATAACGATTTCCTCGTTGGCAACGATCTCCTCGCCGTACTTGTTGACGAGTTCCTCGTGCGTCGACGGACGGTGCATACCCGTAGCAACCAAAATACGCACGCGAGCCTCGGGCGCAGCGGAATGGATGTGATGCAGCAGAATAGGCATCGTCACACGCGAGGGAACGGGACGCGTATGATCGGAGCTAATGATGACGATATCCTTCTTACCAGCACAAAGCTCCTCGAGCGAAGGGGAGCCATAAGGATTGGCAAGCGACTCCTCTACCAGCTCTTCCTGCGATTTTGTAGTCTTAAACTCGTTTTGATGACCTTCCATCACACCCGCGAAGTTCTTATCCTCGAGCTCCAGATGCAACGTCTTGTGGTCAAACGGCAGTTCACATTCAAACAATGACGAGCGCCCTCTTCCTTTCAACTGACACACTAGATAAACCGTTGGGAGGATACGCCGCTCACCGAAAAACACCACCGTCCACCGACTCATTAACACAACGTTCATATTTGACCCACAACAAAACGGCCACGATCCCAAACGGGACCGCGGCCGCCTGTCAAAGGCACTATAGACAGGATGACTTACGCAGCGTCGAGACAAACATCAATCCTGTGGCATGCGCGTGTAAGCCATCTTGCATAAATACGTCAATAAACTGCATAGAATGACGTATGGGTTTCGAACCGTAACAGGGTAGCACCCTCCGGAGCGTGCATTTTTGCGAGTATTCAGCATCGCGAGATAAATCTATGGGGCTAAAAGCCTATCGAAAGCTAAGAAGCCTCCATGGCTCTTACCTTCTAGGCAGCATGCGGTAAGAAACCATCCATATTTGAACATAGCCAAGGCCCAATTGGCGCGCAAAGGCATCAACAAAGACCGCAAACGCCACCTATGGTCCTATACATCAATCATTGGCTGCTGAAAACTCCGTTTTTTGCACGTCGCCCCAAGCACCACCCTCACCCAGCGGCTGATCCGCCGTAAACCGAGGACGAAAGGACCCGATGGGTTTCCCTCTGAATGCACTCCGCAGCACGAAGCCCCTTCCAAACGCGCGAAGCGCGCCATTAATTCCCCCAGCCAGTAATCCGCCGAAGACCGGACATCGTAGGGCCCGCCATTAGTTTACTTTTAGGCACACTCCGCAGGACGCAAGAAGCCCTCGCCGCACTCCACATTAAGCGCGAAGCGCGCCATTCTTCTCCTCAGCTTTAATCCCCGAAGAACGAGGACGAAGGGACCCGACGGGTTTCCCTCTGAATGCATTCCGCAGCACGAAGCCCCCTTATCCGCAGCTCCGAAGGAGCAGGATAAGGGGGCTTCAAGTGCGAGGACGCATTCAGAGGGAAACCCATCGGGTCCCGGTGAGAGCCACAGGGCTATCGATTACCCCGTGTTCTGCAAACCTGCCGAGACGCCGGTCACAGTCGAAAGAATCAGGCTCATGTACTCGGCCTTCTTCTCCTCGGCCATCTCGTCCTGGTTCATACGCACCTCGCGAAGGGCGCGGACCTGGGCGATGGACAGGGCGTCGACGTAGGGGTTACGCACGCGGACAGCGCAGCCGAGCACGCGGCGGCGCTGCAGCGGCCACTCGTCACCGACGATGGCAAGGACCCACTTACGCGTGAGCTGCATCTCGGTGAAGACCTTCTCGGACAGATCCTGGCGATCGCCCAGATGCAGATACATCTTGGCGATGCGCTGGTCGGTCTTGGCGATCGACATCTCAATGTTGTCGATAAAGGTGCGGAAGAACGGCCACTCCTGGTAGGCAGCCTTGAGCTGGTCAAGGTCGCCCAACTGCTCGCAGGCGGTGCCCAGGCCGTACCAAGCGGCCAGGTTAATGCGCGCCTGGCTCCAGCTGAAGATCCACGGAATGGTACGCAGGTCGTCGAGCGACTTGGCGCCCAAGCCGCGCTTGGCGGGACGCGAGCCGATCGGCAGCAGACCGACCTCGGTCAGCGGCGTCACGGTCGAGAACCACGGTGTAAAGTCCTCGGTGTTCAGCAGGTCCAGATAGCGCTCGTGGCTTGCGGCGTTAAGCTTCTCGGCCATATCCCAGAACTTCTGAGTGGTCTCGGTGTTGGTCTTCTCGACACTCGGGGCCGACTGCAAAAGCGTTGCGGCGGCAACGGACTCAACATGGCGCTGAGCCAGCGTGCGGTTGCCGTAACGGGCAAAGATGACCTCGCCCTGCTCGGTGAGCTTAAAGAAGCAGTTGACCGAACCCTTGGGCTGCGCCAGCACGGCCTTGTTGGCCGGGCCGCCACCACGGCCCACGGCACCGCCGCGACCGTGCATGAGCACCAGGTCGATATCGTTCTTCTCGGCCCACTTGGCGATGCGCTCCTGCGCGGAGTGCAGCGCGAGCATGGCCGTGGTAGGACCGGCGTCCTTGGAGGAGTCGGAATAGCCCAGCATGACCTCCATGCGGCGGTTGGTCTGGGCAAGGCGCTTTTGCACCACGGGCAGCGTAAGCATCTGGTCGAGCACGTCGATGCAGCCCTCGAGGTCCTCGAGCTGCTCGAACAGCGGGATCACGTCGAGCTCGGGGACATCCTCCTCGTGTGCAAAGGACAGGTGGGCAAGCTCAAAGACGTCGGCCACATGCTGGGCGCTCTTGGTGAACGAGATGATGTAGCGGTGCGCCATCTTCTTGCCGTAGCGCTTTTGGATGGAGCCGATAGCGCGGAAGGTATCGATGACCTCGCGCGTCATGGGCTGCAGGTCGCCATGGATACCGTTCTCGTGGATATCCTTGAGGGCGCGGGCATGCACCACGGAGTGCTGACGGAACTCCATCTCGACCATATGGAAGCCGAAGGACTCGACCTGCCAGATGATGGTTTGGACCGGACCGTAGGCGGCACGGACGGCACCGCAGGCAGCAAGCGAACGCTGGACGACGCGCAGGTCATCCAGGAACTCGTCGGCGCTGTGGTACATGGTGTCGGTGATGCGGCGCACGGTGGCGTTCAGGCGGTCGGCCATGACGAGCATGACGGCGCGATGCGGCTCGTGCTCGGAGATCAGCTCGGCGCGGGCCGTGTAACGAGGGCTCATCTCGACCTGATGGTTCCACAGGTTAATGAGCTCGGCAGAAGGCTTGCTGTAGGTGGCCTCGAGCGTGAGGTTGTGGCCGATGCGGCGGCACTTGTCCTCGAGCTTGAGCACCATGTGAGTGAAGTACTTGGCGGCGACTTCGCGGCTCACCTTGGCGGTGACGTTGGGGTTGCCGTCGCGGTCGGAGCCGATCCAGCTGCCGGGATGGAAGAACGCCGGGCACAGCGGCGGCACGGTACCGGCCTTGTCGCCCAGCACCCAGTCGTCAAAACGACGGTAGATGACGGGGATAACGTCGAACAGCGTGTTATCGAAGATGTCGATGATGGTATCGGCTTCCTCGACCGGCGTGGGCTTCTTGAGCGCGATGGGGCTCGTACGCACCAGGGCGTCGATCTCCTGCAGCATATGGCGCTCGTTCTCCACCAGGTCGGAGCCGCCCAAACGCGGACGCTCCTCCAGCAGGTTGGAGATACGGCGAATCTTGCCCTCGACGGCCTTACGACGGGCCTCGGTGGGATGTGCGGTAAAGACAGGGTGGAACTCGAGCTTGCCGAGCAGCTCATTGGCACCCTCGACGCCCATCTCGTTTACCAACTGGTGATAGGCGACGGTGAGTTCGTTGGCGGGATCGACCTCGGTATCGGTCGATGCGCCGGCCTCGCGCTCGCGCAGCTGCGCCACACGGTAGTTCTCCTCCGACAGGTTTGCCAAGTGGAAGAAGCTCGTAAAGGCGCGAACGATGACCTGCTGCTTATCAAGCGGCAGGCTGTCAATCAAATCGACGACTTCGCGAAACGCCACGGCGGTGGGCTCGTCGGCAGTGGGCACGCCCTGTTCGTCAACGGACTCGTCGGCAGCGCGGCTACCGGGGTTGCCAGCATTGACCACAATCTCGGCTGTCAAAATCTTGTCGAACAGGTCCGCGATCTCGGGATCATACTCGCTAAGCACACGACGTTCCAGGCGCAGGAACAGCGCCAGATTATCGCGCAGCTCCTCGGGGATCTCGATCTCGGCGAGACGCTCCCTGGACTCGGCATTCGAGCCGATTCGGTTAACGAGGCGGTTGACCACGGCAGCGACGCGCGCCGCGGCTTCGGGTACAGACTGGTTGCTTAGGTTCTCAGCCACGTTTCCTCCCATTCCTCCTTCTATGCACGTAACATGCGGTATTCATTATAGGCGCTTGAGAAATACTTTCGACACTGATTGCGCTTTACCACACAAAAGTATTTTCTGCATTGCAAGGGTTTTTGCCCCAAATGGTCGTATTTCTCGGTGGGCGGCATATGCAAGCGAGGGCATTCCGCATAAATGCGAAACACCCCCGTAACAATAGCTCGTCGCGAGCGGGACATGTTAGCGGGTCCGCAGCTCAAAAATCATGCGCTACAGACGCTCGCGAACCGCCTCGACGACGTTGGCCAGATCGACGAGAACCTCGTCATGGCTCTGCATGTCGCGCACCTTGACCTTGCCGGCGGCAAGCTCGTCGCCACCCAGGACCAAGATGAGCTTGGCGCCTACCTTATCGGCCTGCTTAAACTGGGCCTTGAGCGAACGGCCCTGATAGTCGGCCTCGGTCACAATCCCTGCGGCGCGAAGCTGCTGCGTAATGGTAAAGACGTTCTGACGCAGCTCCTTGCCGGCATTGGCGACGTAGACGCACGGGACCTCCTCGGCACCCAGGTCGCTGCCAAAGGCCTGCAGGGCCAGCAGGGCGCGCTCAAAACCGACGGCGAAGCCGACGCCTGCCGTGGGCTTGCCGCCCTCGAGCTCGACGAGGCCATCGTAGCGGCCGCCGCCGCCGATGGAGCCGACGCCGGCGCCAGGGGCCTCGACCTCAAAGACAGTACGGGTGTAGTAGTCCAGGCCGCGCACCAAGGTGGGATCCTCGACATACTCGATACCGGCGGCATCCAGATAGCGCTTGACTTGCTCGTAGTGCTCGCGGCACTCATCGCACAGGTTGTCACCCATCAGCGGAGCCTCGGCCATGATCTCGCGGCAGTGGTCGTTCTTGCAGTCAAAGGCACGCAGCGGGTTGAGCTCGGCGCGCTCGCGGCACTCATCGCACATCTCGTCTGCGTGATCGAGGATAAACTGCTTGACTTGCTCGCGGTAAGCCGGACGGCACTGAGCGTCGCCCATCGAGTTAATGAGCAGACGAAGCTTGGAAAGATCGAAGCCCAGGCGCTTGTAAAACTCCATGAGCATGATGATGCACTCGGCGTCTGCCGCCGGATCGGGAGCGCCGAGCCACTCGATGCCCACCTGGTGGAACTGGCGCAGGCGGCCCTTCTGGGGACGCTCGCCGCGGAACATGGCCTCGGCGTAGTACGCCTTAAACGGCGTGGAGCCCTGGGGCACCAGATTGTTCTCGACGACAGCGCGCACCACGCCGGCCGTGCCCTCGGGGCGAAGCGCCAGGCGCTGCTTGGGCTTGAGTTTGGTGTCGGTGCCCTCGGTAAAGACGCGTTCCAGGTTGGCACCGCTGAACACGCGGAACATTTCCTTGCGCACGACGTCGGTCGACTGGCCGATACCGTGGACAAACACGTCCACCTGCTCGATCGCGGGCGTCTCGATGGGTTTAAAACCAAACGGCTCGAACACGCCGGCCGCAATCTGCTGCATCTTTTGCCAGGCGCGCATCTCGGCGCCGATAAGGTCGCGGGTTCCCTCCGCCTTCTGTGCCTGCATGGGCAAACACCTTTCTTTTGTATCGCGTCATAGGTAACGGTCATTATACGGCACAAATACAAACAGCGGCGGCGCGTCTGACCGAACGAGGGTATGGGGACTCGTTCGGCCAGACGCGCCGCCGCTGTTTGTGATCCCTTTTCCTCCGTCCCCTTCGGATCACGTGATCCCTTGGGGACGGAGGAATAGGGATCATTTCGTAGGCCCGTGGCCGCCTTGGAAACCGAATGATGGTACGAGCATCCATTCGGCTTCCAAGGCGGCCACGGACAGAACGGGACGAACAGAAAAGAGCGACGGACGCCTACTCCCCCGCCACGCTCGCGCGCAGCTTGGCGGCGATGGGCTCGGATACCAGCAGGAACACGAGCATGACCACGGAGCACGCCAAGCACACGATCCAAGTGCTCGCAAAGGAGCCCGTGGCGTCGAACAGCACGCCCGAGACAATGGCGCCCACGGTGCCGCCGACCATCTCGAGCGAGGTGATGGCGCCCGTGACCTTGCCGAGGTCGGCCATGCCAAACTGCTTGGACGCGGCGATGGTAGGCGTGATGGTGCCCATACACGTTCCGATACCAAAGCTCACAGCGGCGACAATAGGACCGAGGTCCGTCGTCGGGAAGCACAGCGCCACGCAGGCGATAATGCACGCAACGGAGCCAAGGATATTGCCAAAGCGCAGGCCAAAGCGGTCATAAATCGCACCGAGCGAAATCTTGGCGATAACGACGGTGACCATATAGGCCGAAAGCACA
The DNA here is from genome assembly GCA_905199225.1 of uncultured Collinsella sp. Taxonomy (GTDB): domain Bacteria; phylum Actinomycetota; class Coriobacteriia; order Coriobacteriales; family Coriobacteriaceae; genus Collinsella. The sequence goes on along the minus strand of CAJKFS010000029.1, from coordinate 20,651 downwards.
GTGCCCGCCCACATGGGATCATGACCGCCCGTGACGATCTTGGCGCCGTTGACGGTAACGCTCGTCATGTTGGTGACTTGGTTGGGCAAGATGGCGCCGTTAACGAGACCCATAAAGAGGAAGGCGACGACAAGCAGCCAAAACGCCGGGCTCTTCTTGATGCGAGACCAGCCGACGCTAACCTCGGGCGCCGTGTGCTCGTCCTTGTCGCCAGCCGTCGAGACGGACGGATCGCCCGGGTTCTCGCCGAGCGGCTTAAGGCCGATCTCGGAAGGCTTAGTGCGGAAGGAGTAGGCCATGATGGGCAGTGCCGCCACCATGCAGACGGCAGCGAGTACCAGGAACGCAGAGCGCCAGCCCACACTCACGATAAGCGAGCTCACGATGGGAGGCAGAATAGCGCCGCCAAAGCCCGAGCCCGAAAGTGCGATGGAGATGGCAAGGCCTCGCTTGGCGGTAAACCAGTTGGCGGTCACTAGGCTGATGAGCAGGCGGGTCGAGGCCACAGCGAAGCAGCCCGAAACGGCAAAGAGCACGTAGACCTGCCACAGCTCACCGACAAAGCTCATGCTGGCAAGAACGGCAGAGGTAGCGATAACGGTTAGGGAACCCAAAACACGACCGCTTACTTTATCGGCAACATGGCCAATGACAAGCGATCCGATAACGCTCACCACGGTAGAGATCGCATTGGAGATGTTGTACTGCGCAAGAGATATTCCCAAGTCGCTGACGATGAGCGGCTGGAACAGGCTCATGCAGTTGACGAAAATCGTGTAGCACGTGGCCATGATCACGAAGCCGGAGGCCACCACGAGCCAGCCGGGGAAGAACTTACGCTGCTGGGGCATACTGCTCCTTATTTAACAAACGAATAGCCTGCGCCGGGCGCCGGTAGTGCCCAAGATTGCCTTGAAAGACAAGGGCATAGGCCTTATGGCCATGCCCGCAGGCTTGAAAGGCAAGGTTGGGTGCTACCGGTGGTCGGCGATATAGCCCAAAGCGACGGCGGTATAAGCCGCAGCACCGAGCGGCAGCTCGGCATCGTTAAAACGTGCCTTGGGATGGTGCTGGGCAAAGTGTTCGTCCGTGTCGGTTACGGCCGCGCCCACGGTAAAGTACGCACTCGGAATCTCGCTCGAGATAAGCGCGAAGTCCTCACTCGCCATGGCATGGAAAAGCGGCAAGAAAGCCGCCTTGGGCAGCACTGCGCCCACATAACCAAGCGACGCCTGAGTCATATCGCTGTCGAGTACAAGCGGCGGAACATCCGAAAGCGTCTCGATGGTCGCCGGCGTACGATATGTTGTGGCAACGCCGTTAACGACCTCCGCGATGCGGGTCTTGAGGTGCTCCATGAGCTCAACATCGAAGCCGCGCAGCGTTCCCTCGAGCACGCAGGTGTCGGGGATGACGTTGGCCGCCAAGCCGCCAGCAAACTTACCAACGGTAAGTGCGACTTCCTTGGCCGCCGGCACCTCGCGGGCGATAAGCTCCTGGAGCGCCAGGTGCACATGGACGCCGGCCGCGATGGGGTCGATGCAGATCTCGGGGCTCGAGCCATGGCCGCCCTTGCCCTGGAGCGTGATGCGGAAACCGTACACGCCCGAAAGCGCCGGACTGCCGTAGAGCACCAGGCCAAGCGGCGACTGGCTGTTGACATGCATGGCAAAGGCCGCCTGAGGACGCGGGTTCTGCAGCAGGCCATCGGCGATGGCAGCGCGTACCCCTTCAAAGGTCTCCTCGCCCGGCTGGAACAGCAGTTTGACGGTGGCATTGGCGTCGACGAGCTCGGCCTCGCGGGCCTTGAGCAGGCGAGCCGCACCAAGCAGCGCCGTCGCGTGCATATCGTGACCGCAAGCGTGCATGCAGCCGTTGGTGGATGCAAAGGGCTCGCCGGATTCCTCGGCAACGGGCAGGGCGTCCATGTCGCCACGAAGCATGATGACCGTTCCGGCCTGCTCGTCCTTGCACGTGCCATTGCCCTGAGCGGCCGCACCGGCACCGATCAGGCCAACGACGCAGGAACCGTCGACTAGCGTGGTATGGGGGATGTCCATCTCGTCCAGACGTGCCTGGATATAGGCAGACGTCTGCGGAAGATTGTTACCCAGCTCGGGCATCTGGTGTAGATCGTGTCGCCACGCAGCGAGCTCGTCTGCAAAAGCCTGAGCTTCTGCAACAAGACCGTCACCGATAGCGGTCTGCGCCGCCGCGGTGGCCTTGGGCGCTGATTGCGGTTGAAGATCGGACAGTGCTGGTGCCATAGATGCCCTCCAGTAACGTTTTTGCAGCAAGCACTTTGATAGCGTAAAGTGCAAGGTACTACTTTAAGGGCATGACATAAAAATGCCGCCCTGGGAGGGCGGCGCAACAAGTTGTTTACAATTGCGGGTGTGATTTTCGGCGCAAGAAATCGAAATGCGTCTCGCTCAAGATAATCGAAAGAAAGATGAGCGCGAAGCCGGCGAGCAGGCGCGAGGTGAGCGCCTCCCCCATCAGCAGCACCGAGAACAGCACGCCCGAAGGCGACTCCATCGAAAGGAGCAGTGAGCCCGTCGAGGCCGAGACATGCGCCAAGCCGACGTTTTGGATGAGCAGAGCCGCGCATGTGCAACCAACCGAGAGAAACGCCATCGCGCTGATAAAGCTCGGCGTCCACACGGACAGAGGCGCTTGGGTCTCGAATAGCAGCGACGTTGCCAGGCTCAGCACGCCGTTGCCCACAAACATCCAAAACGTGATGACGTTGATGTCCATTTTGCGACCGTACTTGGCAGTCACCGCCATCTGGATGGCGAAAAAGACCGCACCCGCCAGCGTAATGACATCACCGATGTTGAATTCAACGCTATCGAGCGCCACCAAGCCAATGCCCGCCAAGCACAGCAGCGCCGCGCCCAGGTTATAGCGGGTGAGTTTTTCGCCGCTCAGAAAATAGCTCGCGAACGGCACAACGATGCAATACGTGCCCGTCAAAAAAGCATTCTTGCCCGCCGTGGTGTGCGCCAGACCGACTGTCTGCAGGGCGTAGGCGGCCCACATAAGTGCGCCCATGCCAAGTCCGACGATAAGGTTGCGGGCGTTGAGGTGCGCGATGATGCGCTTGTGGAAGATGAAAAACATGACCAACGCCGCAGGCAGAAAGCGCACGTAGAGCAGTTCGAACACCGGAATGGTGTCGAGCGCGTCCTTCATGGTCGTAAAGGAGTAGCCCCAGACGACTGCCACCGAAAGCAGCAGGACTTTCCAGAACAGCGGCGAGCGAGCGCCGGCGCCGCGGGAGGTGCCGCCCGCGCCCAGGTCCTCGCGAGCAACAGGGCTATCGGGCATCATTTCGATATTGTCAGTGGCATGCTGGGCCATAGGGCATCCTCGCGCTCAATCTGGGCGTGGTGTCCGCACGCGCATGGCTGCGTGCCGCCTCATGGTCAAATAAAAGCAGGGCGCACCGGACCCCCGGCACGCCCCGCTACTGTAGCAACAACCAAGCAGCCCGTGCAATTCACTACGCTAAAGCATCGGGTTGGAAGATCTCGATGTTCCGACGGCGTTTACGTTGCTGAACTAAATCAATTTGGTTGACTCCAGTTTTTCGATGATCCAGTCGTTGGCTTTGATGACCGGGCGGCGGAAGACGACGCCCAGTGCCAGCGACGGAATCAGATAGCTCGCCAGAATGCCTAGCTCAATCCAGTACTCCATGTGGTACGCACCGGCCATGGCGGCATGCATGGCGTTGATGCCGTGGGTGAACGGCAGGAACGGATAGATCGCCTGGAACACGGGGCCGGTCATCTCGATGGGGAACGTGCCGCCCGAACCGCCGACCTGCATGACCAGCAGCACGACGGCGAGCGCCTTGCCGATATCGCCAAACGAAACCGTAAGCGTGTAGACGATATTGGAGAACACGAGACTCGCGACCCAGCCCGCCAGCACAAACTGCAGCGGGTCGTCGCACTGGATGCCAAAGAACAGGATGTCGCCCGCACACACGAGCGTTGCCTGCAGCAGGGCCAGACCGCCAAAGAACAGGTAGCGGCCCAGGTAGATCTCGTGCAGGCGCACGGGGATGAGCTCGTTGATAAGCTCATCGTCAACCGAGACCTTCATCATGGCCGCCAGCACAATCGAGCCCACCCAGAGCGACAGAATCGTGTAGAACGGTGCCATGGCCGAACCGTAGTTGCGGATCGGATAGACCGGCTTGCGATCGAGCGCGACGGGGCCGGAAAGCGACACGGCCAGACCCTCGGGATCATTGCCGATCATCGTCTTGATCGTAGCGAGGTCATCCGACATCAAGGCGCCGTCGAGCTCGTCCTTAAACGCACTGATCTTGTCCGACGCCTCGCCCAGCTGATCAGAAGCCTTGTTGACCAGCTTTGCAGCCTTGGAGAGGCCCTTTGCCAGCGAACCGGATGCGTCGGTCAGGCCAGCAACAGCACTATCCAGATCGTTCGAAATACCGTTCAGCGAATCCAAAACGCCCGAGATGGTCTTCTTGAGCTCCTTTGCCTTGGCCGAAAACGTAGAGTCGTAGTCAGTCTTGGCGCCCGAGATACCAGCCTTGGCATCCGCGATTGCCTGATCGACCTCGGCACGCGACTTATTAACCTCTGCCATGCTGTCAGAGAGAGACTTCGCGGTGGCCGTCAAGTCCTTGGCGTTGTTGCGATACTCCACAGCAATCCTGCTCAGCGATGTTGCCACAGACTTGAGGCTGTCCTGGAGTTTTTCGTCAGTCACCTGATCGGCAAAGCTGCGGAGCTGGTCGGCCGTGGCGTCGATATCGTCGGCACGCGTGTTGAGCGCCGCCGCGGCATCGTTGAGCTGGGACACTGTAAGGTCGACATGTTGATTCGCGGCATCAAATGCCTTCGCAAGCTCGGCGGACACGTTGTCAAACGAGCCCGCGCTTCCGTCAATCGCGGCATTGATGGCGTCGTTGGCGTCCTTCAGCGCTTCCTTGGAATCGCTAATACCGCTCTTGACATGCTCCATCAGCTGCTTCGTTGACTCATCGACCGTGCCCGTCTGCTTGAGCATGCCGCTCGCCGACGTCAGCGAATCGGACGTGGAGCTCAAAATGCCCGCAAGCGACGTTGCGCTGGCCTGAACGTCCTGCAGGTCCTGGACCGAATCGCCGAGCGTCGAGGACAGGTTGGCGATAAAGTTGCTGACCTGGTCGGTGCTCATGTAATCGAGCAGGCTGGACACCGTCTTAAGACCGATGCTCGTAATGGTCTCGGTAAAAGTTTTGTTAACCTGGCTCTGGACGGCGCTCGAACCCTTCTCGGTCACGATCTGCGCAATGGCGTTGGCCTTCTGATTCTCGTAGAACTCGATATCGGCATGCTTCACGTCGGTCGAGAAAAGCGTCATCATGTCAGCGCTAAACGTTTTGGGGATAACGACGGCAGCATAGTACGCGCCCGACTTAACGCCCTCGATAGCCTTTTCGCGATTGTTGAGCACAACCCAATCGAAGCTCTCGTTGCCGCGTAGGGTGGCGGTCACGTTTTCGCCCACGTTAACCTCGACGGGGATCAAATCGCTCTCGTAACCCTCATCGGTGTTGACCACGGCGATCTTAAGATTGCCGGTGTTGCCGTACGGATCCCAGCTGCCGGCGATGTTAAACCACGCGTACAGACACGGTACGATAATGAGGCCCATCACGACAACCAAGCCGATCACGGAGCGAGACACGTTTTGGACATCGCGCTTAAACAGATGCAGGATGTTCTTCATTTATGCCTCACCTCCTTTGGAGTGCTTGCCAAGCGCGGTGGTATCTCCATCATTTGTGGCTGTGCTGTCGCTGCCCTGAGATTTATGGTGCGAGCCGATATGCGGCAAGCGGCCCGTGGACTGATCGCCGCCCTTGGCACCACGCTCGCTGGCGTTGAGGCCAAACATGTGGCGGGCGGCAGGAATGGCGGCCGTGTGTTCGCGCATCTCGCGACGCAGGTCCTCATCCGAAAGCGCCGAGATGCGCATCTGGGTATTGAGGCTCGCTCGGATATATTCGATATTGATCAGCCAGCCGCAGATGGCAATAACCGAGATGATCCAAATGACAAGCAGGATGATCTTGCCGTTATTGTCGATATCGAGAACCGTCGACAGGACAAAGAGCAGGACCTGAACGCCCACCACGGCGGCAAAACCGCCCTTGATGTAGTACGGGTAGCGATGTTCAAAGGCGACCGCATGATCGAGCAGTTCGCGACGGTACGAATCGGAATCGAGCATGACGCGCATGGCCGTGCGCAGCGAGTAGCGCTGGCGCGGCAGGTCGTTGGACTCGCAAATCATCATACCGGTCGTGGAGAGCTGTTTATCAAAGAGCAGGTTAAGGTTGAGCAGCAGCGGACGCAGCTGCAGGCCGATAAAGAGCGCCACGATCAAGAACACGCCCAGAATGCACAGGTTAAACAGGTAGTTGAACGAATACATGCCGCCGACCGTCTCGCGCAGCAGGTTGATGCCGTAGGTAAAGGGCAGCAGCGGATGCAGCCATTGGAAGAAGCCGGGCATCATCTCGATGGGGTACATGCCCGACGAACCGGGAATCTGCACGATAACCAGGATGACGCCAATCGCCTTGCCGATATGCTTAAACGTAGTGGACAGCGCGTAGATGATATTGACGTACGTGAACGAGATAGCGATGCCGCCCAGCACGAACAGCAGCGGGTTGATGCACTGCACGCCAATCACCAGATCGCCCACCGTCACGATGATGGCTTGGAGCGCGCCCAAGATCACCAGGAGCATCCAACGGCCGAAGTAGCCCTGGCGCGCCGTAAAGCTGCCAATGCCCTCGCGATCGACCTCGAGCTTGTAGATGGCGATAAGCACGTAGCCGCCCACCCACAGCGCCAGATTGGTATAGAACGGGGCAATGCCCGAACCAAAGCTCTTGACCGGGTAAATTGACTTTGAGGTCAGCTCGACCGGAGATGCCATGAAGTCTGCAACATCATCGACGTCGACGCCCATCAGGCCGGCCAGCTCGCCCATGGACTCGGAGGTCTGTAGCGCCGCGATGTCGTTGGCGGCGGTTGCGAGCTTGTCCTGGACCTTGGCAAGCGAGGCATCGGTCTGGGACAGCGTGGTCTTGGCCTGACCGAGCGTGGCGTTGAGTTGCGAAAGTGTACCGCGCGCACTTGCAATAGTAGGCGTGAGGCCAGACACGATTCCCGTCAGATCACCCGAGACGGCGGCAAACGAATCAAGTGCGCTCGAGACCTTCGGCAGCGCGTTTTGACCCAGGTCCGTCTGAGCCTGGCCAAGGTTGGTCGCACCGGTCTGAATTGCATTATTGATAGCGTCGCTGGCACCCGAGACAGCCGCAGCGTCATTCGCCATGGCGCTCGACTGCGCAGACAGACCGTCCTTGATGCTCTGAAGCTTTTCATTCTGCTCGCGGAGCAAATCGATGATCGATACAATGCGCGCGTCAATTTCCTTGGAACCTGTCGACGTGTCATTGACGAGAATTTCCAAGTGCCCGATAACGGCCTTATTGTGGTCGATCGTCGCTTGGAGAGACTCAAGCGAGTTGTCGATACGGGTAGTCGTAGATGCGACCGTGCCCGTCAGCTTGCCAATCGCAGCGTTTGCGGAGGCTGACGTCTTGGTGAGCGCAAGGCTGCCTTCCGAGAGCGCCTTGGAGAGCGAGGCGACAGAGTTGCCCGCCGTGGCGCGAGCCTCGCCCAGCAGGTCATTGCCCTGGGAGATCGCCTGCGTCAGCGACGGCGCCTGACCCTGCAGACCGGCAAGTGCCGCATCTGCCGAGGCAATGGAACCACTCGTCTTATCGATGGCGGCATTCATGTCGCCAATCGAATCACGCACTTCGCCCAACGTATCGGAAGCCTCTGATACCGAACCGGCCAACGAATCCTGAGTCTGGGTTGCCTTGTCCTTTAAATCGACTCCGGCATCCTTGGCAATACTGGCAACGGTCTCGCCCACCGTGGAGACAAATTCCGAGTTGATCTGCTCCTCGATGGTGTTTGCACCGGTGTCGGTAACCTTGGGCGCAATAGCGCTCTTCTTCTCATTGACGTAGTACGTAAGCTTGGGCTGATGGTAGTTGCCGTCGAGCATCGAAACCAGGTTATCCGAGAAGTTCTTGGGGATCACGATGGCCGCATAGTACTCCCCGCTCTCGACGCCCTCTTTGGCATCGGCCGCCGAGTCGACGAAGGTCCAGCCCAGCTGATCGTTTTCCTTGAGCTGGTCGACCACCTTATCGCCTGCGTTAAGCTCGCCCACCAGGTCGTTCTGGGTGCCCTGATCATTGTTGGCAATGGCGATTTTAATGCCCTGGGTATTTCCGTACGGATCCCAGTTGGCCACGATGTTGTACCAGGCATACAGCGAGGGAATAACGCACACGCCAAGGGTAACCACCAAGGCGACGGGGTTCACAAGCAGTCGCTTAATGTCGCGCTTAAATATCGCAAAGGAGACCTTTGCATTGGATAGTTTGCTGCCGAGACTCACGCTTGGACCATCCATCCTGTCGTTGAATCGAATCGTACTATTGATAACCATTGTACGTAGGCGCTTTAGCGTCTCAGAGCACAATGGTATTGAGTTTTGCGGGTAGCAATATACTACGAAGACGAATTAACGTACAGTTGTACAGTATCTTTAATTTCAGCAGGTCACAAAACCACAACCCCGACAAATAATTGATCCCTTGGGGACGGAGGAATCATTCAAAAGCAAACGAGAGTGGAAAATCTCCCACTTCAAGCCCGCATTCGAGCCAAAAGTGGGAGATTATCCACTCTCGTTCTAATCTAGTTACGGTGCCGTATCCCCGAACTACATCAAGTTGCAAACAGCCGCCGCGAAGGCCACGGGGTCCTCGGGGAGGATGCCCTCGACCAGCAGGGCCTGGTCATAGAGCAGACCGGAGTACTGCTTGATCTTGTCGGCGTCGCCTGCCTTCTGGGCAGCGACGAGCTTGTCAAAGACCGGGTGCTTGGCGTTGAGCTCGAGCACGCGCTGGCTCTTGGGCATGCCGTCGGGCGCGCCCTCGGGTCCCTTCTGGAGCACCTTCTCCATCTCGAGCGAAAGTGGGCCCTCGGTGGTGATGCAAGCGGGGGCATCGGTCAGGCGCGCGGAGACGGCAACTTTCTCGACCTTGTCACCGAGCGCCTCCTTCATAGCGCTGAAGAGGTCCTCGTTTTCCTTGGTGGCGTCCTCGGCCTCCTTCTTCTCGTCCTCGGTCGCCAGGTCAAGATCACCGGTCGCGACGTTCTTGAGCTCCAGATGACGATCCTCGACCTCGGGCTCGGCACCATCGGCCACAGCCTTCTCGGCAGCCTCGCGGGCAGCATCGTCCTCGTAGATCTTGGGCATATCGGCGGCAACGTATTCACGCATAGCCTGGAACGTGAACTCATCCACATCCTGCGTCAGCAGCAGCACGTCATAGCCGCGGTCGAGCACGCCCTTTACCACGGGCATCTTGGCCAAGCGCTCACGCGAGTCACCGGCGGCGTAGTAGATGGCCTTCTGATCCTCGGGCATGCCCTTGACATACTCAGCCAGAGTAATCATCTTCTGTTCCTTGGCAGACCAGAACAGCAACAGGTCGGCGAGCTCATCGGCCTTCATGCCATAGCTCGAGTAGATACCATACTTAAGGCCACGGCCAAAGTTCTCAAAGAACTTCTCGTAGGCCTCGCGGTCGTTGTCACGCATATCCTCAAGGTCGGCGGTAATCTTCTTTTCCACACGCTTGGCAATGGCCTTGAGCTGACGGTTCTGCTGCAGCGTCTCACGCGAGATGTTGAGCGACACGTCGGCGGAATCCACGACGCCGCGGACAAAGTTGTAGTAGTCGGGCAGCAGGTCGTCGCACTTCTCCATGATCAGGACATTGGAGCTGTAGAGCGCCAGACCCTTCTCGTAATCCTTGCTGTACAGATCGAACGGCGCGCGGCCCGGCACAAACAGCAGGGCGTCATACTCGAGCGTGCCCTCGGCATGGAAGCTGATGGTGCGCGCAGGATCGTCAAAGTCGTGGAACGTGGACTTGTAGAACTCGTCGTAGTCCTTCTGCTCGACATCGGAGCTGCGCTTCTTCCAGATCGGTGTCATGGAATTGACGGTCTCGAGCTCCTGGTAGTCCTCGTACTCAGGCTTGTAATCGTCGTCGGCGTCCTCGGGCTTGGGTTTCTGGCGGCTCTTGGACACCATCATCTGAATCGGGTAGCGCACATAGTTGCTGTACTGCTGAATCAGGCTCTTGAGACCCCACTCGGTCAGGAAGCGATCGTAGGTCTCGGCCTCGCCGTCGGCATCGAGCTTCTCGTTCTCGCGCAGCGTCAGGATGACATCGGTACCGTGCTCGGCACGCTCGCCGTCCTCGATGGTGTAGCCCTCAAGACCGTCGGATTCCCACACATGGGCGACATCCGCGCCATAGGCGCGGCTGACGACCTTCACATGGCTGGCGACCATAAAAGCCGAGTAGAAGCCCACGCCAAACTGGCCGATGATGTCGACTTCCGAACCCTGCTGCTCGGCGTTCTCGGTCTTAAACTCCTCGGAGCCGGAATGGGCGATGGTGCCCAGGTTGCGCTCGAGCTCCTCGGCGGTCATGCCAATGCCGTTATCCGAGATCGTGATGGTGCGGGCATCCTTGTCGAAAGAGACGCGGATGGCAAGGTCACCTTGGTCGAGCTTAACGCTCGGGTCCTGCAGGCTCTTAAAGTTGAGCTTGTCGACGGCGTCGCTCGCGTTAGAGATAAGCTCGCGCAGGAAGATTTCCTTATTGGTGTAGATGGAGTTGATCATGAGGTCGAGCAGTTTTTTGCTCTCGGTCTTAAATTGACGCATGTGCAGTCCTTTCGCGCTACCCCCGTCCGCAAAAACGGCCCGGTCGCCCGAGCCGAATCGCAGACCTGCTATGTTCAGACTTAGATTTTATAACCCATTAGCGCGCATATATACATACGGAATCGAAAAACTGTATGTCTAAGCGCTCCGATGCGCCAATTGCCAAGGAGCGTCCCCAACTGCCGGCAGAAAAGGAACGTCCCTATCTGCCATCTACGCGCTTGGCCATCCAGACATGGGGCTGGCCCTCGTCTTCGTAATCTACCGGGGCAATTTGCGTGTAGCCCGCCTTTGCATAGAGCGGCAACACGTATTCCTGCGCATGCAGCTTAATAAGCTTAGCGCCGGCATCGCGTGCACACGAAGCACTGGCCTCGACGATCGCACTCGCCAGTCCGCGACGACGCATAGCCGGCAGCACGGCGACGCGCCCCATAATGTAGGTCTCCCCCGCCGCAACGCCTTCGTCCATGTCGCATGCCGGCAACACCGGGGCCTCTGCGTCAGCCACGCGCTCAAGCTCTTCGGGAAACACGCGCGAGCAACCGGCAAGCTCGCCGTCTACATAGAGCGTCACATGAATGCAGTTTGGATCCTCGTCGATAGCGTCGAACTCATTCTCGTAGCCTTGCTCGTCCATAAAAATGACGCGGCGCACCAACGCCGCGTCATCAAAGCATCCCGTCTTAAGTTGGATATCCATGGCTGCCCTTTCATTCAATGCGAACGTTAGGGACAGATATTAGCGAAAATGAGCTCCGCGCACGCTATACTTCGCGCGAGCCTTCGCCAGGCAGTCGTAATGACCCACGTTATGGGCATCGCTCGCGATGAAGCTGTACAGGTTCTGATCGAACAGGCGCTGTGCCGGCTTTTTCTCGCGACCAAATCGACCGCCGGCAATAAAGTCCGCCGAAGCCTGCAGCTTGCAGCCCATATCGACCAGGCGCTCCGCCACGCTTACATCCTTTTGAACCGCACGATAGCGCTCAGGATGAGCGATGATCACCTGGTAGCCACGGCACTGCAAATCGTAAATCGTGTTCTCGTACTCTCTAAACGCATACGCATCGGCATGCGTCGAAAGCTCGAGCAGAAACTCGTTGGTCCCATCGAAATGCAAGTGCTCCGCGGCATCGATACCAAGCTCAACGAGCTTTCGATGGTTGACCTCGAAGCCCATCTGGAGCGGAAAACCGTCAGCGTTATCACGCAGCAGCTCAAAGGCATCCCACATCTTGTCGTAATCAAAATAGGGATCACGGCAGTGAGGAGTGCAAACGATTCTGGTTACACCGGCCCGCTTGGCAGCCTCGAGCATCGCCAAGCTCTCATCGAGATCGGCGGCGCCGTCGTCTACACCCGGCAAGATATGGCAATGAATGTCACGCATAGGTCAGCCTTAATCAACTAAACGTTTGCTCGGTTGGTGAAGATGCCCTTTTTGGAAGTCCCCTGATCGTCTGAGCCCTTCTTCACCTTCTTACCGTCCTTGGTGTAGTAGGAGTAGTAGTACTCGCTGGTCTCGGTCTCGCAGTAGTTCATAACGGTACCGATGAGCTTGACCTTCTCGGACTTCTTAAGCTGACCGATGGCGTTGAGCGCCTCCTCGCGCTTGGTGAAATCCTCACGCACGACAAAAAGCGCACCGTCGGTCAGACTTGCGATCTCGGCAGCATCGATGAAGGTGCCGACCGGAGGAGCGTCGAAAATGACGTACTGGAACTTGGCAGACAGCGCCTTGACCAGCTTGGCAAAGCGGTGAGAAACGATGATGTCGGCAGGATTGGGAATGTGCGGCTCGGCATCGAGGAAGTAGAAGTTCTTCTGACCCGTCTCGACAATTGCCTGGTCAATGGAGATCTGCTCGGAAAGGACCGCATAGAGTCCGCCGCGCGAACGAACGCCGAGCATATCGGAAAGAGACCTGCGGCGCATATCGGCCTCGACCAGGAGCACGGACTTGCCGCTCGTGGCGATTGCCTGAGCAAGGTTAATGGAAACCGTAGACTTGCCCTCGTTGGGAATCGAGGAGGTAACGGTGATGGTACGAATGGGGTCGTCCACGCTCGCAAAGCGGATGTTGGCCAGAAGGGTCTTGGCGGCATTCTGTACAACGAGCTTATCGGTGTTCTTTGCCTTAGCCATGCCTATTTACCACCTTTCATAGCCGGAATTCGGCCAACAACGGGAATGCCCAGGAGCTCTTCTGCCTCTTCGGCACCGCGGATGCGGGTATTGAGCATGTCCGCCAAAACGACATAGGCAACTGCGATAAAGATACCGGCGAGGAACGCGACGGCAATATACAGCGTGCGCTTGGGGCCGCTGGGGGCTTCGGGGGTCTTGGCCTCGTCGATAACGTTGATGCTCTGGGCAGCGCCGACGTTCTGAGCGACCGTACTCACCGAGCTGGCCATGGCCTTTGCGACCTTAGCCGTCTCCTTGGCATCGGTGCCGGTAACCGAAAGCGTAATGACACGCGTGGTGGTCTCGGAGGAAACAGACACCTTGTAGTCATCCAGATCGGTGAGGCCCAGTTCATTGGCTGCGCCGCTCTTAACGCTATCGCTATCCAGCAGCGTGGCGATATCGTTGGAAAGCATCTGACTCGCCGAGAGATCGTTGTAGCTCATCTGACCGCTATCGTCGGTCTTGGCGAGAATGTACATGCTCGTCGTCGCGGTATAGGTGTTGTCCATCGCAACGAAGGACACGATGCCCATGGCGATCGCGCAGACCACCGGAAGGGTGATGACCAGCTGAAGGTGCTTCTTCAGCAGCTGGAACAGTTCGAGAAGGGTCATGCAGCTTGCCTTTCATTTCCCCAGTTCGGATTGACAAAACTGTCCGTATGTTATCGCATCTTTTTACCGAGACCAAACTCTATACATAAGAAACAGGCTCTCCTGTAAAAATGTCGGAAGCAATCGTAAAATTGCACAACAACGCCGCACCCGAAAGTCAAATGCGGCGTCTACATCAATATCTATGTTGTATCGCTATGCGAATGGCTCGTCCTGCTGTATGGGAAACGTCACCGTAATGGTGGTTCCCACGCCCAACTCGCTCGACAGATCGAGCGTGGCGTGATGATACAGGGCCGCATGCTTGACAATGGCAAGCCCCAGACCGGTTCCGCCGCGTGCCTTGGACCTACTCTTGTCCACGCGATAGAACCGCTCAAATACCTTGCCCTGTTCTTCAGGCGCGATACCGATTCCCGTGTCGGCGACCGCAAGGAACGGATGGCCTTCGTCGTTGGTGCCGCACTGCAGCGTAACCGTACCGCCGGGTCGATTGTAGCGGATGGCGTTGCTTGCCAGATTATAGATGAGCTCGTCAATCAAGCGCGACACGCCCTCGATGACCACAGGCTTGGTCTCATGACTTATCGTCACATTCGCCTGACGGGCGACCTGTTCAAGACGCTGCTCGACCGCGTAGATGGCACGCGAGAGCTCAATAGGCTCCGTGGACCCAATGGGCACCGCCTCGCCCTCAGCTGCACGCTCGGCCTCGTCCAAGTTAGACAGCGTAAGGATATCGTTGACAAGCGCTGCCAAGCGGCCCGCCTCACGATAGATGCGACCGCCAAAGTTGCGCAGGTCGCCCTCGCCCTCGACCATGCCGTTTGCGATGAGCTCGGCATAGCCCGAAATCGCCGTAAGCGGCGTCTTGAGCTCATGGGTGATATTCGCCGTGAACTCGCGGCGCATACGGTCGTTGTCCGCTAGCACCGCCATTTGGCGCTTGAGTTCCTGGCGCTGCGACTCGATACGCTCAAGCATGGGGACCATCTCGGCATAGGCGTGCTCATAGCTACGGCGTGGGTGGTCCAAATCCACCTCTTGCAACGGCGCGATGATGGCACGGGACTCGCGGCGCGCCATAAAAAACGAGAGTACCGCACCCGCTGCTGCGATAAGCAGCATCGGCGCCACCATCGACAGCAAAATCGCCGCAACGCCAGGCTGGGCCTGCGCCAAGCGGACAACCTGGCCGTTATCAAGGGCGACGGCGCGATACAGCATAATCTCGTCGAGCGTAGAGCTTGCGCGCTCCGCGGAACCCAAACCACTCTCAAAGGCCTCGATGACCTCGGGGCGATCGCCATGGTTGGGCAGTGTGGAAGGCGACGCCTCGTTGTCGTAGGCAACCGATCCATCCTTGTTAATCAGCGTGATGCGCAAGTCCTCGCGATCGAGACTACGCAAGAACGGGATGGGCTCCTGCTGTTCGTCGAGAGCGGCAGCAATGAGCTCGGTTTCCTGCGCCAGATTGGCACTCGTGGCATCCGCCAAGGTGTTTTGCACAAAGAACGCACCCAGCACCGTAAACGCCACGATAACCGCCATGGCGCAGACAAAGATCGTCACAAAAACGCGGTGCGACAGCGTATGTTTTCCCTGGGGGGCGAAGACCACGGGTTACTCCTCCGATGCGGTGGCCGCGGTGTCGTCACCTTCGGCACCATCACCGGCAGAAGGCTCGGCCAAGCGGTAGCCCACGCCGCGCACGGTCTCGATGGCGCTGGCATGCTCGCCCAGTTTTTGGCGAAGCGTCTGCACGTGCACGTCAACGGTGCGCGAACCGCCGTCGAAGTCCCAGCCCCACACGCTCTGCAGCAACGACTCGCGGGTAAAGACCACGCCGGGCTTGCGCATGAGGTACTCGAGCAGGTCGAACTCGCGCAGGGTGAGCTTAAGCGACTCGCCGGCAACAGTCACCTCACGATGGCTGGGCGAGAGCACAATGTCGCCCACGCTGAGCACATCGCTTGCCTGTTTGACCATGCCGCCGCGACGCAGCAGTGCGCGGCAGCGGCTGGCGAGCTCCATGAGCGAAAACGGCTTAGTCAGGTAATCGTCGGCACCGCCATCGAGCGCCATCACCTTGTCGAGCTCGGTATCCTTGGCGGTAAGCATCATGATGGGCACCGTCGCCGTCAGGCGATCGGCACGCAGTCGACGCATAATCGCCAAGCCATCGGTATCGGGCAGCATGATGTCGAGCAGGACGGCATCGGGTACCCGTCGCGCCACGGCAGCCTTAAACTCACCGTCGCACGAAAAGCCTTCGGCCTCAATCCCCTGCTTGCGCAGCGCATAGACCGTCAAATCCCTGATGTTGTCATCGTCCTCGACGTAATAGATCATGTTGAACCCCTTTGCGGCCGGCATGACCGCATCTTAACCCTAAAGGTACCTTTACTAGATGGTATCAGCCAAAACGCCCCGTCAAATAATCCGCCGTGCGCGGATCGGTCGGATTCTTGAAGAGTTGCGCGGTGGGCGCGTGCTCCACCAGCTCACCCAGCAAAAAGAATGCGACCGAATCGGAGATACGCGCCGCCTGCTGCATATTGTGCGTAACGACCACGAGCGTGCAGGTCTCTTTGAGCTCGCAGGCCAGCTGCTCCACCACCAGCGTCGACACAGGGTCGAGTGCCGAGGTCGGCTCGTCCATCAGCAGAATGTCGGGCTGCACGGCAAGTGCGCGGGCGATGCACAGACGCTGCTGCTGGCCGCCCGAAAGACCCAGACCCGACTCTTTGAGCTTGTCCTTGACCTCATCCCATAGCGCAGCGCGACGAAGGGAATCCTCGACCAGCTCGTCGAGCACGACGCGGTCGCGCACTCCCATGCCGCGAGGACCGTAGGCGACGTTGTCGTAGATGCTCATGGGAAACGGGTTGGGGCGCTGGAACACCATGCCCACGCGCTGGCGCAAGCGGCAGATGTCGTAGTCGCCCAGGATATCTTGACCATCGAGCGCAATCTTGCCCTCGATGCGGCAATCCTTGATGCCGTCGTTCATGCGGTTAAAGCAGCGCAGCAACGTGGACTTTCCGCAGCCCGAAGGCCCGATGAACGAGGTGATCTGCTTGTCGCGGATCTTGATATTCACGTCCTTGAGCGCATGATGGTCGCCATAGAACAGGTCGAGGCCCTCGACATCGATGCGCGTCGGCGAGGCGGCAAGATCCTCTGCCGTGGGGCGAGTCGCATCCCCAACCTCGCGCTCGCGCGCGGCCTCGGCCTGCGCTTTCATGAGTTCTTCAAGCTCCGTGGGCTCCACAGCCGCAGCAGCCGTCATACCGCATACCTCCACATCGATATCAATTCAGCAGTATCGATAGTAGGAATCGCGGCTCATATGCACGTGAGCGCATTGTCAAGTGTTTGTAAGGGCACACTGGCTATGCGGCGGGCAGCTCGATGGTGAATATCGTGTGTTCGGGCGTCGATTCACATGCAACGGTACCGCCGTGCGCGCATACGATCTCCTTGGCGATGGCAAGCCCCAGTCCAGCGCCGCCGCGATTGGTCGCACGCGCCGCATCCAGGCGATAGAACTTCTCAAAGATCACCTTGAGCTTTGCCTCAGGGATGGGATCGCCCTGATTGATAAAGCGCACGCGCACGCCACCGCCGTCCCGGCGTCTGGCCTCGATCGTGATGGTCGAGCCCTCATAGCTATAGGCAACGGCGTTTTTCATGATGTTGTTGAACACGCGAGCCATCTTGTCGCCATCCACGAGCACCGTCAGGTCCTCGCGAATATCAACTTGGGCTTCCTTATGCTGCTCGTTGAGGATGGGATAGAACTCGTCAGCCACCTGAGCCAGCAGCAACCCCAGATCAACATAGCCGCGCGTGAGCACGATATCGTGGAAGTCAAAGCGCGTGATATCGAAGAACTCTTCGATGAGCGCATCGAGCCGGTGCGCTTTGTCGAGAGCCACGCCCGTAAAGTGCGCACGTTGCTCAACCGGCAGCTCAGGAGCCTCTTGCAGCAGCGAAAGATAGCCCACCACACTGGCAAGCGGGGTGCGTAGGTCATGTGCCAAGTACGTGACCAGATCGTCCTTGCGATGCGACTCGTCACGCAGAGCTTGCTGCACCTTGCGCTCACGGTCACGCACGCGGTTAAGGGCGCCCTCGACCTCCAAGAAGTCGCCGTCGATGTTATCCCAGGTGTCGGGGTGATCGATCAGGCGATCTTGAATACGAGCGGCCAGCACACAATCGGCATGCTGCTCGCCCTGCTCGTAGCCCTGGTAGTACAGGGCGCGGCCACACAAGAACAGCACGCACGCGGCAAGCGCCAGCACAAAGCCAAGCATGTTGAATACAAAGCCGGCATCGAACAGCACCGGCCCTTCGATGCCGCCGAGCGCCATGGCGCCAATCGCCAACGTCATGGCCCACGCGGCGCCGCCAATCACCACGCAGCGGCACACGATCTCAAATCGATCGATCAGCAAAAAGCCGACAAGCAGCACCGCCAAGATTCCGACGATGTTGTCGATGCCAATCAGCAGCAGGCTCAGCAAAAAGAGCAGCACCGTTGCAAGCGCGCGGTTGTCGACGACCAACCTCACGTATTCAAAGAGCCGATCGGGCACCTCGAACGCTTGCCTATCGTCTTTTGTCATATCAAGATCCTCACAAGCGAAAAGCGTTATTCGATGATGTAGCCGACGCCCCAGACGTTTTTGATAAAGCGTGGCTTTTGTGCGTCGTCGCCGATCTTTTCGCGCAAGTGGCGAATATGCACCATCACCGTATTGTTGGAGCCGGGCATAAAGTCCTCGTTCCACACCGCGCGGAACAGGTCCTCCACGGCCACCACGCTGCCGCGATGCTCGACCAGATACAGCAAGATTGAATACTCGGTGGGCGTGAGGCGAACCGGTGAACCGTCCACTGTCACGGAACGAGCATCGCGGTTGATCTCCAAGCCGTCGAGCTGAATGGTCGGCGACTCAGCCGCCTGTGCACGGCTACCGTAGCTGGTGTAGCGGCGAAGCTGAGCGTGCACGCGCGCGATGAGCTCCAGCGGACGGAACGGCTTAACCACGTAATCGTCCGCGCCAAGCGAAAGGCCCTCGATCTTGTCTTGCTGGGCATCGCGCGCCGTCAGCATGATCACAGGATAGGTATGGCTGGAACGGATCGTACGCAGTAGCTCAAAGCCATCGATATCGGGCAGCATGACATCCAACAGTGCCAGATCGAACTCCTGCTCCAGGATTGCCTTGGCAGCATCGGCCCCGCTATAGGCAATCTGGACATCAAAGCCCTCTTTTGTAAGGTAGATACCAACCAAGTCGGCGATGGCCTTCTCGTCATCAACTACCAAAATGCGCTCGTTCATGCGTGCTCCTCTCGCGCTCCATTATGCCCGAGGCGACGCACGCCACACACAACAAGCGTGGGTGATTAAGTCGGCCTTAAGCACCCTTGTGCCCGTTCGGGCGCGGATGTGGGCCACGCACGCACGCGATGATCGCCGACGCCGGCAAACGATATACTCTAGTTCCAGAAGAGACCATCCCGTCGAAAGCGAAATCCGTGAAGTCCCTCACCTCTTTTGCAAAGCGCTCAGCCCAGCTTGCCGCCGGCTTTGTCTGCGCTATCGCCCTTGCCGCTGGCGTGCCCACCGTCGCCGGCGCCCAAGTGCTCACAACCGACAATGTTTGCGGCAAAACCGCCGATGCGCGCGGCATCACGGCCGAAAACCTGCCCGATATCGATGCGACCAATGCCCTCGTCATGGGCAAAGACGGCACCGTCTACTATGCCCGCAGCGCAGATGAGCAGGTCAAAATCGCCTCGATCACCAAGGTCATGACCGCAATCCTAACCGTCGAGAATTGCAAGATGGACGAGAAGGTCACGGTGAGCAACGCCGCAGCCACCGTGGGCAATTCAACAGCCGGCCTACTCGAAGGCGACGAGCTCACCGTGAAGCAGGCACTGCGCGGCCTGATGATTCCCTCGGGCAACGACGCCGCCATCGTGCTCGCCGAATATGTGGGCAAGAAGATCGACCCTAAGACCAAAGACGCCGAGGCCACATTTGTGAAGGCCATGAACGAGCGCGCCAAGAAGCTCGGCTGCACCGGTACACTTTTTGAAAACCCGCATGGTCTGGACTTTGATGAGTGGGCTGGCGATATGCACTCAACCGCACACGACGTAGCGCTGATGATGCAGGAGGCCATGAAAAACGACACGATCCGCGAGGTCGTAGCGAGCGAGGATTCCTGGATCGAGGTCACGGGCGCCGACGGCACCGACCATTCGCATTCCATGGACACGCATAACTATTTGCTGGGCCAAGATGGCAACATCGGTGGCAAGACCGGCACCACCGACGACGCGGGCTATTGCTTCACGAGCGCCTACAACCGTGACGGCGACGAGATCTACACCGTCGTTTTGAACTCCACCACCACCGACCAGCGCTTTACCGACACCGCAACCCTTGCCAATTGGTACTACGGTCATAAGGTGACGGTCGCGATCGCCAACACGCAGGAAAAGACCGCCAACGGCAACCCGCTTATGGCGCGCATCGGTCAAACCGACTGGACGGATAAGACGATCGACGCCACGCTCGCCGATCCCACGGCGCAAGCGACCGTGTTTTCCCTTGCTGGCGAGGTGACCGAAAAGGTTAGCTACGACGATCTTTCGGGCACGGTGCATGTGGGCGACAAGGTGGGCAGCGTTACGCTCAAGCAGGGCGGCACCAAGATCGCCGTCATGGACCTGGTTGCCGACGAGGAAGGCGCAGGGCCGAATCCCATTGAATGGCTGCTCGTGAAGCTCGATCGCTTGGGCCGCCGCATCGACAACCGCCCGCTCACAGCCGAGAGCGAGACCGTAGCCAAGGCTCCTGAGGTGTAGGGCGCAAGAATAATAAGTCCAATCAGAACCACCCTTAAAAAGGGTGGTTTGCTCTTAGGGTATAACCCACGGGCC
>CAJKFS010000028.1 GCA_905199225.1 uncultured Collinsella sp. | reverse complement strand
GAGTTCCGCACGCAAAGAAGGCCACTTAATGTGGCCTTCGTCTTGCGCAGGACTGCCCGAGCAGGCAATCAAATATATTGCGGGCGGGCACGCGGCCCCGTCGGCTTTACGACAGCGCCACGCCGCCGAGCCAGCCCCAACGCACGCCAGAGCCAGTGCCATAGAAGCTAATAAACGAATCAAGCGACTTAGACGTAATGGCACCCTCGTTGCTCATAACGATGCCGCCGCCAACGTAGATACCCACATGACCGTAGATAAGGCCCGGAGCACCCGTGCCGCTGTGCGAGGAATCGGCCACGATCATACCCACCTGCAGCGCCGAGCGGTCGGAGCTATAGCACCAGGCGTTGAACATGTCGCAGGCGTTGCCGCCAAAGTAGCCAACGCCGGCGTTACGGAAGACATTGGTAACCCACGCCGCGCACCAGTTCTGGCCCGGCGAAGGCGTGGAGTAGCACGCGTTGACGACGGCCTGTTGCTTGCCCGAGCCGGCATTCTGCTGCGGAGTTCCGGGCGCATACGATCCGCCACCCGAGCTCGAACCACCCGAGTAGGAATTGTTCTTGTTCGCGGCGGCCGCGGCAGCGGCGGCCTTCCTAGCGGCCTCCTCGGCCTGGGCGGCAGCGAGAATCTCGGAATCACGCTGAGCCATGAGCTCCTTGACATCGTCAGAGAGGCCGTTCAGAACCGTCTGGACTTCCTGCTGCTTGGCCTGCATGTCCTGCATCTGGGCAGTCTGCTGGTCCTTGAGCTTCTCTAAGTCGGCCTTCTGCGACTCGAGCTCGGTCTTTTGCGCATCGAGCTCTTCCTGGATGGTCTGAATGTCCTCGATGGCGTCGCGGTCGCTCTTGTTGATCTTCTCAACGTAATGCGCGTTGGCGACGAGTTCCTCAAACGAGCCAGAGGCCAGCAGCAGCGACAGGATATTCGTGCCGCCGGACTTGTAGCTGGCGGCCACGCGATCGGAAAGGTCGTTGCGTTTCTTCTTGAGCTCGGCCTTCTTTTCATCGATCTGGGCCTGCGTGTCGTCAATCTTGCCCTGGACATTCTCGATGTCGTTGAGGGTCTGGGCATTCTTGTTGGCCAGCGCCGCATACTCATTTGCGATGCTGTCGAGCTGGGCCTGAACCTCGTCGAGCTGGGCCTGGGCGGCATTCAGTTTATCGGTTGTTTCTTTGGAAGCCTCCGCCGCATGGGCGCGAGCGGGCAGGCCAAAAAGAACTGCCGCAGAAGCGGCGCCGAACAGGGCCTTGAGGGCAGTGCGGCGCGAGAGCTCCTGGGAAAGGATGGAATCGCTGTTTGGTGACATATGTACTCCGTTACATGTTTATTTATATGTCGCTCAACTCATACATATTAGCGTACATATGGCGCGTCCCAACGATTTCCACGAACGGCAGGAAACTACAAGGTCAGCGGCTCGTAAGCAAATGTCGAAGATCAGGTTATGCGTACGCAAGCTCTTCTATGAGTACGTTGGCACAATCCTCCGCTTTTCCTACAGCGCACGATTTGGGCGTCCCTGCCTGCGCTATACTCCCCTGAAGAAGTGTTCCTGATTCGATAGGAGACTACATGTCCAAAGCACTCGACCCCAAAGACACCTGTGTCCTCGTTACCGGTGGCGCCGGCTTTATCGGCTCGCACACCGTCGTTCAGCTGCTCGAGGGTGGCTACCAGGTCGTCATCGTCGATGATCTCTCCAACTCCAGCGCCGTCGCCGTCGACCGCGTCAAGACCATCGTGGGCGACGAGGCCGCCAAGAACCTCACCTTCTACGAGGCCAACGTGCTCGACCGCGATGCGATGAACAAGATCTTCGATACCCATCAGATCGACCGCGTCATCCACTTTGCCGGCTTTAAGGCCGTTGGCGAGTCGGTGAGCAAGCCCGTCGAGTACTATCACAACAACATCGAGAACACCCTGGTGCTCATCGACGTCATGCGCAACCATGGCTGCAAGTCCATCATCTTCTCGAGCTCCTCGACCGTCTACGGCGACCCGGACAACCCGCCCGTCACCGAGGAGGATCCTAAGAAGCCCGCGACCAACCCCTATGGTTGGACCAAGTGGATGATCGAGCAGATCCTTATGGACGTCCACACCGCCGACCCCGAGTGGGACGTCGTGCTGCTCCGTTACTTCAACCCCATTGGCGCTCATCCGTCGGGCCTGATCGGCGAGGACCCCAAGGGCATCCCCAACAACCTGGTGCCTTATGTCGCCCAGGTCGCCGTGGGCAAGCTCGAGGCCGTTCAGGTCTTTGGCAACGACTACCCCACCCCCGACGGCACCGGCGTGCGCGACTACATCCACGTGTGCGATCTGGCCTCTGGTCACGTTGCCGCCCTTAACTGGATGAACGGCAAAACCGGCGTCGAGATCTTTAACCTGGGCACCGGCACCGGCACCTCGGTACTCGAGGTCGTTGCCGCCTTCTCCAAGGCTTGTGGCAAGGAGCTGCCCTATGTGATCCGCGAGCGCCGCGCCGGCGACATCGCTGCCAACTGGTGCGATGCCTCCAAGGCCGAGCGCATGATGGGCTGGAAGGCCCAGTACGACATCGCGGACATGTGCCGCGATAGCTGGAACTGGCAGAGCCACAACCCCAACGGCTTCGCCGACGCCGAGTAGCAAAAACCTACATACCGCTCTTGCCCCGATCTCACGTTGTGAGGTCGGGGCTTTTTTTCATGGCATGTAACCATTCGCCGAAAATCGACCAACTTTTTTATCTTGCCTGTACATGTTTAAACAACATGTTTTACAATAGGCGTATCGAATCAGAACATCGGAGGCGGACTGCACGCCCATCGGCAGGCCGACCCCACAACAAGAAGGTTGGTGAGCGCATTCATGGAGCGTGCAAGCGGCGTCCTCATGCCCGTCTCATCTCTGCCCGGACCATACGGAATCGGCGGCTTTGGCTGGAATGCCTACGACTTCGTCGATTTTCTCGCCTCGTGCAAACAACATTACTGGCAGATTCTGCCCCTTACGACGACCAGCTATGGCGATTCGCCCTATCAGTCGTTCTCGGCCCGCGCAGGCAACCCCAACTTTATCGACTTTGCCGAGCTTATCGAGGCAGGGTATCTAGAGCAGCGCGATATCGATGGCGTGTACCTGGGTTCTGACCCCAGTAACGTCGACTACGGTGCCATCTTTGGCGGCCGCCGTCAGATTCTCGACCGCGCCGCCGAGCGCTTTGCTGCCGACAAGCCGGCCGATTTCGATGACTTTATCCAGGCCAACGAGGACTGGCTCATCCCCTACTGCGAGTTCATGACCGTCAAAGAGGAGTGCGGACTCAAGGCGTTTTGGGAGTGGCCCGCAGAACTGCGCACCCGCGGCGAAGCATCTGCCAAGGTCTGCGCCGCCCATCCCGCGCGCATGCTCTACCACCAGATGACGCAGTATTTCTTCGACCGCCAATGGAGCCGCCTCAAGGCCTATGCCAACGAGCGCGACATTCTCATCATCGGCGACCTGCCCATCTATGTCTCGCGTGACTCCGTCGAGATGTGGGCGACGCCTGAGCTCTTTAAGATCGACGCCGCCGGCAATCCCGTGAGCGTCGCCGGCACGCCGCCCGACCAGTTCTCGGCCACCGGCCAGTACTGGGGCAACCCCATCTACGACTGGGACGCCATGGAGTCCGACGGCTTCTCCTGGTGGGAGGGCCGCATTCGCGCCGCCCTCGACATGTACGACGTCATCCGCCTGGATCACTTCCGCGGCTTCGAGGCCTATTGGGAGGTGCCGTTCTCCTCGCCCGATTCGTCCTACGGTTCGTGGACGCAGGGTCCCGGCCTCAAGTTCTTCAAGACGCTCGAGGAAAAGCTCGGCACGCTGCCCATCATCGCCGAGGACCTGGGCTTCCTCACCCCCGGCGTCATCGACATGCGCGACAACTCGGGCTTCCCCGGCATGAAGATCCTGCAGTTTGCCTTTGAGGGCACCAACTCGTACTACCTGCCGCATAACTACATCGCCAACACCGTCGCCTATGTGGGCACCCACGACAACGAGACGGCGCGCGGTTGGTTTGAGGGAACGGCCACCCCGCGTCAGCGCGAGCAGGCAGCCCTGTACACCCATCAGCAGGCCGGCGAACCCATGGCAGATGCACTCAATCGCACCATCGCCGCCAGCGTGAGCGACACGTGCATCTACACCATGCAGGACCTGCTCAACTTGGGCAACGAGGCGCGCATCAACACCCCTGCCACGCTGGGCGGCAACTGGACCTGGCGCATGCTCGACGGCGCCATCACCCGCGAGCTCGAGCACAAACTCACCGACTGGACCGAGACCTACTTCCGCATCCCGTCGGAAGCCGAAATCGAGCTTCCTCAATAGGAGCCACCGCGCCCGACCCCTCCCCACCGTGCGGACGCGCTTGCTTTTCCCGCGCGAGGCCACCCCAATCCCCTCGCGCGGGCTTCTTATGAATTGCAGACATGAAACAACCCATCACAGGAGAAAACATGCCCCAAATTAACCTCATGGAACTCGCCGAGCAGTCTTTTGGCACCTCGCTCGAGCAGCTCGACGA
Source organism: uncultured Collinsella sp. (assembly GCA_905199225.1). GTDB lineage: Bacteria > Actinomycetota > Coriobacteriia > Coriobacteriales > Coriobacteriaceae > Collinsella. Next base: position 25,029 of record CAJKFS010000028.1, on the reverse strand, counting down.
CCGTCGCATTTACAAGCTGCTGGTCAAACTCGTGCAGGAGCGCTCCGCCGCCCGCCCGCTCAACAACGGCAAGAAAAAGCTCTATTACATTTCCGCCGAATTTTTGATCGGCAAGCTGCTCATCAACAACATGATCGACCTCGGCATCTACGACGAGGTTAAGGACCAGCTCACCGCCGCAGGCCACGACCTCAACAAGATCGAGGAATTCGAGGTCGAGCCGTCACTCGGCAACGGCGGCCTGGGCCGCTTGGCCGCATGCTTCCTGGATTCCATCGCCACGCTGGGCTTGACCGGCGATGGCGTGGGCCTCAACTATCACTACGGTCTGTTCCGTCAGCGCTTTGTCGACAACCAGCAGAAGGCCGTCCCCGACGAGTGGCTCGGTGAGCAGGACATCCTAGTCGACGATGACCGCTCCTACACCGTCGAGTTCGGCGATTTTGCCGTTACTTCCAAGCTCGTCGACATCGATGTGCCCGGTTACGGCCAGCCCACCAAGAACCGCCTGCGCCTGTTCGACCTGGCGAGCGTCGACGACGGCCTGGTCCCCGGCAGCTCCATCGACTTCGACAAGACCGAGATCGCCAAGAACCTCACCTTGTTCCTCTACCCCGACGATTCCGACGAGCAGGGCCGCCTACTTCGCATCTATCAGGAGTACTTCATGGTGAGCAACGCCGCCCAGCTCCTGATCGACGAGGCCGTCGAGCGCGGCAGCAACCTGCACGATCTGGCCGACTATGCCGTGGTCCAAATTAACGACACGCACCCCACCATGGTCATCCCCGAGCTCATTCGCTTGCTCACCACCGAGCATGGCATCGAGTTTGACGAGGCCGTGACCATCGTACGCTCCATGGTCGCCTACACTAACCACACGATTCTTGCCGAGGCGCTCGAGAAGTGGCCGCTCGCCAGCCTGCAGAAGGTCTCCCCTGCCATCGCCGACATTATCGTCAAGCTCGATGAGATCGCGAAGGCCGAGCACGATGACCCGCGCGTCGCCATCATCGACGAACACGATACCGTCCACATGGCCCACATGGACATCCACTTTGGCTTCTCTATCAACGGCGTCGCCGCCCTCCACACCAAGATCCTGGAGGACACCGAGCTTCATCCGTTCTACGAAATCTATCCCAAGAAGTTCTCCAACAAGACCAACGGCATCACCTTCCGCCGCTGGGTCCATGGGGCCAACCCCGCGCTCGCCAGCCTGCTCGACGATGTGATCGGCACCGACTGGCGCAGCACCGGCGATCTGAGCAAACTCGCCAATTTCGCCGACGACAAGGACGTTCTTGAGCGCCTGGCCGCCACCAAGGTCGAGGCCAAGGCCATCATGCGCCAGTTCATGGCGCTCGAGCAGGGCGTGACGATTCCCGCAGGCGCCATCATCGACGTCCAGGTCAAGCGCATCCACGAGTACAAGCGTCAGCAGATGCTCGCGCTCTACATCATCTGGAAGTACCTCGATATCAAGAACGGCAACAGACCCAAGCACCCCGTCACCATCATCTTTGGCGGCAAGGCGGCGCCTGCTTACACTATCGCGCAGGACATCATCCATCTGATCTTGACGCTGTCGCAGTGGATTGCAAACGACCCCGACGTGGCTCCCTACCTGCAGGTTGTCATGATCGAGAACTACAACGTCACCGCCGCCGAGCGCGTGATCCCCGCCGCTGACATCTCCGAGCAGATCAGCCTGGCCTCCAAGGAGGCGAGCGGCACCTCCAACATGAAGTTCATGCTCAACGGCGCCCTAACCCTGTGCACGCTCGACGGTGCCAACGTGGAGATTGCCGAGCTCGTGGGCGACGAGAACATCTATACCTTTGGTGCCTCGTCCAAACAGGTCGAGCAGCTCTACGCCGACGGCACCTACAACGCCGGGGCGCTCTACCGCAAGCCCGGCATTAAACTGCTGGTGGACTTCATCACCAACCCGGCCTTTATGGCGACCGGCAATGCCGAGCGCCTGCAGCGCCTGCACGATGACATTAAGGGCAAGGACTGGTTTATGGCCCTGCTCGACATCGAGGAGTACATCCAGACCAAGGAGCGCGTGCTGGCCGACTATGAGGACCAGGACACCTGGATGCGCAAGGCGCTCATCAATATCGCCAACGCCGGCACTTTCTCGTCCGACCGCACCATCTCCCAGTACAACGACGAGATCTGGCACCTGAACTAATTTCGCTTCCCTTACCCATCCTCTTGAGAAACGGAGTCGTGGCAACACGGCTCCGTTTTTTGTGCCCCTGTGTTGTCCGTGGCCTGCCTCGACCAAAAATCTCGACCTGTAACATCTAGCCGACAAAATTGAGTCTACCTGTTACAGATCAAGACGGAAGGACAGGCAGCTCGACGCTGTCTCAATCTGTAACATCTAGGCTCAATTTGGCCCTCTACCTGTTACAGTTCGAGACAAACAAACCTACAGACAACCCCGATACAAAGAAAGGCTCCCCTCTCGCCCAGTGGACGGGAGGGGAGCCTTATATGTGACCGCGGCAAAAGGATGGCAATACCGCAGTCGCCCAAAGGGAGGGCCTGGATGCACCGGGCCTAGATAAGGTTCTTGCCAGACACCTTATCGAAGAGATGGGTCGCGTTCTTCTCGAACTTGAACCAGATAGTGTCGCCAGCCTTGAGCGCGCCCTTGGCCTCGAGGTCGACGACGGGGATAATCAGAACAAACTGGCCGTCGGGAGCGGTCACGTGGACATGCTCGGTCGAACCCATGAGCTCGGTCACCTCGACGGTACCCTGGAGCGCACCCTCCTCGCCCTTGTCGGCAAGCAGGATCTGCTCGGGACGCACGCCGGCCGTGATCTCCTTCACGTCGCCGCCGTCCCAGTTGAGGGCAAGCTGAGCGCAAGTCTCGGGGGCGAGCGCCACGTTCATATCCTCGGTCTTGACGGTAAAGCCGTTGCCCGAGCGCACCAGCTGGGCATCGAAGAAGTTCATCTGCGGCACGCCGATGAAGCCAGCGACGAAGATGTTCGCGGGATGGTTGAAGACCTCCTGCGGCGTGGCGATCTGCTGGACGACGCCGTCCTTCATGACCACGATACGGTCACCGAGGGTCATAGCCTCGGTCTGGTCGTGAGTAACATAAATGAACGTGCCCTTGATCTCGTGGCGCAGCTTAATGAGCTCGGCACGCATCTGGTTACGAAGCTTGGCGTCCAGGTTGGACAGTGGCTCGTCCATCAGGAAGACCTTGGGGTCACGCACGATGGCGCGGCCGATAGCGACACGCTGGCGCTGGCCGCCCGAAAGCGCCTTGGGCTTACGGTCGAGGTACTCGGTGATACCCAAGATCTCGGCAGCGGAGCGAACCTTGCGGTCGATCTCGTCTTTGGGGACTTTCTTGAGCTCGAGCGTAAACGCCATGTTCTCGTACACCGTCATATTGGGGTACAAAGCATAGCTCTGGAACACCATGGCGATGTCGCGGTCCTTGGGCGCCACGTCGTTGACGCGCTTGCCGTCGATGAGCACATCGCCCGAGGTAATGTCCTCCAGGCCGGCGACCATGCGCATCGTCGTGGACTTACCGCAGCCAGAGGGGCCAACGAGGACGACGAACTCCTGGTCGTGAACGGTGAGGTTGAAGTCCTCTACAGCGAGCACACCGTCCTCGGTAACCTTGAGGTTGTGCTTCTTCTCCTCGGTCTTCTTCTTTTTGCCAAAGAAGCCCTTCTTTTTTGACTCGTTGTTGGGATACACCTTCTGAACATGTTTGAGTACGATCTCGGCCATGTCTCTACCTTTCGATACGCGGCACCGCGCTGAGGGGCGCCGCCAAAACTTGCAAAACAGTTACGGCATCAGCCCTTGACGGCACCTGCCACCACACCGTCGATGATGTACTTCTGGCAGAGGATGTACATGATGACGATGGGGATAACGACCATCATGATGCAGGCCATCATGGGGCCGAGCTCGACGTGGCCGTAGCCGCCGCGGAAGTACTGGATCAAGATAGGAATGGTCTTGTACTTGGTGGAGTCGAGCGTAAGGTAGGGCAGCAGATAGTCGTTCCAGACCCACATGGTCTCGAGAATGCCGACCGAAAGATAGGTGGGCTTCATGATGGGAAGGACGATCTTAAAGAACACCTGGACCGGGTTGCAGCCATCAATCATGGCCGCCTCCTCGATCTCGAGCGGGATGTTCTTTACAAAACCGGCGAACATAAAGACCGCCAGGCCCGCGCCAAAGCCGAGGTAGATAAAGCAGATGTTGAACGGCGTGTTGAAGCCGATGCGGTCCGCCAAATTGGACAGCGTGAACATGAGCATCTGGAACGGCACGACCATCGAGAAGACGAACAGGTAATAGAAGAAGTTCGAGATCTTGTTGTTGACACGAACCACGTACCAAGCGCACATGGAGCAGCACACCAAGATCAGCACGACCGACGTGACCGTGATGATGAGCGAGTACATAAATGCCGAGGCAAAGCCCTGCTCGTTAAGGGCGTGCATGTAGTTTGCGAGGCCGTTGAACGTCTCGGGCGTGAGCAGATCGAATGCCGTGGTGGTGCTGATTGCGGTCGCTTTCTTAAAAGAATTAAGCGCAATCATGAACACGGGGTAGATCCACGCGAGCGACAGGATCGTAAAGAAAATCGAGAGCGCGCGGTTGATAACCTTATCGCGTTTCATTACTGCTGCACCTCCTTGGACCTCGTGGCCTTAAGCTGGATCATGGAGATGGCCACGACCAGGATGCAGAAGATAACCGCCTTGGCCTGACCAATGCCCTGCCATGCGATACCGGCACGCGAATAGAACGTGTTGTAGATGTTCAGGGCGAGCATCTCGGTGGAGTGCGCGGGGGCGCCGCCGGTAAGGGCGAGGTTCTGGTCGAACAGCTTAAAGCCGTTGGTGATGGACAGGAACAGGCAGATGGTGATGGTCGGCATCAGGTTAGGGATCTTAACCTTCCAAAACGTCTGCCATGCCGTAGCGCCGTCGACCTTGGCGGCCTCGATGTAGTCGGACGGAATGGACTGCAGACCAGCGATGTAGATGATCATCATGTAGCCGACCTGCTGCCACAGGGTCAGGATGATAAGGCCCCAGAAGCCAGCAGCAGAGTTAAGAGCGATGAGCTGGGCGCCCACGTTGGAGAGCAGGCAGTTGATCAGAATCTGCCAAATGTAGCCCAGCACGATGCCGCCGATCAGGTTAGGCATAAAGAAGATCGTACGGAAGATGTTGGTGCCTTTGAGCGCCTTGCGGGTGAGCGCCTGCGCAATGGCCAGGGCGATCACGTTGATGAGCACCGTCGACAGGAAGGCAAACGCCACGGTAAAGAAGAACGACGTGGCAAACTGCGGATCGGACAGTGCGCGCACGTAGTTCTCGATACCGACAAAGTGCGTATTGTTGATGGTAATAAACTGGCAGAACGAGAGATAGAAGCCCTGGATAAAGGGGATCACGAACCCGATCATAAACGCCAGGCACGTGGGCAGCATAAAGAGCGGCCACCAGCGCTTGAGTGCTTTGCCCATAGAAGGGTCCTTTCAATATGCAGGGGGCGGGCAAACCAACGTCTGCCCGCCCCCTGTCGCTAATCAGATAGCTTGGGCAGCAACTACTTACTCGGAAGCAGCCTTCTCGGTCTTCCAGCCATCGACGAAGGCGTTCTTGACGCCGTCCCACTTGCTGTTGTCGGCAGCATAGGCGATCAGAGCCTGCTTGAGGTTCTTCTTCCACTCCTCAGAGGGGATGTAGACGAAGTCCCAAGCGACGGTCTTCTTGCCGTCCTTGGCCATGGCGACGGCCTGCTGCGAGAAGACATTGGTGGTTTCCTTGGCGCTCTTGAACGGGGCAGTCAGACCCATCTTGTCAGCGATGATGCTGGTGGCGGTGTCAGAAGTGACGCACCAATACATGAAGTCCTCGGTGGCCTTCTGGGCATCCTCGGAAGCCTGGGAGCTGACGCACCAGTAGTTCTCGCCGCCGGAGCACAGGCCCTGGTTCTCCTCGCCGTCGACACCGATGTAGATGGGCATCATGCCAATCTGATCGTCGGTCATGCCAGCCTTGGTGAGGTCAGCGTAGGCCCAAGAACCGTTCTGATAGAAGACGGCCTTGCCGGTTGCGAACTCGTTTGTGGCGTCGTCGCCGGTCTTGGAGGCAAGCTGCGAAGGATCGCAGGTGGAGTCGGTGATGTACAGGTCGAAAATCTGCTTGAAGTTGTCGAGATACTCGCCCTTGATCTCGTCGTCCTCCTGGTTGTGCTCCTTCTCGAACTCGTAGTAGAGCGGGAGGTTGGCGAGGTGGGTGGTGTAGCGCCAGCTGGAGGAGTCGTCCATGCCAGCGGAAGTGAAGGCGCCCTCAACACCAAGCTCGTCCTTGCGGGCCTGGATGTCGTCGGCACAAGCCTTCAGCTTGTCGAAGGAGTTGATGTCCTCGGCCTTGTAACCAGCCTTCTCGAGCAGCTGCTTGTTGTAGATGATGCCGTAGCTCTCCTGGACCCAGTCGATACCCAGATCCTTGCCGTCGGACTGCAGAGCCAGGGAGTCGTCAATGAGCTCACCGCGGAGCTTGGTATCGGACAGGTCGGCGCAGTAATCCTTCCAGTTCTTAAGACCGGTGGGGCCGTTGACCTGGAACAGGGTCGGAGCGGAGCTCTTGGACATCTCGGACTTGAGCTTCTCCTCGTAGGTGTTGGAGGCGGCGGTCACGATCTTGACCTCGACGCCCTTCTCCTTCTTATAGGCCTTGGCGATCTCCTTCCACTCCTTGTCGACCTCGGGCTTGAATTGGAGGAAGTAGACCTCGGCAGCGTCACCAGAAGCAGAGGAGCCGGAGCCGGCAGAACCACCGCAGCCCACGAGACCCAGACCAAGAACCGCAGCCGCGGAACCAGCAAAGCCCAGGAACTGCCTTCTGCTCATTTCGTTCTTCATTACAATCCACCCTTTCACACCGTGGCGGCACCCTTTGCCGCCGCCTTCGGAGATTGGCTCGGGGACTTTGCCCCTTTTGCTGATTTGTACGATACGCTATTTGGCTAGTTGTTTGAACAAGTATTACTAGAGCGGTAGAAAAACTTCGGTGAACGGTAATTTCAACTTGATACTTGACAAGTTTTGTATAAACAATTATTTGTTATCGAATGCAGAGAAAACGCCCGGTCAAGCCGATGCATCGTCGGTTTGACCGGGCGTTTTCTCTTTGAGGGCATGAGTCTCGTCAGGCTGCGAGCTAGCCGGCTATCGCTTGGAGTTGACGCGGTAGTGGAAGATCTCGGGATGCGTGCGGGCATGCGTGACCTCGAACAAGATGCCGTCCGAGGTGTACGACTGGCTCTCCATGACGGCAACGCAGTTGTATTTGCCAAGGTCAAGATAGCTGCAGTCCTCATCGTTGGCAAGCTCGACGCTCACCGTACGGCGACTCGCCATCACTTTGACGCCGCGTTTGTGCTCCAGATAGTCGTAAATTGACTTTGCAGCGATCTCGGGCGTCAGGCCTTTGGCGATCGACTCCAGAAAATAGCCGTGGTCCACCTGGCGAGCGCTACCGTTAAGGCTACGGACACGCACCACGCGAATCAACTCCTCGCCCACCTTAAAGCCCAGGTGACGAGAGAGTTGCTCGGTGCAGACCAGATGTTCAAAAGACTTAACGTCCGTCGATGCAACGGCATTGTTGCGCTTTGCAAACTCGCCAAACGACTCAACCTCTTCGAGTGCGCCCAACATGTCGGTTTCGCCCTTAAGCCAAATAACGCGCACGCCCTTGCCGTGTATGGGCTGCACAAACATCCCGTCGGCCAGCATACTCAAGGCGCGACGGACGGTATTGCGAGTGCATCCGAACTCCGCGGTCAGCTCGGCTTCGGTTGGCAGCATCTCCTGAAACGCATAGGTCCCATTAATGATGCGCGAGCGTATTTCTCGGTAGATTCCTTCATAAATCGCTTTTGGCATTGTTTCACCTCTAATGAATATGTATGGCTAGGCACGATAGCATTTCTTTGGGTTGTTTAAACCGATTATCGGTAAAGCACGGATTATTTACCGTCGACGGTTCCCCCGAAACCCAAATCGGACCGAATCAAAACCGTCAATGCGGCAAGCAGCCAGTCCTCTACAATGAGTTCATTGTTTAAACGTTCTTGCTCGCACAGCATGTTGCATCCGAAAGGCATATTATGCTGCAGAAAATCCAACGTTTTGGCGGAGCCATGTTCGCGCCCGCCATGCTGTTTTCTATATCAGGCCTCATGGTCGGCATCTCCGCTCTCGCAACGACTGCGGACATCGTCGGCGATCTCGCCGTATACGGAACCCCTTGGTACGTTTTCTGGACCATCATCCAGCGCGGCTCGTGGACGGTCTTTAAACGTCTCCCGCTCCTTTTTGCCGTAGCGCTGCCTATCGGTCTTGCCCAAAAGCAACCGGCACGCTGCTGCCTCGAGGCACTCGTGGCTTATTTTGCCTATTGCTTCTTTTTGAGCGAGATCATTAAGCTGAGCGGCGACAACCTTGGACTTAAGTACCCATCATCTTTGACCCCCGCCAGCGGCATCACCGTCATCGACGGCATCAAGACGCTCGACACCGGCATTATCGGCCCGCTGGCGGTATCGGCAACCGTCGTCGCCATCCATGATCGCTTCTACGATGCCAAGGTTCCCGATTGGCTCGGCACCTTCTCGGGTTCCTCACTGGTCTACCTCATCAGCTTTTTTGCCGTGTTTGCCCTTGCCGCCATCTCGGCCGCCATCGTACCCTTCGCATACGCTGTGACCGAAACGCTGCGCCACGCACTTGCAGGCGTCGGCCCCTTCGGCGTGGGCATCTTTGTGTTTTTGGAGCGAGCACTCGAGCCCATGGGGCTGCACCACCTGCTCTATATGCCCATCTATTACGACAATCTGGTCATTCACGACGGTATTTACGCCACGTGGACCAACCTGCTCCCCATTCTCTCCCATAGCACGCGCCCTTTAAATGAACTTGCACCCTGGGCAGGTTTTACCGCCACCGGCTGGGGCAAGCTCTTTGGCCTTCCCGCCATCGCGGCAGCATTCTATTTCACCGCCAAACCCGAACGCCGCGCCGGCCTTAAGGTCATCCTTTTGCCCGCCATCGTCGCCTCGGTGGTCTGCGGCGTCACCGAACCGCTCGAGTTTCTCTTTATGTTCACCTATCCCGGACTCTTTTTGCTCTACGCCGTCCTATCCTCCTGCCTTGCCATGACCATGAACTTCTTTGGCATCGTCGGCATCTTCTCGGGCGGTCTCATGGAAATGACGGCCTTCAACTTCATCCCACTCATGCGAATGCATGCCGGCTCCTACCTTTTGGCGCTCGGCATCGGCCTTGCCTTTAGCCTCATCTTCTTTGTTAGTTTTCGAGCACTCATCTTGGTCTATGACCTTAAGACGCCGGGCCGCGAGAATCATGTCGCCAATCGCACGACAATCGATCGTTTAACGGGAAGCGACTTTGCCAAAGAGCAATCTCCCAATGACGAAGTCAATAGTCGATCCGATCAAGATCACGTCCTCGCTGAGCGGGTAATTCAGCTCTTAGGTGGCGTTGGCAATATCGTGGGCGCAACCAACTGCGCCACGCGCCTGCGCGTCGAGGTCGCAGACCCTTCCATCGTTGCAGATAACGCGTCGTTTGTCGCGGTGGGCGCCAAGGGCCTCATCATTACGGGCAAGACCGCCCAGGTGATCATCGGCATCTCCGTTCCCCGCGTTAAAGAGCATTTTGACCAGATCATGGGCCTCGAGCCGGGATTTGTGCCCACCACCTCGGCCTCCCCTGCCGCCAGCGCAGCCCATAAGCGCGGCGATATCTGCTTCTTCGATATCGACGGAACGCTCGCCTGGCAAGACCCCAGGCTCGCCCAAGACCTTCCCGAAGACGAGCGTGACCTGTCCCCTTATCCCAACGAGGCGGTCTCGCAGGCCATCCGCGATTTCGTTGCAAACGGCAACATGGCCTTTATCTGCACAGGACGCACCCTCAGCTGCATCCACCCCAAACTTCTTGAGCTGCCCTGGACCGGCATCGTCTGTCTTGCGGGCGGTTACGCCGAGATCAACGGACACGCAATTCGCGATCTGTCGATGACGCCCAGTATGCTGCAGCGTCTTGCCCCCTACCTTGAGCAATCGGGCGAGGTCATCCGCTTTGAGGGCCTCAACGGCGTCGTGCGCATGAGTGCCGATGCCCCCGATGCTCCCGGATACGCGCGCACCCTGGGCGACGCAGTCACGCAGCTGCAACATTACAGTGTCTACAAGATCTTGATGTCTACATCGCTCGCCAACCACATCGCTCAAGATAAGGCACTTGAGCCGCTGCTGTGCTTTAACGAGCTCGAACTCGAGGTAACCGAAATCTCGCCCCGCGAATGCACGAAGCGCGGGGGCATCCAGTCTGTACTCGACGCCCTCGATCCCCACCACGGAACCGTATACGGCATCGGCGACGCCAGCAATGACGTCTCGCTGATGAACGCCGTCGATGTCGGTATCGCCATGGGCAATGCGCCGAACTATCTCAAAAAGCGCGCCGACTACATCACCGACTCGGTCGACAAAGATGGCGTCGTCAAGGCGCTCGAGCACTTTAGGCTTATATAAGCAGCCGGCACGCGCACGCGTCCCGTTTCTCCAAATCGCCAAAACAGACGCGCCGGCAACTCCAATGTGGCAATATGGTATCTGCACACCGCAACGATGTAACCCAAGAAAGAATGCGAGAACCCGTGTCCAGTCCGTTTACCAGCTTTTTAGCCCAGCACTTTGACCAGATTAACGACTATCTGGCCACGTTCTTTGACGGACAGGCGACCTCTGCCGATATCGAGCGCTACCTGTACGCGCCGCTCTCGGCTTTTACGGCCAACGCCGGCAAGCGCCACCGCCCGCTTATCTGTATGCTCGCCGCAACCGCAGTGGGCGGTAGCTTTGAGAGCGCCCGCAGCGCCGCGGCAGCTATCGAGCATTTCCAGTCGGGCGCACTGATCCACGACGACATCGCCGACAACGGACAGCTTCGTCGAGGCAAGCCCTGTATGCACCTTACCGAGGGCACGGGCCTTGCCATCAATTGTGGCGACCTGGCGCTCACCATGGTCACCAAGACGGTTCTCGACGACCCCACGCTGGAGTCCGACGTGAAGCTGCGTGTGCTCCACGAGCTTACCGAGATGATCGTCCGCACCATCGAGGGTCAAGCGCTCGACCTGGGTTGGGTCCGTGACGGGCGCTTTGATATCTCGGTTGATGACTACCTGGGCATGGCGACGCACAAGACCGCGTTTTACAGCGGAGCCACGCCGCTTGCCGCCGGAGCCATTATCGGCGGCGGCAGCGATGAGCAAATCGAAGCGCTGCGCGCCTTTGGCCTGCATACGGGCCTTGCCTTTCAGATTCAGGACGACCTGCTCAACCTTGTCGGCACTAAGGAAGCCGCCAACAAGGACTTCCGCACCGACATCACCGAGGGCAAGCGCACGCTTGTCGCCGTACACGCCCTCTCTGATGAGCGCCACCACGACGAGGTCGAGGCGATTCTTTCCTCGGGCACCGATGATCCCGCGCAGCTCGCACGCGCCGTGGAGATCTTCCAGGAGACCGGCTCCATCGATTACGCCCACACTTACGCGCTCGACCTGACCGCTAAGGCCAAAGCGGCCATCGAGAACGTTGAGCTTGATCCGCACGCACGCGAGCTGTTCCTCTCCATGGCAGATTTCTTTGTGGAGCGCCTTAACTAACGGGGGTTATAAAACCTGTCAGCAGCGTATTTAGGCACAACTTGCTACACTGTTGAGTGCATGTTTATGCATCCCTTTGCGTTGTCTATCCGACAGACGCTCAAATAGTACGAATGGTACGCCGAAAGGGGTTCGTTCATGGAACCTATTACAACGGGCATGCAAGGAGCAGCCGTCGAGGACGTGCAGTCTCGTCTCCTGCAGCTCGGCTACACGATTGATGCCGCCGAAGTCACCGACAAGTACTTTGGAGCCACCACTGAGCAGGCCGTCAGCACCTTCAGGCTCGACAGCGGCCTTGCTGCCGGTCATGCCGTCGATATCCCCTGCTGGAGCGCCCTTGTAGACGCTTCGTATAAGCTGGGCGACCGCACTCTCTATCTGCGCATGCCCAATTTCCATGGCGCCGATGTGCAGGCCCTGCAGCGCGCTCTCAACGTTTTGGGCTTTGCCTGTGGCGAAGACGACGGCTACTTTGGTCCGCATACCGAGGCCGCCCTGCAGCAGTTCCAGGAAAATGTCGGCCTGTTTGCCGACGGCATGGCCTTCCAGGACACCTACGCCTACATCAACCGCCTGCACCATGTGTGGGAGGGCAAGCCCTCGGTCACCGAAGCCGAGTCCCGCATCGGTTTTGCTCGCGCCGCCAACGTGCTCGAGCGCTTCCAGATTGCTGTCATCGGTGAGGACCCCATCGCGCGCAGCGTTGCATCGCGCATGTGGAACATCGCCACGGCGACGACCGATAGTAGCGGCATGATGCTTTGCGATTCCGAGGTCCCAACCGACGTTGACCTGGTGCTCGAGATCGCAAGCGACGAGCTGCCCGCCGACGCCGCGCCACGCGCCACGATTGCCCTCGCCGAGTGCCACAACCTGGCCCAGCGCATCCGCACCGCCAATGTCGCCGCGCAACAGAAGCCGGCTCGCATTCGCATTGAGCTCACGGGCATGACGCGCTACAACGGCACCTTCACGGCCAGCGACGCACAGACACTCGCCGTACGCCTGCTCGATGGCGTTTGCGATGCCCTCGCAGATTAGGTAAACTAAACGAGTTGCTTTTGGGCAACACCACACATTGGGACGTAGTTCAACGGTAGAACTCCGGTTTTTGGTGCCGGCTGTTGGGGGTTCGAATCCCTCCGTCCCAGCCATTAAAATTGAGCGCCCTGAGTCCATAACGGCCCAGGGCGCTTTCTTGTAGGCAAGCGGAGGGATTCGAACCCGCAAGGGTGCGAAGCCGAGGAAACGCGAAGGCGCCCCAAGCCCGTTAGGACCAAGAGCGCCTTTCATCTAGAAAATATCAGCCCAGTTCCGAAAAGCGAGCCGCTTGCGACAACCAAGTAGCCACAGGCCCCGGGAGAGCGGGGACACCGGCTTAGGTTTATCGCGAGTTCCGCACGAACAGGAGGCCACTTAATGTGGCCTCCGTCGTGAGCAGGACTGTAGAGCAGGAAACCTAAGCCGGTGTCCCCACTCTCCCGGGGCCGAACGCCCTAGTTGTTGAGCATGCGGTCGAAGCTTCCCGAGTCGCCATCCCGATAGTCGGCGGTCATCAGGATCTCCTGCGGAATGCGCCCGCCTTCACGTAGCACGTTGCGGAACTGCACGCGCGTAACCATGGGCAGATCCTTGATCGTCGCTGCCAGGTTCTGCGGCACGCCCTGGTTGGCAGCCGCGGGCTCGCACTCGCCGCCGGCCTTCACGCGACGCTTATGCTCGGCGAGCATGGCACGGTACATGCCGGCATGCAGGCGAATCTCAACCACATTGGCATTGCGAGCCTGCTCGACAATGCGCGCGCCCTCGCGATCGATGTCGCCTACGTAGTAGACGTAGTTAAAGCGATAGCCAATCTCAGCCAGATAATCGTCCAGGGCATGCGAGACGCTCGCCTTGCATCCGCCGCCAAAAATCACGCCGCCCACCTTGATGCCAAAGAGCTTGGCGTGCTTGCGGCCACGCAGCAGCTTGACGATCTCGTCGTAGGTGTCCAGGTTCTCGACCATAATGAACGGCTTGTCGGCGCCCAGCGTAAAGAAGCCCGTAAAGTGCACGGGGCGATTGGGGGCGACCTTGATCGCCTGCATGCTGATGCCCTTTTCGGTCATACGCCTGATCAAGCGCTCACCGTGCTTGCCGTCAAAAGCCTTCTCGTCGTTAAAGATCTGGTAGGCACGCTGGCGGCGCGAGGCAACCGGCGTATCGGCACCTCGGTTCTGCTCGATCCAAGCCTGGATGATTGCGATTTCCTCGGCAATCTTGCGGTTGGACATCTCGTTGTGCTGAGTGCGCTGCGGAGCCTTTTTGCCGTCCTTGCCCTCGACCTTTACGATCTGTGTCTGCTGCTCCTTGATCTTAGAGAGCGCCGTAGGCGTAGGGACAACCTTGAGCAGCTGCCTGCCTAAAACGCGGGCAAGGGCAAACGCCGAGACCTCGCCGTGGACGGACGACTTGGGCTGCTGGGCAGCAGTATCTGCTGCGGCAGACTCCGGCTTCTTCTGAGACTTGCGCTTAGAATCGCCCTGGGAATTGCGCTCGTGCTTCGGCATAGACGCCTGCTTCTGCGGACGAACGGACTTGCTCTCCTTCGCCGGCTGGCGCTTAGGCTGCCCCGAAGAAACCTCGGCCTTCGCATCCTCGTTCTGCGGCGTGGTCTTCTCGGTTGCAGTCTCGGCATGGGAACTGCGGCCCCCACGATGGCGACGGCGGCGAGGCTTGCTCGACGCGCCCTGCTCCGCCTGCTCATCAGTAGGCTGCTGGCCCTTGGCCTCGGCATCAACCTCAAGCTGCGGCTCAACAGGCTTCTGCTCGCGAGCCGCCGGCTCAACGGTCTTCTCGTCCTTCTCGCCCTGAGTGGTCGAAGCCGGCTCGCTCTTCTCCTGACGCCTTACGGGATACGCGCGCCCCGCAAAACCACGTCCGGGACGGCATGAACCCGGAGCCTTCTTGGCAGACTCCTCAACATCGTCTGCAACCTCAGAAGACTCTTCAACCTCACGCGCGGCATCCTGCTGTGCAGCCTTAAAGTGAGCACCGCGACGGCGCTTGGGCTCTTGGGCCTCCACGGGCTTTTGCTCCTTCGTGGGCTTCTGCGACTCGGCAGCAACCTCGGTCTCAACAGCCTCGGCATCCGTCTCACCCTTTTGAGCAACGGCGCGACGGAAGCGCTCCTGCTGGGCGCGGCGCTGCGCATCGCGCTTGCCACCCCCGCCAAAACCGCCGCGTCCTGCCTTGGCCGTAAAGGCACGCACGACGTTCTCATCGAGCAACTCATCGGTATCGACATGCTCATGCGGAGCAGCTTCTTCCACAGCAGGCACGTCAGCGGAATCCTCGACGACAAAATCTTCGACGGACTCGGCAGGCTGCTCCTGGGCATCGCGGATCTCGACATTGATGGTATAGAACGCCGGGCGTCCGTTGATGCCGCTACCCTCGATCTTGGTCACGATATTTGCCTCGATAAGCTCATCGCGCATCGCCTTGGTGTCGCATTCCTTATCGACGGAGCGGAAAATCTGCGCCAGCGCACTCGACTTAATCTTGAGCGCCTTGCGGCAAAGCAGATCGTAGGCAACCAGCTTGGCACGCTCAGCAGAAAGCGACGTCTGGCTGCTCAGGCGCTCAGCCAGAGCATCGACATTGTTTTGATTATCGGAATATACCGTCTTGGCCACGGGGCCCCTTTCATATGCACACATATACGTCCATATGGTACAACGCACGAGCCTATCCACGCAAAACATCTGCGAGAACGCCCTTGCACCACCCGTTCTCACAAGAAAAAAGACCGGGTCCGCTTGATTGCGGACCCGGTCTTTCCGAGTCAAATAGATGGGAGATTCAACCCGTCCGACCGACTAGGCCTTGGCGGCCTCGGCGTCGGCAGGAGCTTCAGCGGCAGCGGCGCGACCGTACTCGGCCTTGCCCATCTCGGACCACTCGGGCTCCTCGTCAGGCATGGAGCCGGCCTCCTTGCCGAAGAACTCCTTGAGGCAGTTGACGGCGACGATGAGGCCCAGGACCATCAGCAGGACAGCGAAAACGAGCTGCAGGCCCTTGGTGGCGGCGACGGAGACGGCGGCCGTGGTGGCGGTAGCCGGGATGGTGCCGAAGAAGCCGTAAGCCTGGACAGCGGTCATGCAGCCCATGGCGCTCTGGACCAGCGAGGTGAAGGTGCAGCAGAGCAGGAAGGCGACGGGCACGTAGAGCATCCAGCCCTTGCGGCCGGTGCACTTGCAGAACACGGCGAGGGTGATCATGGTCATACCGCCGAGCAGCTGGTTGGAAGCACCAAAGAGCGGCCAGATGTTGGCATAACCACCAAAGGCAAGGGCGAGACCAGGAAGCAGGGTGACGACCGTGGCGAACCAGGGGTTGCCGAGAACCTTCATGTAGCCGGCCTTGGACTCGATGGCCAGGGCGTCGTTGGTCTGGGCAAAGAACTCGGAGAACGAGGTGCGGGCGATGCGGGCGACGGCATCGAGCGAGGTCAGGGCCAGAGCGGAGACGTTCATGGTCATAAAGACGGTAGCGAGCGTGCCGTCAACACCGAAGGCCTGCATACCGCGGGAGATGCCAGCGGCGAAGATCTGGAACGGGGTGGAAGCGACGCCGGCGTTGAGGGCACCGGTGCCGGCGGTGTTCATATCGGAGAACATGATGCCGGCGACGATGATGGCAAGGATGCCGACGAAGGACTCGACGATCATGGCGCCATAACCGACCTTGACGGCGTCCTGCTCCTTCTCGACCTGCTTGGAGGAGGTGCCAGAAGAAACGAGGCTGTGGAAACCGGAGAGAGCACCGCAGGCAACGGAGACAAACAGGACTGGGAACATCATGCCGGAGGCAGTGGAGAAGCCGGTGAAGACCGGAGCGGTGATGGTGGCCTGACCGTTGACGCCCAGGACGACGATGCCGAGGACAGCGCAAACGATCATGACGATCATCATGATGGAAGTGAGGTAGTCACGCGGGGTCTTGAGCATCTGGATGGGCATAGCGCCAGCGAAGACCAGGTAGACCATGACGACGGCGAACCACTGGAACTTATCCAGGTAGACCGGGAACTGCATACCGACGGCGAACATGAGAACCATGAGGACCACGCCGGTGACGAACTCGGCGGCACCGGTGAGGTTGAACTTCTTCTGGGCCCAACCAAAGGCGATAGCGACGAAGGTGAACAGGATGGAGATGGTGCCAGCGCAGCCAGCGGCATAGGACTTGGTGAAGTCGATGGCACCGGTAGCGGCGCCAGAAGCGTCAACGGCCGGGGTGAACATGAACGTCTTGCAGACCATGTCGGTGAAAGCGGCGATGACGATGATGCAGAACAGCCAGCAGAACAGCAGGAACAGGCGACGGCCGGTCTTGCCGATGTACTTCTCAATGAGCTGAGCCAGGGACTTGCCGTTGTTCTTCATCGAGGCGTACAGAGCACCAAAGTCGTGGACGGCGCCAAAGAAGATGCCGCCGACGAGGACCCAGAGCACAACGGGCAGCCAGCCAAAGGCCATGGCGACGATCGTACCCGTGACAGGGCCAGCACCGCAGATCGAGCTGAACTGGTGCGAGAACGCGGTAAACGCGGAGACGGGCGAGAAGCTCTTGCCGTCCTTCATGCGCTTGGCCGGCGTGAGGGCCTCTTTGTCAACGCCCCACTTGTTGGCCAGCCAGCGGCCATAGCCCAGATAGCCGCAGGCGAGCACCGCCGCGGCCACAACCATGAGCAAAACTCCGTTCATTACATTTCCTCCTCTAAAAAGAACTTCCTAGACATAAAAAATGAGGGCCGTCGGTTGCGCTCGACGGCCCTCATCTTCATCAGCCGCCCGTTATCGTACGGGCTAGCTGTATGTGCTAACCCGCATCAGATAATTACTACGCTGATAATGTTTAGCTGATGCGTGAACATGTCTAAGAAATCCTCTTCAATCATGATGTGAACGATCCGTGCGTGTTCACATCCCCCAGTGGATGAAAAGGAGTATGAAACTTTAGTTACCTAAAGTCAACGCAAATTTAAAAGAATTTTCAACTTTTTTGGATTTCTCGGTATAAAACGCCACTGACCTCGGACTTTACCCGACAAAAGTTTTTGCATGAGAGATGCCCCTCGGGAGCGGGGCCGGATATAAGGTTTATCGCGAGTTCCGCACGCAAAGAAGGCCACTTAATGTGGCCTTCGTCTTGCGCAGGACTGTAGAGCAGGAAGGTTCATATGCGGCCGTTGGCGCCCGGGCAGCGCCGGGGACCGCACCCGTACGACTACAGCGTCATGTTCGGATCGGCATCGACGTCGAACGGCGAGATTTCGCCTCGGTCGAATTTACGGCGAGCGACCTCCGCGATCATGGCGGCGTTATCGGTACAGGCAGACAAGGGCGGCACCGTTACGCGAATCCCCTGACGCCCAAGCTTCTTGATCATCATCTCGCGCAGATGCGGGTTGGCCGAGACGCCGCCACCGATGCAGTATTCCTTGCATCCGGTAGCGTGCAATGCGTTTTTGGCCTTCTTGTACTGCACGTCAAAGACAGCTGCCTCAAACGAAGCTGCCAGATCGGGCAGGTGAATCGTGTGCCCGGCCTTGGTCTCCTGTTCAATGTAGAGCGTCACAGCGGTTTTAAGGCCCGAAAGCGAGAAACGATAGTCTCCCCTGCTGTTAAGCGCGCGAGGAAAATCGATCGCCTTGGGGTTGCCCGTCTCGGCCAGCTTGGAAATGATGGGGCCACCGGGATAGCCCAGACCCAACGCCTTGGCTACCTTGTCGAAGGCCTCGCCCACAGCGTCGTCGAGCGTCTCACCGAGCACCTCGTAGTCGCCCCACGCCTTCACGTGCACGAGCATGGTGTGCCCACCCGAGACAAGCGTGAAGATAAACGGCGGTTTGAGGTCGGGTTGCGCCAGCAGGTTGGCAAACAGGTGCCCCTCCAGATGGTTGACGCATACGAGCGGCTTACCGGCAGCGTAGGCAAAGCCTTTGGCAAAGGCAACGCCCACCACGAGGGCGCCCACCAGGCCCGGACCCTGTGTCACGCCCACGGCGGCAAGCTCGCTGGGAGCAATGGCTCCACCCTCAAGACCAAGCGATGCTGCGGCATCCTCGAGCGCCGCATCCACGACACTCACAATCACCTCAACGTGTTTGCGCGAGGCGATCTCGGGCACCACGCCGCCAAAGCGGGCATGAAAATCAATCTGTGTCGACACCTGGTTGGCCAGCATATTGCCATCCGCATCGATAATCGCCACGGCCGTCTCGTCGCAGGAACTCTCGATAGCGAGCACCAGGCGGCGGCGCTCAATTTCGACACGTTCCTCGGCAGAGCGCCCAGGCGCAGGCAGCGGCCATACGCGCTGCTCTGCCGCCGTCGGCTCGGGCGAAGCATTGTCGACCGGAAGCACCAGGGGCAGCGGAGCCGTCATGACGATGGCATCCTTGCCGGCACCATAGTAGCCGCGGCGCCGTCCTGCCTCGGTAAAGCCCAGAGCGTTATAAAGCGCGATCGCTCCCTCGTTGCCGTCCTCGACCTCGAGCGAAGCCGTGGTGCAGCCGAGCATCTGGGCATCATAGCTCACATGCGACAGCAGCTTGCGGGCAATGCCCTCACGGCGATGTGCCGGGTCGACGGCGACATCCAGAATCTGCACATCACCGTCCACGACCATACCGCCGGCAAGGCCCAGCAGCTTGCCGTCGTCGTGTGCCACCCACCAACTACGCGGCGCAGCGACGTCCTCGCCCAGTTCGGACAGGAACATGCCCGGCGTCCATGCCTTGTGTCCGGCACCTTCAAAGCAGGCAGCCTCTAGCGCGCTCGCGCCCTCGGCATCCGCCGCGCCCATGGGACGGAACTGCAGATGACGACCGGCGAGCTCATCGGCAACGCCCGTAATTTCGCTCTGTGCACTCTCAGCAAGACCAAGACGCTTGCGCTCATTTTCCTCGGCATCCGAAAGGCGCGTGTAAATCGGCAGGACGCGGGCCGGATCGCCGTCACCCGCAGCGTGCGCGAGTAGCAAGCCCTCGCCCGAAGGCCACCACAGGTCGCGCTCCACGCAGCGGGCGGCCTCGTCCTCACCCAGCAGCTTGCCATAGCGCACGAGACCGTCACCGGTCAGCTGAACCTGGCCCCAGTCCGCTGCTTGGCGCCACTCATCGAGCGCCACGGCGGCCTTGACCACGTGTTCGCGCTCAAATTGACGCTCGGGACCCTCATCGACCAGCATATACAGCGCCGGATATACCTCACCGCGCATAGCATCGGCCAAGATACCAAGCTTGCCGCGCACGCCAGCCTTCCACGCCGTCCAAGCGCAAACGTCGAGCGTCGACACGCCCAGCAGCGGAACATTGGCACCACGCGCGAGGCCCTTGGCAGTGGAGATGCCGATGCGCACACCCGTAAAGGACCCCGGGCCGCGGCCGACCACATAGCAACCAACATCGCTGCGATCCAGACCGGCTTGAGCCAGCACGCCATCAACGGTATTCACGAGCTCAACGTTGGCGTGACGGCGACACATGTGGTCGCCACTCACGAGCTTCGTCTCGCCCGTCTGCCCATCAATCCAGCTTGCCGCGCAGGCAAGCATGTCGGTCGAGGTATCGAGCGCCACCACCAGTGCGTTGTCGTTATGCAAGCTCATCTTGTACAGCCTTATCAATCAAATGGGAAAGCTCCATTGCGCGGTCACCGTGCGCCTCAAGCGTTATCGTTCGCACATCGCTGTCGCCCTCATCACGCTTGAGCGTCACCGAAAGATACTCATCCGTCAGCTCGTCCTGGAATTGTTCGCCCCATTCCAGCAGGCAAGCACCCTCATAGCCCAGCACATCGAAAATGCCCGTATCCTCGAGCTCGTAGGCATGCTCCAGGCGGTATAGATCAAAGTGAAACAGCGGAATACGACCTTGATCGTGAACGGCCATGAGCGCAAACGTAGGGCTCGTAACCATATGCCCATCGCCCAACCCGCGCGAGACGCCCTTGGTAAAGTGAGTTTTGCCCACTCCCAG
Organism: uncultured Collinsella sp.; assembly: GCA_905199225.1. Classification (GTDB taxonomy): domain Bacteria; phylum Actinomycetota; class Coriobacteriia; order Coriobacteriales; family Coriobacteriaceae; genus Collinsella. The sequence continues at coordinate 4,215 of CAJKFS010000028.1, read as the reverse complement.
GCCACCGGTCAGGATGAGCACATCGCCGTCCTCAAGGCACGGTGCAATTAGCTCGCCAAAGTACTCTGTATCGGCAGCGCAAGTCGTTTTGTAAGTACCTACCCCCAGGCGCTCCAGGGACATACATGCTCCTTATTATTCCGAGGCATCCTCTGGTGCGGGATGTCGCCCCAGATAGTCGCCCAGCATCTTAAAGTCTTCCTCCAGCAGCTCCTGCCACGCTGGATTGCGTAGCGCTGCTGCCGGATGGAAAGTGGGCATCACCACAAAGTGCCCCATCTGATGGAACCTGCCGCGCAGCTTGGTAATGCCGATCTCGGTCTTGAGCACAAAGTGCGTTGCGGGGTTGCCGAGCGTCACGATGATATCGGGCCAGATGCTTCGAATCTGCTCGCGCAAAAACGGCGAGCAAGCCAGCACTTCCTCGGGACGCGGATTGCGGTTTCCCGGCGGGCGGCACTTAAGCACGTTGGCAATGTAGACGTCTTCGCGTTTGAGCCCCGCCAGCGACAAAATGCCGTTGAGGTCCTCGCCTGCCGCCCCCACAAAGGGCTCGCCCTGCAAATCCTCATTGCGGCCCGGCGCCTCGCCAATAAACATCACGCGAGCGCAGGGGTTTCCCACGCCAAACACGATGTTGTGGCGCGACTGGTAAAGCTGGCAAAGGTGACAATCGCCCAGAACGGCCTCGATCTCCTCGAGTGCGACCTCACGCGGCGCCTGATGGCTATGGCCGGGGATGTGCATGACGCCCATAGCGACTCCTACACGTAGACCTTGTCGAGACGCATGCCAAAGCCGCAAGCGACCTCGTAGTTAATCGTGCCGCGTAGGCGCGCCATCTCGTCCATGGTAATCTCGGCATCTCCATCGCGGCCGACAATGATCATCTCGTCACCATACTCGGCCTCGGGAATCTCATGCGCCGGGTTGGACTGAATGGCGACCATAAACTGGTCCATGCAGATATTGCCCACCTGACGCACACGCTCGCCGCGATACAGCACGTCCATACGATTGGAAAGCGTACGCGAAAGGCCATCGGCATAACCGATCGGAAGGGTGCAGATCTGAACGCGCGTGCGCGGCACGCGGTAGGTAAAGCCGTAGCCCACGCCCTCGCCCATCGCGGGATGCGCCACGCGCGTCACACGCGCGTGGACGCTCATGACGGGATCAAGCTGCATCACACGACCACTCAGCTCACATGGCTGCAGACCATACAAACCGATGCCAGCACGAATCATGTCAAAGTGCATTGAAGAATCGAGCATCGAGGACGGCGTGTTGGCACAATGCACGATACCGCATTCAAAACCTGCGTCCTTAATGGCCTGAACGGCCTCGGTAAAACGCTGGCACTGCAGCTTGTAGTCCCAACCCGAAGGTTCATCGGCCGTGGCAAAGTGCGTAAATACGCCGTCGCACTGGATGCCGCGATGGAAACTGATGCCGCGTACAAAGTCGAGCACCTGCGTGTAGTGAACGCCGATACGATTCATGCCCGTCTCGATGGCAAGATGGTACTTGCCCACCTTGCCCGCCGCGACGGAGCATTCGCCATACGCAAGAGCAAAATCGGATGTATAGACCGAGGGCATGATATCGAACTCGAGCAATGCAGGAATAACCTCGATAGGCGGCTCGCTTAGAATCAGGACGGGCTTAGTAATCCCGCCCTGACGGAGCCCAACGCCCTCGTTGACCGTAGCCACGGCAAACATGTCGGCACCGGCCGAATACATGATCTTGGCACACTCAACAGCTCCATGACCATAAGCATCGGCCTTGACCACGCAGCACAGGCGCTGACGCGGATTCAACAAGTTCTTATAGGCCCTCGTGTTGCGACGGAGCGCCCCGCGGTCGATCTCGACCCAGGACCAGCGCGTCAAATCGGCTTTATTCATGATTAGTCATCCGACCCTTCGTCCATGATTCCCAGATCTTCGAGCGCATCCTTTGCCGCCAGCTCCATGGCAGGACCGATCAAGTCGATAAGATCGGTCGCGATAACGCTCTTCTCACCATACTCCGTCGCCGCAGCAAAACCGGCGTAGCTGTGAAGTGCGACGGCGTACGAATACAGCAACTCCCAACGATCCATCTCGTCGCGCATGGTGGCAAGCGTGCCGGCCAAAATACCCGCGAGAACATCACCAGAACCGGCAGTTGCCAGAGAAGCCGGACCCGAGAGTGGCAGCAGCACGCGCTCAACGCCACAGATAGCCGTCGTCGGCCCCTTGGCTATGACCACCAGATTATCGGAACCTGCAGCCCAGACAACCTTCTGCGCAGCTGCAATCGCGGTACCAAGGTCGTTCACCTCGTCACCGGCAACCAGACGCGAAAGCTCACGATAGTGCGGCGTCATAACCAACGGCTGCTCACGACGATACATCTCGGGGTTACTATCAATACCGTCAATGGCAATCTTAGCAAGGCAGTTGAGTGCATCGGCGTCAAAAATTAGCGGTACATCAAGCTCGAGCAAGCCCGAAACCACCTGCATAGCGCCAGCAGACGTCGTCATACCGGGACCGCACAGCACGCAGCTGTACTTCTTTGCGATCTCGCACACCGTCATGCGCGCAGCGGCGCCAAAGGAGCCGCGCGAATCAGACGGAATAGCAAAGACGGGAATCGAAGGAAGTGCCATGCGAATGAGATTGGCACAGGCGTCAGGAGCCGCGACTGCCACGTAACCAGCACCCGCGCGAGCTGCAGACTTGGCCGCCATAATGGCAGCGCCAGGATATTGCGCAGATCCGGCGACAATAAGCACAGAGCCACGGGAATACTTATCGATATTCGATGGTAGCGGAGCAAAGTAATCAACTAAGTCACCGGGCTCGACAATCTCGGCGGCGTGGTCAACATCATCGATGACTTCGTCTAGACGGTCGTAAAGATTGCCGCAGATCAATTCGCCAGCATACTCAGGGCCATCAGCGCTATACAGACCAATCTTGGGCGCAATCATCGTCACCGTGCGCTCGGCACGAATGCAGTCGTCATCAACAACGCCCGTCTCGGCATTCAGGCCCGAGGGGACATCAATGGATACGACACAATCGGCGCATTCATTGACCGTAGGAATCCAAATGGAGAACGGCGCACGCAGATTCCCGTGGAAACCGGTACCAAAAATGGCATCGACAACAACATCCGCCTTATCGATCAAAACCTCGAGTTCGTCACGCGAGGGACCGACGCAAACGTGCACATCGCGACCGGCAGTTCGACGAGCAACATGACGTGCCAAAGCAGCAGGAATCTCATCCGGCTCAACCGGAGAAACGATATCCACGTCCACACCCTTGTGGCTCAGGATATCGGCGGCAACCCAACCATCGCCGCCATTATTACCAAAACCGACCAGAACGAGAACCCGATCGGGATTGAGCTTCAAGACCTCGTTGGCGGCAAACTCACCCGCTAGCTCCATAAGCTCGGCCTTCGAAGTCCCTTCGCGTTCGATGATATCCTCGAGACGAACGACTTCTTCGGTACTCAAAACCGGTTTCATCTATGCTCCTAGCGTATCTTGCGAAGCATCGCCCAGGTGCTCCGTCAATGCTGAATTCTGCAGCTGCTCAAGCTCATCTAAAACAGAGCGAGCCTCTTTAAATGTCTGCGCAACGCGTTTCTTGTTGCTCACTTTTTCTTCCTTAGGCTTAGGTCGAGCATCCTCGGTGATTGCAATGGCATTAGCGACAGCCAAGTCACCCGTAAGGGTAATAGAAAGAGCGACCTCGACAACACCCAAATCCTGGGCGATTTCGAGAGCACGACCAGAAAGCAGAGCCTTCGGTTTGCCGAGTTTATCACGCGTTACCGAAACATCCTTACGACCCACACCTTGACTAAAACCCGTGCCAAGAGCTTTCAGCACCGCCTCGCGCGAAGCAAAGCGGCTCGCATAGTGAGCAGCGGGACGCGATGATGCATCGCAATACGCACGCTCTTCTTCGGTAAACACACGCCGAGCAAACGACGGCGTCTTTTCAAGAATTGATTTCATGCGGGAAATCTCGACGATATCAACGCCAATACCAGCTTCAGCCATGTTCACCTCCATATCGCACAGACTAAGTTATTGTAGCCCGTTCACAGAAGATGCGACAAACGAGGGTTATAAAACACAGCTACTATGTGAGACAAAACCCGCAAACGCAAAAAGGGGGGAGGCCGCGAGGCCTCCTCCTTCTCAGT
>CAJKFS010000027.1 GCA_905199225.1 uncultured Collinsella sp. | reverse complement strand
CCGCACCGGCTTCGGCCGCCTGCCGGCGTCCTCGCCAGCTCGCTAAAAACGCTCCGCGTTTTCTTTACGCTCGCTCCTTCACAGGTTCAAGTCCCTGTGATGGGCCCATAACAAAAAAGCCCCCATTGCTGGGAGCTCTTTCATTTAATGGTGCGGGCGAAAGGACTTGAACCTTCATGGGGTTGCCCCCATACGGACCTGAACCGTACGCGTCTGCCAATTCCGCCACGCCCGCGTGCAGGAATTAGAATAACGGAGCGCCACCACGAACGCAAGAACTATTTTTGAAAAAGTTTGCAGGCATTTTCCCAAGCGGCTTGCGCGATTGTTTCGGCGTCCTCACCTGTGCGATCGACACGGTCGTTAACCAGCGCGTTTGCCGTAATTGAGATCATTGCCGGCTCGCATTCAAGACCGCGGATGGGCTCCGGAGCCATATACGGGCAATCCGTCTCGAACAAAATTCGATCGAGTGGGGTTGCCGCAAATGCCTCGCGCACGTCGTCGTTGCGCTTAAAGGTAGCCGCGCCGCCATAGGCTATGTAACAACCCAAATCCACAAAGCGCTCCATCGTGGCGCGGTCCTCGCCAAAGCAGTGCAGCACACAACCGGCCTGGGGCACGCCCACCTCACGAAGCGCGTTGTAGGCGTCCACGTGCGAGGTACGCTCCTGGTCCGTGTCCTCGTGACGCAGATGCAGCTCCACCGGCACGTTACGGCACACGGCAAGCTCGAGCTGGCGCGCCATGCAGTCAATCTGCACGTTATGGGGTGCCGGCGCGATATCGTCGTCATAGTCCATGTGGTAGTCCAGGCCGATTTCGCCAATACCGGCGCATAAGGGATCATCAAGCGCGGCAACGACCTGTGCGTGAACGTCGTCGGTATAGTCCGGCGCGCCATACGGATGCACGCCGGCAAGATACTTGATCTGCGGGATATCCTGCATCGGCAGAATTTCGCGCACGAGCCAGTCACTATAGTCCGTCACGCTGCGTTTGTCAGCGATGGGGTCGAACATCGTCACCAACAGGTCGACGCCCGCGGCTTTGGCGCGCACGAGCGTCTCGGGCACTTCTTTGCCCCAAAACGAAAGCAGATGCGCATGCGTGTCGGCAAGCGGTGCCAAGGGCACGGGACAGGCGACCGTCTTCTTTTTCTTGGTAAACGTCACGCGTGCGGCATTAGGCATCATGGATTAGCTCCTGGGCCAGGCGGACAAAGTCGGCAACATCAAGCGTCTCGGCGCGCGTAGTGGGCGCGATACCGCAAGCCTCAAAGGCGGCATCGAGTACGTCCTTGGCAAAGCCGTTGGCGCTCATGGAGTTGCGAATGGTTTTGCGGCGCTGGGCAAACGCAGCGTCGATCACACGAGCCACGAACTCGCGATCGAGCCCCTCGGGCACCACGCCGTCAACACGGTCGATACGCACGACAGCCGAGTCCACGTGCGGCGCCGGCATAAAGCAGCGCGGCGGCACCTCAAAGCGACCCGTCACCTGCGCATACAGGCCGAGCTTTGCCGTATAGCCGCCATAGGTCTTGTTACCCGGCACTGCGGCAATGCGATCGGCAACCTCCTTTTGCACCATGACGACGGCACGCTTGAGCGCCGGCATCGTCTGAAAGAACTGCAGGATGATCGTCGCCGCCACGTTATAGGGCAGGTTCGCGACAAACACCGTCGGCTCACCGCCCGCAGCCTGCTCAATCTGCTCCGGGCCCACCTTAAGCGCGTCGCCCATGATAAAGCGGAAGTTGGCATAGTCGGCGGCGTGGGCGTCGAGCACCGGTTCGAGCTCAGGATCGGCCTCAATGGACGTAACGCACGCCGCCTCCTGCAGCAACGCAAGTGTCAACGTGCCGCAACCCGGACCCACCTCGAGTACGCGCTCGTCACCTGCAAGCTCGGCAAGCTCGCAGATACGCTCGATCACATGATTGTCGATTAGAAAGTTCTGGCCCAGGCGATGCTTGGTCGCAAGGCCAAACTCCTCTAGCAGCTCCCTGGTGGCCGTGGGGTTTGCCAAAGGCGAAGTTGTCATGGTTGCCTCCTTAGCATGATGGCGGCGTCTTGAAACAAAAGGGCATGGACCGTTGCGGCCATGCCCTTACATCTAAACAGTAAATTGCCGATATGGCGCGCGGCGTCTTAGCCCAGACGCGGGAACAGCGGCTCGCCCTTCTCGACGGGCTGACCACCAGCAAGCAGGCCCCAAGCGCAAATGCCCTTGAGGTCGTCGCTCGCGGCCTCGTCTTCGCAGGACAGGCGGCGCAGAGCCTCGGCAGAAGTCTGGGGCATGAGCGGCATCAGCAGGTGAGCGGCAATGCGGATGGCCTCGAGCAGGTTGTAGATCACAAACGCCAGCTCGTCAGCCTTGGCCTCGTCCTTGGCAAGTGCCCAAGGCTCGGAGTCCTCGATGTAGTGGTTGGCAGCGTGGATGAGCTCCATGACCTCGTCCTTGGCTCCACCGTAATCGAGCACGTCCATCTTGGCCATGTAGCGCTCGACCAGACCATCGGCGATCTTTGCCAGCGGGTTGTCGAACGCATCGAACGATGCGGGCTTGGCGGGCGCGCAACCGTCAAAATACTTGCCGCTCATGTTGAGCGAACGCGAGATGAGGTTGCCCCAGCTGTTGGCCAGGTCGGCGTTGTAGACCTGCTCCATGCGGTCGAAGCTGATGGCACCGTCGGTGCCGGGGACGACGTCGGTCATAAAGTAGTAGCGATAGCCCTCGACGCCCAGCATGTCGATAACGTCCTGCGGAGCGATGGCGTTGCCGCGGCTCTTGGACATCTTCTCGGCCTTGCCGGTCTCGGCATTGCGCACGGTCAGGAAGCCGTGGGCAAAGACGTGCTCGGGCAGGGCCTCGCCGATGGCCATGAGCATGGCGGGCCAAATGACGCAGTGGAAGCGGATGATGTCCTTACCCACGATGTGGAACTGCGCGGGCCAGCGATAGGCCAGCTCGGCACGCGCCTCGTCGGTGTCGACACCGTAGCCGACGGCCGTCATATAGTTGAGCAGCGCATCGAACCACACGTAGGTCACGTGACCCTCGTCAAACGGGACCTGAATGCCCCAGTCAAAGCTCGTACGGCTCACGGAAAGGTCGTTGAGGCCGCCTTCGACAAAGCTGCGCACCTCGTTCATACGGAACGCAGGCTCAACAAAGTCGGGGTGCTCGTCATAGAGCTTGAGCAGCTTGTCCTGGAAGGCGGAGAGCTTAAAGAAGTAGGACTCCTCCTGCACGCGCTCGAGCGGACGGTGGCAATCGGGGCACAGGTGCTGGCCGACGCTACCGTACTCTTCGTCACCCTTCTGGACCTGCGTATCGGTAAAGTAGGTCTCGTCGGGCACGCAGTACCAGCCGTCATAGCTGCCCTTATACAGGTAGCCGGACTCCTTCATGCGCTCCCACAGATACTGCACGGCGTGATGCTGGCGCGGCTCGGTGGTGCGAATGAAGTCGTCGTTGGAGATCTCGAGCTTGCTCCAAAGCTCCTTGAAGTGCGGAGCCTGGCTGTCGGTCCACTCCTGCGGCGTCATGTTGTGCTTGGCAGCGGCCTCGGCGACCTTCTCGCCGTGCTCGTCCATGCCAGTCAGGAACTTGACGTTATAGCCGGCGGAGCGGCGATAGCGAGCCTGAACGTCGGCGATGATGGTGGAATAAGCCGTGCCCAGGTGCGGATCGGCGTTGACGTAGTAGATGGGCGTCGTGATAAAGAACGAAGGCTTGCTTTGATCCATGGGGTTTGTCCTCCAGAAAAACGTTGCATACAGGGGATGATTCTAGCGCAAGGGCTGGATATCCTCCATCTATTGCATATCGAGCACCATGGCATAGACATCGCGCTTGCGGCGCGAATACTTCTGAGACAGGCGCTTGGCCACCGCAGAGGCGGGCTCCCCCTCCTTGAGCGCGGTGCGGATATCCTCGCGCAGGGCCTCGTCGGGATCCGCTACTGCAGCGCCAACCGGCGCGATGCCGGCCTCCTCATCCTCGCTCGGCGGCGCGATGACCAGCGCAATCTCGCCCTTTACCTCGCCGCGAGCACGCAGCTCCTCGGCAAGCTGGTCAGCGGGCCCGCGCAAGACCTCCTCGTGCAGCTTGGTGAGTTCGCGGCAGACGGCAACCTCACGCTGGGGAAAGACCTCCGCCACGGCCTCGAGCGTCGCCACGATGCGATGTGGAGACTCGTAGAAGATGAGTGCGCCGGGCACCACGGCAAGGCGCTGCAAACGGCGCACACGGTCGCCGTGCTTTCGGCCCAAAAAGCCCTCGAAGAAAAAATGCTCGCAGGGAATGCCGGACGAAACAAGCGCCGTGACGCAAGCAGAGGGCCCGGGAATAACTTCGACGGGCACATCAGCCTCACGCGCCGCCTCGACCAACGCCTGGCCGGGATCGGACACGCTCGGCATGCCGGCGTCCGAGGCAAAGGCGAGGGTCTCCCCCGCCAGCAGACGGTCGACCAGGCCGGCAGCGCGGCTAGCGATCACATTCTCGTCGCAACGGACAAGCGGCTTGGAAATGCCCAGGTGCATCAGCAGCTTTGACGTCACACGCGTGTCTTCGCAGCAGATGGCATCGGCGGCGGCAAAAGCCTCACCAACGCGCGGGGACAGGTCGCCCAGGTTGCCGATGGGCGTGCCGACCACATAGAGTTTGCCCGTATGGGCGCTGTTTTGCGTCATATCAACCTATTCAATCATGCCGCGCTCGAGCGTACCGAGCGCCGCGCGGGCGTCCCATGCTGCAATGCGCTTCTCGGTCTTCCACGTTTGGAAGAACCAACCGGCAGCCGGCGCAAACGATGCCAGCTGGTTGGCGATAAACACGCGCTCGTAGGCATTGCGGCCCTCGGGCGTAACCGACGAGTTGGCAAAGATCGCCGCGCCCGACCATTCGCCCACCAGCACGGGGAACCCAGTCGAAATCGCTTCTTTAAGTTCGCGCTTGTTACGCGAAATCGCCGTCGTCAGCCCGCGAGGGCTCGTGATGTCGAGCGCATACTCGTCGCGGTAATGGTACAGGTGAAGGTCCATGTAGACGTTCTTGTACTTGGCGCCGCGCATAAAATGCTTCCACTCGCTGGGATGCCCCGACGACGAGAAGACGACGATCTTATCCTCGGGCATATACGAACGGACGAGCTCGTACGCATCGCGATAGAAATTGCGCAGGTAGTGAGCGGGAATGCCATCCGTCATGGTGAAGAGGCTCTTGCGAACGCTCATCTGTGGCGTGTCCAGCAGCTCAATGCCCAGCAGGCTCTCGGCCTCGCCATAGCGATCGGCCAAGCGCTCGAGCACGTCGAGTGCGACATGACGGCCGTTGGTGGACGAATGCCACTCGGCGACAGCCTCCGGCGTGGTGGGCGAATCGTTGGAATCGCCCTGGCCACCGGGCACAGTTGCCAGATCGAGCAGCACGCGGATATCGTACTTGGCAGCCCACTCAATCGCACGGTCAATGTAGTCGACAACCGAGATGTAGGACGCATCGGACTCCTGTGAGCCAAAGGCATACCAGGGCACCGGCAGACGCACGGCATTGAGGCCGATCTGCGCCATGCGGCGGAAATCGTCCTCGCTCACAAACGTCTCGTAATGACGGCGCATGCGCTCGTTATAGGCGGCGGTACCCATGGCCTCCTGCAGCTCGGCTGCGTTGGATGCACCGGTCGCCGCGTACAGCGACGGGGTCACCCAAGGCTCGGGAATAAACCAACCAGAGAGATTAACGCCGAGTATCCTCTCCATCACTGCCCCCTTCGGATCATGCAGGTCGAACCCGCATCGTATTGCATAGGATAAGTATCGTTTTGAGTATACCCGCGTGTGCGGACAGGCGACCGAACGGTCTGTAAAGTGACGCGAAAGTGGGAGGAATGTCTGGGGCGGGCGGGCTCGGAATGGTGCGACAAGGTGCGTACGCGCGCCGGAGGCAGGCACCGGAAAGTGTGTCCCGTTCTATCGCTCAATAATGGGGCGCATTTTCCGCAGAACCCTACATAAAAGAAAAGGACCCCTTTGCAGAGGTCCTAGTCAATTCAAGGTGGCGGGGAAGGGAATCGAACCCCTGACACGAGGATTTTCAGTCCTCTGCTCTACCAACTGAGCTACCCAGCCATTTGAGGTGTGCCTTGTTTCAAGGCTTGATTAGTATAACCAAGGACGCGTTCCGGTCAACCGAGAATTTCAAAAAAGTTTTTGAGCACAGCCTCGGTTCTTTAAATCGGCACGTCAGAGGCATCAGCCGGCAGCAAGAAGTTTTTCGCTCAGAGCCGCACGGGCAAACTCACTTGGCGTCATCCCCTCGGCAGCCGCCCGTCGACGAATGGCCTCCTTCATTCCCAGAGGAATCTTGACCGACAGCGTTGCCGTCCCCTCACCTGAGAGTGGGGGCCGTCCATGCACGATCCCACCAACGGTGTGTTCGCCATCCGGAAACTCTCCGCGCTCGTACGACTCGCACCACGCGTCAATCATTTCACCCGTTACAACCTGACCATTAGCGGCCGTATACGTCTTGCCCATCATCGACCCCTTTGCCGAGCCCGTTCAATCTCCTGCCAAAATTTCTTCTGGACTGGAGACAAGGCATGAATGATAAGCCACCCACGGACAAGCTCGACCGCGACAAGCTCCACGCTTCGTCCGTCTGGGAGCCATCCAATCGCAAGCCATCTCGGCGGCTCGTCCTTCGACTCGCGACGAATGCACTCAGTAACCGCAAGCCAAGCGCTAAGCACCTGCTTTTCCGTCAGGTGCTTTTTAGCGTTGGGATGGATCTCAACATCCGTGCATCTTCTCCTCCATCTTACCCAATTTCGTATGACGAAAGTCCGCTATCGCCAATTCTTAAGCCGGCACGCGTTGGAGAGCAGGGGTCGAAACAATGATTGAAGGGCGCTCTAGTGCGGCCCAGGCGCCGGGGCAGGAGCACATACGCCAGGGACGTACGTTTTCGTAGCGCGCGAGGATATTGCCGTCGCGATCGATGAAGGCGATGTCGATGGGATAGGCCATAAAACACGTATGGACCGAAGAGCAGCGTGGAAATGCCATGACGAGCGGCAGACCGTTGGCGGCAACCGGGCACCGTCCCAGCATGCCGCGCAGGCGCACGGCAAACGACTCCGCCACCGCAAACTCGGCCGGCGTCCAGCCCAGCCTATTGAGTGCCCGCGCGTAGGCGATGTAGGACGAGACCGCGGTCACATGACCACCCCCGGACGCCATGGATCGACCGTCACCGCGCGCTCGTGTGACAACTTTGCCGGTGCCCCCAGCGAAACGCCGGCGATGCTGAGCGAGCTCGGCCACGGCTCATAGCGCATGGTGCAGGTGTAGGTCCTAAACGTGCCGGAAAGCGAAAGCAAACCGCCATCCGATGTCGTCGCACCCTGTTCGCTCGAGACCTCGATCAGCAAGTCATAGCCTTCCATGGCATGTTGGATCTGAGCCTGAACGGTCGCGGAAGCATCGATGGAGCTGCCATCGTCCTCCCCGCTCGGCGCCACGGCATGTGCTAGCACGATATCGGGCACCACGCGATCGAAGCGTGCGACCGCACCGGCAAAGACCATGACGTTGTACACGATAAGCGCCAGAACCAGCAGGACGGGCGTGACCACGGCCATCTCGACCGTCGCCTGGGCGCGCTCCTCGCAAAGGCGCGTGCGGATGCCCATTACGACCCACCGCCCAGGGCACCCGCCAGTGTGGTGACATCGACGGTAAGTGGGATGGAACCGCCGCCGGGCAGCGGAATCTCCGCAAGCGTGAACGTCGTGCCGCTGATGGTGCGCTCGACTTGATATTCCAGCGCTTCGCAAAGCGCCTTGGGGTCGGTCACGCCCAACGGAATACTTCGTAGCTCGTCCTGCGCATTAGAAAGAGCCGTGATGTCAGACCCCGGGCTCTTGATGACATTGGCGGTGTCGGTCAGCACCGGCTTTCGCAGGCGCAAGTCGCACGGCTCCAAGCCCAGCGCCGCCACGGACGCCGAAACGGTATCGCCAAGCCACGACGCAATGGAGCCCAACGCGCCGTTGCCCCCTCCTAGGCCCTTAATCATCTCGTCCATAAGTTCGTCGGCCGAACCTTGGATGTCTCCGTATCCCACAAGCAGCCGTCCCCAGACATCCATGACGCCATCGAGTACGCCGGCAACGCCACCCGAGCGTCCCTTCAATGTCGAGAAAAATCGCGAAAGCACGTTGTTTTGCGCCGTCGCCTCATCGGGCGCCAGCACCGCGGCAGAGATGGCACCGCGATCGCCAAGCCTGACTGCCGTGTTAAACGAAGAGTTGAGCTCATCGGGGCTCGAGATGGCACCCGAAACCGCAAAGGCAGCCACGCCGTTGCGACCGGGCGGAGCGATACGCGGACGTTCGCCCGAAAGCGTTTTAATGGCCTGGTCAAACGCATTGCTCGCACGGTCGGCCTCATCCTCGGTCTGACGCATGAGCTCAAGCTCTTTGTTCCGACATTTGACGTATTCCTCCAAGGCCTTTTTGAACTCGTCGAAGTGATATTCGAAGCCGTTTTCGATAGAGGTTGAAGGCGCCGCAACAGCACCAAGCGACAAAACGCCAAAATGGCATTTGCTGCATTTATCCTGTCCATCGTAATCGGCAACCGAAGCAAATCCGCTCGGCGTCCCTTTCTTATAGTTAGGGCAGGTCGTCCCGTAATGCAGATACGCCTTGTCATCGTTCACGCTCGTCGGCCACACCGCATCGGTATAGAGCTCCGTCGCCCGAACCTCATCAGAGTTGCGCGGCAGCAGCGGAATATAGGAGGAAACCCTGTCTCCGTTCTCGGTTATATGTGCCCGATCGACCTCCGCGCTCGCATAGGTATAAAACGCCTTACGCGCCGCAGACTCTGCCTTCATCTCGACACTCGAGCCGTGGGGCTTCTCATTTGTCAGACGCCAGTGGTAGTAGTCCTTCGCGCGATCAAGGGCAACTTGGGGCTCCCACGTAACGCTCGATGAGTAATGCGGATTTTGAACACCGGGGAGATCCGTTAGGCTTTTCGCACGCTCCCACATGCAAGAACAGCTGCCGACCGAGCCCTTGTCAGACCCACCACAATCCGCCAGCCAAGCACGCTCTTTAGCCTTCGCCGTGTCCTCAGAAGCCTTCCGCAGCTCCTCGGCCGCACACTCTAAATCATCTGATGTGTCTTTAATGGTATCGGTCGAGATCTCTGATCCTTTGAGCGCAGCGAAGTCAGACTCGGATGTCCTGGGCACGGCAAGCGCCGTACCGGTATAGGTCACACTATCGGTATCCTGCGCCGACACCGCCTGCGTGGCACGCGCGGCGATCAGATACGGCAGAGCCGTCTCGATTTTCTGTAAGCCTTCCGATGCGCTTTTGGCAAACTTGTTGCGCGTTTTAATGATCTCAATCCCAGTGTCGACCATATTGCCGGCAACCGGCTCGGCACCCGGGATGAGGATGGCGACCAGGCCCGTCCCGATCGTGGCAAACCCCGCCAGCCCCAGACTCAAGATGCTCGCATCAACCACCGTGGCAGCCGTGTGATAGGACGACACTACGTTGGCACCCGCCAGCGCGCCGCTATCAGCCGCCACCTGGGTATCCCCGGCACGCGACATGCTCCATATCGCCGCGGTCGACGAAAACAACAATGTGAGCACCACTAGGATGACCACGGCAGAAGAAAGCGTGGTATAGGCGCCGTCTTCGATAAACAGATCGACACCGGCTCGACCCATAAAGCCGCCTCGCTTGCGATGGCAGCTCGGACGGTGCGTCAAAACGCGTCTAGACCAGAAACACTTAATCCCATGCAGCAATCCACGAATCATAATCTCCCTCCAGCCATTCGGGACGCGATTGATACGAGACATCGACCTTGAGCTCAACGTAGCCGCCCTCGGCGGTACCACCCATAGCCTGCGCAAACGCACCGATCACAGGCAACGGCTTGACCTCGCCGGAAACGGACACGGACGAGGCGCCACCCGCACCGGCCCGGCCAAGCTCGATATCCCACGACAACGGCCCGCCGGCATGAAAGATCGAAACGTTGGGCACTGCGGCAAGTCGGCGGCGGGTGAACTCCTTAAGATCGTCGTCCTCCGCCGTCGTCGTGGTCATGAGCCGCGCGGTCTCGGCGGCGGCAGACTCCATGACCGCGCGCGTATAGAGCAGGCACACCGGTTGCAGCGCGAGAAGGATGAGTGTCAGAAACGTCGGCAGCAAAAAAGCGGCCTCGACCGTAGACTGCGCCCGGTCCTCGCGCGCGGCATCAATACAACGCGATGTCCTTAGCGGCCGCAGCGGCGTCGATAACCGACGTCGAGGCAACGCTATGGGATGCCGCCCGCTCAACCAGCGCCGCCAAGCGCCCATCGGTGCCGGCACGCCAAAGTCCCGCGATCGCCAGCACGATCGATAACAGCGCAACCGTGACAATGGCGTATTCAACCGTCGCCTGGGCAGATTCCTCACGCAGGACATCATGCATTTCACGATCCCTCCTTTGAGTCCGTTGCCTGCGGGCTCAGGCGCACGGCGCGCAGACGACACGAAGCATCGCCAGCATCCGCGGCAATTGTCACCATATCGACCCAGCCGCGTCCGTCGCGCACGATGGCGCCCCACACGTTTCCCTTGATGTCGAGATAGCCGCTCAGAGCAAGTTGCGCCGTGGGTACCTCGCGATAGGCACGCAGCATATCCGCCGCCGCTTCGGTCATCGGTCGGTCCTCGGACCATGCAAGCCGGACCGCAATCGCGTTGCCCTCAGGCGAATCCGTCGCAGTGCCAGACCGCTTGTCGAGCGTCCGCAGAAAGGTTTGCGCCGTGACAGCGACATCCGAATCGTCCGCATCTCGCATCTCATCTTTTTGAGACGCCACCGCCGAATCTGAGCCCGAATCGAAGGCGGCCCCAGGACGCTGCTGCCGCGCGGCGTTAAGCCCCCAAAGCACCGCCGCTATCGCCACGGTCAGGCAAGCAAACACCAGCAGCACCCCGATGGGGCGCTCGCCCTCTACAGGCTGTTGATGCCCTCGCTGATCGCATCCCATAGCTCTTTAACCTTGCCCTTAAATGCGACGATGGCGATAATCGCGATCACCACGAGCACGCCGACCAAGATGGCATACTCGGTGGTACCCTGTGCACTCTCCTCCTGCAGTAGCTCCTTGGCGCGTTGATGAACATGTGCCGCCCGGCAAAACGCCCAGCCCTGGACCTTGCCAGCAGCGTCAGTCATCGTGTTCATGTATTCCTCCCTACATCATCCCGCCTGCTCCCAGCAGCGGGCCCAATATGGACAGAAGCAACGCCGGCAAGATGAGCGTGCCGGTGGGAATCAGCAGCTTGACGGGCGCACGCTCAATCTCGCGCTCGACCGCAGCGCGATGAGCCGCACGGATCTCGCGACTTTGAGCGGCCAGCGTCTCGGCAAGTGGGGCACCCAGGGCGAGCGCCTGCCCCACCGTGATGGCAAAGGTCTCGAGCGCTCGCACGTCCAGGTCGCGCGCGGCGACCAACAACTCGTCCTCACGCGTGCCCACGCCCACCTTCCACGCCATGCAGGCCCGCTCAAAGCGAAGAGCCAGCACTGACCGGTGGTTGGCGCAGAAAATCTCAAGCGCCGCATCAAACGAAAGACCGGCCGAAAGACCCAAGCGCACAACATCGATCATCTCGGACACTTCGCCGAGCGACACTCGCGCCGGGCCGCCCACTCCAACCGCGCCCTTCACTCGCGCGGTCAGGGCATCGACCACTGAGCGACCCGCGGCAGCGACCAGCACCGCCTCGCGCTTGCAGGCCCCTGCGATCTTGCGTGCATCCGCCCGATCCAAACCCGTCGCGACAAATACACTCAGGGCGCACAGGCAAGCCGCAACTGCAACCGGAGCGCTCATAGCTCCACCCGCATAATGCGTCGGATAACCACCAGGGCAACGGCATTGAGGGCAAGACCCAGCACCACAGCGCCCACGCCGGCAGGCGTCGCAAGACCGCGACGAAAATCTGCCGAAAGCAGCGCCAACACCGCGCACATGCCCGCCGGCATCGCCGCGACCATATGCGCAGACATGCGAGCCTGCGACGTCTTGACATCCAGGCGGCGCTTGAGCTCAATGCGCTCCCCCACCATGCTCGACGCCTCGGACAGTAAGTCGGCAAGCGGAGCACCGGTGCGCTGAGACACCTTAAGCGCCAAGGTCACAAGCGAAAGGCCGGGAGCGTCGATGCGCACGAGCAAGTCATCGAGCGCGTCGGTCGCCGAGATGCCGCAATCGATTGCCGCCGCCACCCGCAAAAACTCGGTATGCACCGGTTCTTGCGCATGAGCGCCCACAAAGCGCATGCCCTGGGCCAGCGAATGTCCCGAGGCAAGCGACATGGAAAGTGCGGTAAACGCCTCGGGCATGGCCTCTTCTGCATCGTGTTGCTCGCGCCGGCTCTCAAAGCCATCCCGAGCGGCGCCAACGGCAAACGGAGCAACAAGTCCCAAGGCAAATCCGAGGGGCGATAACGACACCATCGTTAGCAAAACGCAGCAGACACCGCTCGATAGCAGCAGAAACGCCAAACGCCCCGAAGCATCTTCGATCACGAGGCCAAGGCGATGCGCCGGAGCCAGCGATGTCCACGAACGGGCGATCTTTTTCAGCAGATCGTTTTCCACCAGCTCACGCGGCAGCCTCTCTGCCACCGTCTCGAGCGCCTGACGCGCCAGCTCCGCCGGCGGCACCTGCGGCACACGAGGTTCCGCCCCGCACGCCGTCGCAACAGAAAACCCTGCCAAACCCCCTACGACGAGGGGCACAGCGACCTCCATTCGTCCACCTCCTCTTGTGTGAGCGTCCCCGACCGCAGGCCTTCTGCGATAAACGGCGGCTCGCGGTCAAGCGTCCAGATGCGCTCGGCGGCATCGAAAGTCACATAGCGCTCGAGCTCTACGCCGCCCGACGCGGCGCGACGCACCCCCGAATAAGAGGAGACGAAGCGCCTGCCATCGGCGTGGCGCTCGGACATCACGATGCCGTCGAGCGCCATGGCAATCTGCTCCTCGATGAGCTCGCTCGGCAGATCGATGCCATAACGTGCAAGCAACGTCAGACGCACCACGGTCTCCTGTTCTGAACCCGCATGAAGTGTGGTGAGCGACCCGTCGTGGCCCGTGTTCATGGCCTGCAACATGTCACAGCACTCGGCACCGCGCACCTCGCCCACCACGATGCGGTCGGGGCGCATGCGCAGGGCATTGGTCACCAGGTCGCGGATCGTCACCGCGCCCTCGCCCTCAATTGAAGCCTCGCGCGCCTCCAGGCGCACCACGTGCGGATGATGCGCAAACTTGAGCTCGGCAGAGTCCTCGATCGTCACGATGCGCTCGCCAGTGGAAATCTCGCATGACAACGCGTTGAGCAGGGTGGTCTTGCCAGATCCCGTGCCTCCCGCAACCGCCAGGTCCTGTCGCAGCGACACCGCGCACGACAGCAGCTGCGCATACCAAAGCGGCAGCGACCCCAGCCCCACAAGCTCGTCCAGCGAGCAGATGCGGTCCGAGAACTTTCGGATGGTGAGAATCGGTCCGTCAATCGCCACAGGCGGAATCACCGCGTTGACGCGATAGCCCGTTTTGAGGCGGGCGTTGACGATGGGGCTGCGCTCGTCGATACGGCGGCCAAGTGGCGAGATGATGCGGTCGATAAGCACACGGATCTGCTCATCATCCTCAAACGCATGCTCGATGGGGTGCAAGACGCCGCCGCGTTCAAAGAAAGCCGAGCGGCAGCCGTTGATCATGATCTCGGTAACGGTGTCGTCCTCGATGAGCGGCTGCAACGGCCCCAGGCCCACCACGTCATCCAAAATCTCGTCGATGATGGTCTCGCGCTCGGGCGTCGCGAGATCGGTCGGCTCCTCAACATTGAGCGCCGCCTCCACCGCGGGACGCAATTCCGAGCGGGCAAGTGCCGGGTCGATATAGGCGCTGATACGCGCCACTTCGTCGTAACCCATGCGGTCCATCACGGCGCGCTTGGTGCGTCGTTTCACCGCGCGGCGACGCCCCGCATCTACAGGCGCTGCCGCCGCTGCAGCGCCGGCAGCCTTAATCCTTGTTTGCAGGCTCATCGCTGATCACCCTCGCGCGACCAGGGAAGGCGGATACGCGGGCGCTCGGTACGCGTTGCACGGTCGGCGACCGTATCGCTCCAAGGGCCGACGGCGCACCCCAGTTCCACGAGCATCTCGCGCGTGGCCTCGCGCACGCTGGTCGCAAAAGCGCTGGTCTGCCCCACTGCCTCGTCAGCGCGCCCAAACGCCATGAGCGCGGCGAGATCCTGCCCGCCATCGGCGATACGAATCTTGGAGCTCAACGCACAGGCAATCTCAAAGCGCATGGCGACGTCCTCGTCTGCCCCGCGCGCACCGAACCGGTTGAACACGGCGCTCATGCGCGTGCGCGGCACACCTACTCGACTTGCCAGTTCAATGACGCGCGACGCCGATGTCGCGGACGATACCGCCGCATCGCCAACGACCAGGCAGCGGTCGCTCGCCGCCACCGCAGCCGCCACGGCATCGCCCCAAAAGACCGAGGTATCGATAAAGACCACGTCGGATTCGCGACGCAGGACATCGAGCAGCAGCTCCACCGGACGTGCCATGAGCTCGGCTTGCTCGGGCGCCGCGACGGGACCCCAGAGCGTAACGCCTGGCGCCACGCGCATCGATGTGGCTACGATATCCGGCTCGGTGAGCGCGCCCGCCGCCGAC
This sequence comes from uncultured Collinsella sp., assembly GCA_905199225.1. Taxonomy (GTDB): domain Bacteria; phylum Actinomycetota; class Coriobacteriia; order Coriobacteriales; family Coriobacteriaceae; genus Collinsella. The sequence goes on along the minus strand of CAJKFS010000027.1, from coordinate 17,600 downwards.
GGCTCGATAAGTGCCGCCATATCGCGCGGAGCATCGACGCCTAACAAGTCGTAAAGGTTTCCAAACATCAGGTCCAGGTCGAGCACGGCGGCACGCAAGCCCAACAGCGACGATGTGTGTGCCATGGTGGCAATGATCGTCGACTTGCCGCAACCGCCCGAACCCGAAATGGCGCAGATGACCGGAGCTCGATGCTGCGGAGCGGCAGCGTCTGCCGGCGGCATCGGAGGCGGCGGGGTGGGCGTCGGTGACAGCGTCCCCGTCTCCCCCGCCGCAACCACACGCTGCGTCCAAGCCGGCATGGCAGCTTGTTCGGTCTGCGAGGCAGGCTCGTTCTGTGCAATCTGCTCATGCTGCATCAGCGACAACTCGCCGCACCCGGCAAAGCCCTCAACTTCGTCGAGTTCATCCGCCAGATTCACGCCGTGCACGTATCCCATATCTACAGCCGGGGAGTCGCCAGCATGCTGCGCCGGCTCTCCAGCGTCATCGTATACAAGGGGGTTCCGGGGGCGCCGACCATGCTCGGCTTCCGCTTTTCCATAATCATCAACACGCGGGCCTCTTGTAGCGCGAGGCGCCCCGGGTTCCCTATCAACAAAAGCATCGGGCTCAATCGTCATGCACCGATCGGAATCAACCGCTCCCTCGCCCGCGCGCCCGTTGCCGCATATACTGTGCGCAGCGATGACCTCGGTCGCCCCTGCGCGAAACAGCCCCTCGATATCCGATGGATCGAGTGCCTCTATCAACACGACCACGCGACTCACGCGGCCTTCGGCCGTCAGGCGCGCAACAGTCTTGCGCACATCTTCGGTATCAAACAGAGACGCCGCGATGATGGCAGCCCCGCGGCGCGACGGAAACGCCCGCGCCATGGAAACCAGCCCGTCCAGGTCACCCACGCGAAGCACCTGTGCACCCGTATCACGGCCCTCGACTTCCCGCTGCAACAGCTCGTAATCGCCGCACGCGCAGCACGCAAGCCAGATCGCCTTCATCACTCGTCGCCTCCGCTCTTTTTGCCGCGCGCCGTGGCGGGAATCGTCAAGCTGACCGTTCCCTTGCCCGATGCCCCCAGCAGTTCCTTGACGTCTTCGGGGTCAGCCGCCAGCGTCACCCATTCGATCTTGCCCTCGCGCGTGGCACCGGAATCTTCACTGGTATCGATCACGTACGCGCCGCACAACCGATCGGTTACGCCGTCTTTTTGCACATACACATCCACGTAGCTGCCCACGCCCGTAGCACCGCCGACCGAGTGCTCGGCATCGACCGCCACCGAAACGGCGACCTTGCCCTTAGGCACCTCGAGCTTGTGACTCTCGGCCTTGGTGTAGACATTGCAGATCACGGCGTTTTTGGGAATACGCGAAGTCGTCACGTCGCCGCGCACCTGGCGCAGCTCGGTCGCCGCGTCACGCGGCAACAGGCTCGTCAGCCATTCCTGGGTTATGACATTGGTCTCATCGAGGGTCTCGCCCACATCGATATCGCGCGCCGCGACGCATACCTCGACGCGATCGCCACCGTACTTGGCCAAGGTCTCAGCCTGGACCTGTTCGGCTTGCGAGCGGATCGACGAGCCGTAAACCATGCAGAGCAGAGCAGCGAGCACGCCCGCGACCAGACTGATGGCGATGCGTTTGCTCTTGTTCACGGCCGCTCCTCTCATGGCAGTGCCGGGCGAATGCCCGTACCACCATTGTCTGGGCGGTCAGAGTGCAAAGCGGCGCAATTGCGATTTTGGTTTTCGATGTCAAACCAATCGCTGACCAAAAGCTGACCAGCCCGTCAAGCTCGTGGCAAGGTTTTGGTCAGTACGTCAGCAAACTGCATGTTTCGAGGCTTTTCCGCAGCAAAAAAGCCGTCTCCCGAACAGTTGGGAGACGGCTGTCATAGGAAAAATCAATTACAGATGGACATCGGGATCGAGCATTTGAGCACTCACGCGCATGGATGACGCCAGGTTTTGGAACGTTTCCAAACGCAGGCTGTCGATCTGCCCGGCGTCCTCGGCCTCGCGAACGGCACAACCCGGCTCATGGGTATGCGTGCAATCGCCAAACCGGCACGCACGCGATGCCTCGACAATCTCGGGGAAGGCGCGCGCCAGACCCCGCTCGTGACCCACGAGCGGTAGGCTGCGTAGGCCCGGGGCATCGGCGATCACGCCGGCGTCGCCCGGTAGCGCCACCATCACGCGCGCGACGGTAGTGTGACGGCCCTGGTCGTCGCGTTCGCGCACACCGCCGGTCGCCAACGCATCGTGGCCCAGCAGCGCATTGAGCAGCGTCGACTTGCCGGCACCCGATTCGCCCAAAATCATGGCACAGCTCCCGGCGGGCACGCAGGCGCGTACCTCGTCCAGGCCGCGGCCCTCGGCAGAGGACGTCACGATTACGCGCACGTCCGGACCCACTAGGCGGCGCACGCGGTCCAGATCGCGCTCGAGCTCCTCGGCATCGCAACGGTCAGCTTTGGTGAGCACTACCACCGGCTCGGCATCGCAGTCGAGCGCCAACACCAGCGAACGCGCCACGCGGTCGAGCAGTACCTCGCCGGCACCGAGCGCCTGCACGATTAGCACGCTATCCACGTTGGAGCAGAGCACCTGGCGCTCTCCGCGGGCACGGCCGCGCCAACGCTCAAAGCTCGTACGGCGCGGCAGCACGCACTCAATCACGCCCATATCGTGCCCGGGAGCGCGGCGCACCGCCACACGGTCGCCCACGGCAGGCAGCAGGACCTCGTCCTCGCCGCGCGACTTGGCAAACCCCACGGCATGCTCGGCGCGAAAGGTGTCGTCGGCAGTGGCCACCAGCGGAAACCCGCGATCCAGGCGAATAACGGCACCCAGCTGCATCTGCTCGGGCTCCTCGGCATGTGCGCAGAAATCATCAAAGGCAGTCTGCTGGGCTTCATCGACCGGCAGGTCATCAAACGCCGGAACGTCCTGCAGCGCATCGAGCCCCGGTACGCTCGCCAACAACTCCTCGGCAGACACGGGCGCTTCGGTCGCGAGTTTCCGACGACGGTCACGCTTAGCCCGTGCCCCCGTCGTCTTTTTCTTCGCTTTAGCCTTAGCCTTGCCCACAAGCGCCTCCCAGCACCATAAATCACAACTGAGCAGGTATTTTAAATCAAAAAGAGCTGGCCGGGCAAAGCCCTAAATCAAAAAGAGCTGGCCGGGCAAAGCCCGACCAGCTCACAAACTTTCCCTCAGCCCTTTATCATCCGCGCGGGAGAAAAGCCAGCAAGGATACCGCAGGGCCCGCCCGCCGGGAGGGGTTTCCTAAGGGCACATCCCGCAGCCGCAAAGCGGCGAGGACGTGCCCGTGGAAACCCCGCAGGCGGTCGGGCCCGGACAGGAACATTACTCTTTCTCGACCGCGCGCATGATCGCCTTGTAGATCTCCATCAGCGGGATGATCAGGAAGGCCAGGCCCAAAGCGGCAAGAACGCCCTTGAGCTCAAGCGTCACAGGGCCAAAGAACATCTCGGCAAGCGTCGGCTGCACGGTCACGATCACCGTCAGCACCAGTGCCAGCGCGGCGGAAGCCCACAGCCACTTGTTCTGCTTTTTCATGGTGAACAGCGACGCACGACGGCTGCGCATATTGAAGCAGTGGAAAATCTCGACCATGTTGAGCGTGATGAAGGCCATCATCACGCCTTCCTCGTCGGCATTGCCGGCGATCATATCGGCGATGTGGATGTAGCCCATGTCAAAGTACACGCCCACAAAGAAGCTCGCCAGCACCAGCACGGTGATGATCAGGCCCTGGACCACGCAGTCCAGACCCATATGTCCGGCAAAGACGCCGTCCTTGGCGTTGCGCGGCTTGCGCTTCATGATGTCGCCCTCGGCATCCTCCATGCCCAGCGCGAGCGCGGGGAAGCAGTCGGTGACCAGGTTCACCCACAGCAGCTGCACCGGCTGGAAGATGGTAAAGCCGATGAGCGTGGCGATAAACACCGAGAACACCTCAGCAAGGTTGGCCGAAAGCAGGAACTGGATGACCTTGCGGATGTTGTCGTAGATGCGACGGCCCTCTTCGCAGGCACCGATGATGGTGGCGAAGTTGTCGTCGGCAAGCACCATGTCGGCAACGTTCTTGGTGACGTCGGTGCCGGTGATGCCCATACCGACGCCGATGTCGGCGCGCTTGATGGACGGGGCGTCGTTGACGCCGTCGCCCGTCATGGCCACGATCTGGTCGCGCGACTTCCAAGCCTCGACGATGCGTGTCTTGTGCTCGGGCTGGACGCGGGCGTACACGCCGTAGTCCTCGATGTGCGCGTCGAGTTCCTCGTCGCTCATGCGATCGAGGTCGGCACCGGTGATGGCATGGCTGCGATCGGTGACGATGCCCAGCTGCTTGGCGATGGCCACGGCGGTGTCGATGTGGTCGCCCGTGATCATGACGGTGCGGATACCGGCATCGTGCGCCTCGCGGATGGCGTCGGCGACCTCGGGACGAACCGGGTCAATCATGCCGGACAGGCCGCAGAAGACCAGGTCATGCTCGAGCGCGGCGGGACTGCAGTCGGCCGGGACCTCGGTGTAGGTGCGGCTTGCCAGCGCCAGCACGCGCAGGGCCTCGTCGGCCATGGCCTTGTTGGCGGCCACGAGCTCGACACGACGTTCCTCGGTCAGGGGGACAACCTTATCGCCCTCGTAGATATGGGTGCACAGGCCGATCACCACGTCGGGCGCGCCCTTGGTGTACTGCTCGTACTCGCCATCCAGGGTCTCGACGACCACGGACATCATCTTACGGCCCGAGTCGAACGGGGCCTCGCCCACGCGCGGGTGCTCGGCAGTCAGGCCAGTAAGACCAGCCTTGCCGGCATCGTTGACGAGCGCGCACTCAGTCGGCTCACCAACGGCCTCGCCCAGGTCCTCGTCCCACTGGGCATCGGAGCACAGCGCCATACCGGCCAGGAACTTCTCCTTAGGCGCAGCGAGCTCGTGCTTGACGACGGTCATCTTGTTTTGGGTAAGGGTACCGGTCTTGTCGGAGCAGATGGTCTGCGTGCAGCCAAGGGTCTCGACGGCAGAGAGCTTGCGGATAATCGCCTGGCGCTTGGCCATTTTGGTCACGCCGAGCGAAAGCACGATAGTCACGACGGCAACCAGACCCTCAGGGATGGCGGCGACGGCAAGCGAGACAGCGACCATAAAGGTATCGAGCAGCGCGGTCGGGTCGGTGAGAACGTTGCCCACGCCGTGGCGGATGATGTCGACGCCAAAGATAACGACGCAGATGACGATAACCATGATAGTGAGGATGCGGCTGAGCTCGGCAAGCTTCACCTGCAGCGGCGTGAGCTCTTCCTTGGCCTCGGCCAGGGCGCCGGCGATCTTACCCATCTCGGTGTTCATACCGGTACCGACTACGACGGCGCGGCCACGGCCGTACACCACGGTGGAGCCCATGTAGCACATGTTCTTGCGGTCGCCGAGCGGCACGTCGTCGGTGCCGGCGGCGAGCTCGATCACGTTGGCATGCTTCTCGACGGGCACGGACTCGCCGGTAAGGGCGGCCTCCTCGATCTTCATCGTGGCGCTCTCGAGCACGCGGCAGTCGGCCGGGACGGAGTCGCCCGCCTCGAGCATGATCACGTCACCGGGCACGAGCTCGGCGCTCGGCAGGTGCACGAGCTTGCCGTCGCGCAGCACCTTGGACTGCGCCGCGCTCATCTCCTGCAGGGCCTCGAGAGCCTCCTCGCTTTTAGCCTCCTGGACCACGCCCAGCACCGAGTTGACGATAACGACGAACATGATGATGGCGACATCGGCAAAGTCCGCCTCGCCCTTGACCATGCCCGTGAGCGCGCTGATGACGGCGGCAACGATCAGCATGATGACCATGGGGTCGGCCATCTGCTCAAAGAAGCGCTCCCACAGCGGCGTCTTCTCGGCTTCCTCGAGCTTGTTAGGGCCTGTCTTAGCGAGGCGCGACGACGCCTCGTCGTCGCTCAGGCCGAGGTTCTCATCGACACCTTGGTCGCTGAGCACCTCCGCCGCGGCGGACAGGTATTCCTTTTGCATATAGAGTCCCCTCCTGGGATTCGGGCCACTCAGCAGATTGATGCCCGATCATAATTCCCAGGAGAAGGGCAAGGGCTCATCAAGGCTGCCGTGCTGAGCGGCAGTTGATAGTGGAGCTATGGTACCCCAAAGCAACGCGTCTAGCCAAAACAATCCATTTGGAAATATGGTCCATAAGCAACGGTGCAGACCGTGTGATGCTCAATACTGATAAAACGTTTTTTCTTCGGCGCATCATCAAATTGAAATATCACCCAGATAGCAGCGGTTAGAACGGTTGGTAAAGTTTTTGCATATACCGTTTTTCCGCAAAAAATGAACTTCTAATTCGGCATACGGTCGATTTTTTGGGGTATTCGGACGCCATTTCGTTATAATCAACTCGGTTTTATTTCTTATGGTTTATCTATCAGCGCAAGACGATGTCAGATGGAGGTCTGAATGTACAAGCGCACCAAGATTGTATGCACCATGGGTCCCGCCTGCGATAGCGACGAGACCATCCGCGAGATGATCAAGGCGGGCATGAACGTCGCCCGTTTTAACTTCTCGCACGGCTCCTACGACGAGCACCACGGTCGCATCGAGCGCGTCCGTCGTATTTCCAAGGAGCTCGGTATGCCCGTCGGCATCCTGCTCGACACCAAGGGCCCCGAGGTCCGCACCGGCCTTCTGGTCGACGGCAAGAAGGTTGCCGTCAAGACCGGCGACAAGATCGTCGTCACCGCTCAGCCCACGACCGAGGATTTCCACGGCACCTCTGAGCACATCTCCCTCGACTACCTGGCTCTGCCCTCCGAGGTCGAGAAGGGCTCCCTCATCCTGATCGATGACGGCCTGGTTGCCCTCGAGGTCGAGTCCGTCGACGGCCAGGACATGACCTGCGTCGTTAAGAACGACGGCCTGATCGGCGAGCGCAAGGGCGTCAACATGCCCAACGTCAACATCTCGCTGCCCGCCATCACCGAGCGCGATCGTCAGGACATCCTCTTTGGCCTGACCGAGAACATCGACTACATCGCCGCTTCCTTCATCCGCGACGGCGAGTCCGTCCGCGGCATCCGCGAGCTTTGCCGCGAGAACGGCGGCGAGCACGTGACGATCTTCCCGAAGATCGAGTGCGCCCTGGGCGTCGAGAACTTCGACGAGATCCTCGAGGCTTCCGACGGCATCATGGTCGCCCGTGGCGACCTGGGCATCGAGATCAAGCCCGAGCTCGTTCCGCACATCCAGAAGGAGATCATCGCCAAGTGCAACGCGGCCTACAAGCCCGTCATCACCGCTACGCAGATGCTCGACTCCATGCAGCAGAACCCGCGCCCGACGCGCGCCGAGGTTGCCGACGTCGCTAACGCCATTTACGACGGCACCGACGCCGTCATGCTGTCCGGCGAGTCCGCTGCCGGTAAGTACCCGGTCGAGGCCGTGAAGATGCAGGCCAGCATCGCCCTGGAGACCGAGAAGTACCTCCCGGCCCACGCTCCGCTCGAGGTTCCGGCTGACGCTCACGGCACCCGCGTCGTCAACAACGTTGTGGGTATGTCCGCTGTGAACATGGCCACCACCGTTGGCGCCAAGTGCATCACCGTGCCGACGACCACCGGCCGTACCGCTCGCCTGATTTCGCACTTCCGTCCCAACATGCCGATCTGCGCGTTCTCCCGCCACGAGTGGGCTGTCCAGCAGATGATCATGTACTGGGGCGTTATCCCGCACCAGGCCGAGATCACCCAGGGCACCGTCAACGGCACGATCGTCAAGGCGATCGAGACCGCTAAGGAGCTCGGCTACGTCGAGGCTGGCGATCTGACCGTCGCCACCGCCGGCGATCCCCGCATGAGCGTCCAGCTCGAGGACAAGGTCTCCTCGACCAACGTCGCTTACGTCGCTCAGGTGCGCTAAATCGCACTTGCAAGCAGATTTGCATTGCAAAGGGCCCGGAAGGCTTCGCTTTCCGGGCCCTTTTTCTGTGCCAATGCCGGCGCACGGCAAAACGCACACTCGTTTCTTTACCAAAAGCGCGAAATCCACCCTTCGAGACCCAATGAATAAAGTCCCAAGCGCAAAAAATGTTCGCCCGGTGGCAAACCCACACCTTAACCGACGCTGCTAAATCGTTTTAGCAAGGTCCAAATTGATTGCGTTTTCGGAAGTGCGGGGAAAAATTGCTTACCCCCGAGCACAAGCCCTTTTATTTCAACAAAACCCCTGATAAAGTTGGCTCAAATACCGCTTGTGCTTTGCCTGTTTGTCTTTTTCCCCGCACTTCCGAAACCGATAGCCTTTCTAGCCCAAACAACGCTCGAACGATCGGATTGCCATGTCATTTCTCGCTTGCGGACCCACAGCTTTTCAGTACTATCGCATCCCGCCCCAGATACTAGGACTCTATCCGGCAATCCTGCCGCCCGACCATGACCATCGCTTGGTGCATTACTCAAAACAACCAGTAATTAAAGACTTGCTCGGCACACCAGTTTGGAGATTCGTGGGCGAAAGAAAACAGCGCGCGAACGGAAAGCTATTTCATAGCCGTCTGCTAACCCAAGAGCCGCCTCCCGGGTCGTTTAGGCAAACTGAGCATGGGTTTGATGTCACATCGCCCGAGTTCACACTGCTCAACCTTGCTACGCAGGTCTCACGCAGCCAGCTGCTTATGGCTTGTTATGAGATGTGCAGCTCCTTCGCGGTGTTCACGCCTTGCAAACGTACGCAACAGCAACTTGATGAAGCTATTTCGCTTAAGCTCATTCCACCCAACTGCGGCTGGGAGCGGGTTATCGACGTCAACGGCAAGGATACCAACCTGTGGAAGCGCACGCCGCTTCTTTCCACAGCGGATATCGCCGCGTTCGCCAAGCAGGCCGCAGGCCTGCGCGGTGTTAAGCAGCTCCGCTGGGCCGCCGAACGCATGACAGGACAGACCGCCTCGCCCTTCGAAGTACAGACCTCCATGCTTATCTCGCTCCCCCGCGACGAGGGCGGCATGGGCATCAACATCGCAAACAACGTGCGCATCCCACTCAGCGACGCCGCGCGCTCGCTGTATGACAAAACCTGCTGCTACGCCGATATCCTCATCGAAAGCGCCACCGACAGCATGGGTGTCATCCTTGAATGCCAAGGCCGCTCCGCCCACGGCAGCGAAGCCGCGAGCCTCTCCGATGCCGAGCGCGCCACCGCGCTCACAAGCATGGGCTACGACGTCATCCAAATTACCTTTGGCCAGATTAAGGATGAGAAGAGCTTCGACCACATAGCCGAGCTCATCCATAAAAAGGCTGGACTTTCCTACACCCCAAAGACCAAACAGGAGCGCATTGCCGAAGATACCTTACGGCAAGAGCTACTTGTCGATTGGGTTGAGCTATTCACTGCCGGGCCGGCCAGCTAGCAGCTAGCAATCAGGGGCAGCGCGGGCGTGCCGGGAGCGGCCACGCGCTCGGCAAAACCCGTCTCGGTTAGCTCGACGACCTCGGTAAACGTTGCATCGAAAAACTCCTCGGTTAGCAAGCGATACGGCGGATGATCGGGCTCGCCGGGGTTTTCGCGTACAATCTCGTGCATGACGCCAATGGTCTTGAGCACATAATCTTGCGGAATCGAATACTGACCAAACTGGGCCGCCGCGGTATACAGGCGATCGGTCGCACGCGGGATAGAAACAATGCCGAGCGTCTTGCCAAACCAGTCAAAGTCGCCTTGCTTTTTAATGCGGAATTCCTCGCACGGCTTGCCGCCGTGCGCCTCCAGATACTGATTCACGCGCGTATTCCACACGGTATCGGCCACGAGGTGAGACCAAACGCCCAGCGTCAGATCGAGCAGCGACTGTGCCACGTCATCGGGCGCGAGCGAAAGCTCGCTAGCACCGGGACCGGCAACCGGCTCGGCATCCTTGTAGCGTTGGGGATAATGTACCCGATTGAGTCGCTCGCGTTCCTCGGCAATCGAGGTCGCGGCAGCCGGCGTACCAACAGGCGCCCCTTTGAGCAGCGGCGCCACATAGGTGTCCCAAAACTCATGCTCGCGCGGCTTAGGGATAGGCTCAGGCTTGGCAAAATGCGTGATACGGTACGGGATGGGATCGGCGATGCCAGGGACCATATAGCCCACGAAGATATCCGGAACCACGCAGCCAAACAAAAAGGCATTGCGGTCGCGCACGCTATTGGCAAGCGCACCGGTGCGCTCCAGCAAACGCTCCGTCTGAGCGATATGAATGTTCCAACTTGGCATAGCCACCCCCATAAAACCTGGTTAACTATACCATCACGGCAGAGTCGCACAGGCGGCCATACATACCCTACGCAGCAACTATTCCGCAGCACCGCTTTCGGTTCCATACGACGGCACGGGCGCCTCGACCACATGGTGATATCGATCGATATAGATGGCACGGGCCTCCAGGCGGCGCACCAAATCTTGATGGTGCGTACTCATCAAAACCGTCTTACCGGCAGCAACGTAGGCCAGCAAAAAGTTGACTACGATGTCGCACGAGTCCTCATCGAGCCCGTTGGTGGGCTCATCGAGCACTAGGATATCGGGGTTCATCGACACCACCGCAGCCAGCGCAACGCGCTTCTTTTGCCCGCCCGAAAGCTGATAGGGCGAGGCATCGACCAGATCGGCAACCTGGAACAGCTCCATGGCATCGCGGACGCGGCGCTCGAGCTCGTCTGTCGGCAGCCCCATCTGCGCGGGGCCAAAAGCAACTTCCTCGCCCACCGTAGCGCAGAACAGCTGGGCGTCGGCATTCTGGAACACAAAGCCCACGCGCTGATGAAAACGCTGAGCGGCTGCGGAATCCTTGAGATATGCCGCATCGATCACGTGCCCGTCAAACAGGTACGCACCCGCGTCCGCTAGTTCAAGACCGTTGATAAGGCGCATAATCGTCGTCTTACCGCAGCCGTTGGGACCGAGTAGGGCAACGAGTTCACCACGATCGACCTGCAGCGACACACCATCGACAACCGTATGCCCCGCATAGGAGAACAGCACGTCGCGAAACTCGATGAGCGGCACGCTCTTGGCGCCAGTAGCACCGCTCGCGCCCATCACGCCATTCGTATCGTTTGCCAAAACGTCGCCCTTCCCTATCCACATCGACGGCTCGGCCGCCCGCGCTACAGCACCGCGCACAACACGGCGAGCAGCACCACGACGACCGCATAGACCGCATCGCGCCAGCCAAAGCCGCTCCGCGCGGGAGTCGGATACGCACCGGCAAAGCCACGGCAAAGCATAGCCTCGTCCATCGCGCGGCTGCATTCCATCGCCTTGATAAAGGTCATGCCCATGATACCCGCGATCGAATCGGTACGCGAAAAACCCGCAGGCGCACGACCCACACTGCGCAGCATGACCGATTCGGTCAGATCGTGCGCCGTGCGTCCCAGCACCTCGATGTGCTTGAGCGCCATATCAAACGTAAAGATGACCTCGTCGGGCAGCTGTAGCGTCTTGAGCGCCGCCGACATGCGGCTCCAGGTGAGCGTCCACGAAACGCCCAGCACGAACGACACGTTAATGAACGTCTTGAGCGCGATCTTGAGCATGGCGCCCGCGGCAGAAGCGCCCAGCAGCAGGGCAGGCAGTGCCAGAACCACCGCAAGCCCCGTGGCGCCGAGCGCCGGTACAAAGGTCGCACGCAGCCCGCGTACGGGGCGCACGGCAACGAGCACCAGCGCGATGGCCGCCATCAACATGAGGTACAGCGGGCTCTGCGTCAGACACACGCACAGGACGCAAACGAACATCCCCACCAGGCGCACCGGAGCCGAAACGCAAGAAAGGGCGCGGTCGACCATCGACCCGCCCTCGTGCGCGCCTCCACCCAGGCGAACCCGCTCAAGCAGGCTCGCCAGGTGCAGGACATTCTTTTGCATCACACGATGCCGAGCCCCCGCGGGCTCGTAACGCTCCTCGGCCGCAAGCCAACTAGGCAGCTCGGCTATTGCCATGAGCACCGCTTTCCTTGACCGTCAGCGAGACCAGGCGGAATGTGATGGTGAGCACCGCCACGCCAATCACGCCCGAAAGAATATACATCGCAGCCTGGCCGGCAAAGCCAAGGCCCTGCTCCTCGGAATAGGCCTGCAGATAATCGCCCGTGGGCAGGGCGTCGGCAAAGGTCGGGGTGTCGAGGCCGACCGAAGCCTGCAGGCTGTCGTCGCCAGCCTCCTGAACGGCGGTCGCGGCGCCCTCGGCGTCCCACTCACCCCAGGCGTCACCGGTGGCGAGCAAGCCGAGCGGCGTAGCCACGACAAGCACGGCGACCAGAATGAGCGTGGGAATCAGGGAAGTCTTCTTGGCGGTACCATCGGCGGCAAGCTGGCCATCGGCGGCTTCGGGGCCGACGATAATGCTCGGCGCCGTCTTCTTAATGAAGCCGTAGATGGCGGCCGTCGCCACGCCCTCGATCACGCCGGCAACCAGCATATGCGGGATCAACATGGCCGGAATAGCCACGGACAGCGGGAAGGGGCAGTACAGAGGGGCGCCCGAAGCGTTGGTGAAGAGCATCGGCTGAATACCAAACTCGATTGCCGCGCACAGGGCCGCCAGGCACAGGCCGACCCAACCGCTCACGATGGCAGAAACCGAGGTGCCCCAGCTCTTGTCGTGCAGACGGCTGTTGAGCGCACGGAACACGATAGCAGCGACAAACGGCAGCACAAAGGCCATGTTAAAGCAGTTGGCGCCAAACGACAGAACGCCGCCGTCGCCAAACAGCAGCGCTTGCAGCGCCAGAGCGACCGAGACAGCGATAGCCGCGGCCTCGGGGCCCAGCAGCAGCGCGATGAGTGCGCCGCCGACGGCGTGACCAGTGGTACCGCCGGGCAGCGGAACGTTGAACATCATGAGCAAGAAGGAGAATGCGGCGCAGATGCCCAGGAACGCCATATGCTCGCGATCGAGCGTGGCGCGCACCTTTTTGATGCAGTGAACCCATACGGGCACCATCGCCACCGCCATAACGGCATCGGTCTGCGGGGACAGATAATTATCGGGAATATGCATGAGCCCTCTCAATCAGAACGTTGTGTGTTACGTTTCCAACAATCCGTAACACCGACTCTGCATACTAACAAAAAGGCGCACCGCCCACAACGCAGCACGCCCTTGCAATACGTACGTTATTAGCCCAGGTCCACGCACCGCCCAATAAAGGGCCCATGCACTCCCAACTTTCCGGTCACCCGGAAGAAGGTGCGGTCCGCTCGCAACAAGGTTAACGCAGGAACCCGCCCCCGAGAGGGGTTTTCTAAGGCAACATCCCGCAGCCGCGAAGTGGCGAGGACGTTGCCGTGAAAACCCCGCAGGGGGCGGGTTCCGAACAGCAAAGATTACGAGCGGACTTCGCCGTTTACGCCCTTGCACACCTTGGTGACGATCTTCTGGTGCGCTTTTTCGACCTCTTCGCTGGTGAGCGTGTGGTCGTCGGAGCGATACGTAAGCGCGAAGGCCATGGACTTCTTGCCCGCACCGATGCGGATGGGATCGCGGTAGACGTCGAACAGGCGCACGCCCTCGAGCAGCTTGCCTCCGGCACTCGTAATACGACGCTCAAGATCCTCGCAGGTCACAGTGTTGTCGACCACGATAGCAAGGTCGTGCTCAACGGCCGGGTACTGTGAGAACTCACGGTAGTTCTCCTGGTTGCGGGCGCCCTTGATCAGCTTGTCCAGGTCGAGCTCAAAGGCAACGACGACCTCGTCAATGCCCATAGCCTCGCGTGCCTCGGGATGGATCTCGCCAACCCAGCCCAGCACGGTACCGCCGGACAGAACCTCGGCGGCGCGACCCGGCTGCAAGAAGGCATAGCCCTCGCCCTCGGCGGGACGGAAGCGAACCTTCTCGATGCGCAGCTGAGCAAGCAGCTCCTCGACAATGCCCTTGCCAAAGAAGAAGCGCAGCTTACGGTACTTCATGTTCCAGGACTGCTCGCTCCACTGGCCCGACAGCACGCCCGCTACGGACTTGGTCTCCTTGGGCAGGCTGGCGTTCTCGCGACCGTGGAACAGGCTGCCGACCTCGTACAAATGCACGTTGGGCGTGCCGTGGGCCTCGTTGTAGGCCACAGACTGCAGCAGACCCGGCAGCAACGAGCGGCGCATCTCGGTCTGCTCGGCCACCAGCGGGTTCATGAGCACCACGGGGCAGCCGCGGCCTTCGGTGGACATGCCGATCTTCTCCAGGTCGCCCGGGGCGGCAAAGCCAAAGGTCGTGGTCTCGTTGAGGCCGCAGGCGCGCAGGATCTCGCCGACCTTGCGGGTAAGCTTCTGCTCGCGCGTCAGGCCGCCGATGTGGTTCTTGGCAGCCGGGATGGTCGCCGTCACGCGGCCCATACCCCACAGGCGCAGGACCTCCTCAATCAGGTCAATCTCGCGCGGCAGGTCGGGACGGAAGCTTGGCGGGGTGACCATAAAGTCCTCGCCGTCGCGCTCGACGATGCAGCCCAGACGGGTGAGCGAACGCTCGATAAAGTCGGGCTCGATGTCGGCGCCGCAGATGGCGTGCACGCGGGCCAGGCGCAGCTTAATGCTGTCGATGGTCTTGGGCGCGGGGAAAACGTCGACATAGCCGGGAGCAACCTCGCCGCCGGCGATCTCCTCGATGAGCGCGCAGGTGACGTTGGCGACATCCACGCAGCCGGTCTCGTCAACCTGACGCTCAAAGCGAATGGAGGCATCGGAGATCAGCGACAGATCGCGGCTGGTGTGCGAGGTGCGACCGGCGTTGAAGCAGGCGCTCTCGACCATCACGTCAACGGTGTCGTCCTCGATCTCGGAATCCATGCCGCCCATAACGCCGGCCAGCGCCACGGGGCGCTCGCCGTCGGTGATCAGGCCCATGCCGGCGTCGAGCGTGCGCTCCTCGCCGTCGAGCGTTGTGAATTTCTCATCCTGCTGGGCGGCGCGAACCACCACGCGACGCCTGCCCTCGCGCTCGGCAAAGGTGTCCAGGTCAAAGGCGTGCAGCGGCTGACCGGTGAGCATCATCACGTAGTTGGTGATGTCGACGATGTTGTTGTGCGGACGCACGCCCAGGGCGTTGAGGCGCTTGACCATCCAGTCGGGCGACGGGCCGACCTTCACGTTGCGCACGATGCGGGCGACATAGCGGTCGCACAGGCCCTCGTCGGCAATCTCGACCGAAAGCTCGTCGTCGGTCGCGCGGCCGGTCTCCGCCTTGATGGCGGGCAGTTCAACGTGGAAATCGCGATCGAAAATGGCACCGGTCTCGCGGGCCATGCCGATCATGGACAGGCAATCGGGACGGTTGGGCGTGATCTCGCAGTCGAGCACAGTATCACTCGAGCCCACGTACTCGGCAAACGGCATACCGCAGGGCGTGTCCTCGGGCAGAATCATGATGCCGGAGTGGTCGCCACCCAGGCCGAGCTCGCGCGCAGAGCAGTTCATGCCCATGGACACGACGCCGCGAAGCTTGCTCTTCTTGATCTTGACGTCGCCGGGAAGCACAGCGCCAATCATGGCCGTGACGATGTGGTCGCCGGCCTCGAAGTTCTGCGCGCCGCAGACGATCTGCAGCGGGGCGGGGTTGCCGTCGGCGTCGAGGTTCTTGTCGCCCACGTCGACCGAGCACACATACATGTGGTCGCTATCGGGGTGCGGGGTCTTGGTGAGCACCTTGGCGGTCACCACGTGGTCAAAGGACTCGCCCACGGTGTCGATCGCCTCGACCTCGGTGCCGGTACGGATATATTCGTCCGAAAGGGTCTTGGGATCCTCCGGAATATCGATCATGGTCTTGAGCCAGTCGTAAGAAACGCGCATCTAACTGGTCTCCTTTCATAAATGCGGCTTTGAGCCGGAAAACTGCAACGGAGACGGGTTTTCCAAGTGCCGCAGATTGCCTTGAAAGAGGAGGGCCGCGTACTTAGGTACGCAACCGACGATTGAAAGGCAAGGTGCGGTGCTTGGGAAAGCCGCCGGGACTAGAACTGATTTAAGAAGCGCATATCGCCCGTCATCAGCGTTCTGAGGTCGGGCAGGTCGTAGCGCAGGGCCGCGACGCGTTCGGCGCCAATGCCAAAGGCGAAGCCGGTATACTTCTCGGGGTCGATGCCACAGTTGATAAGAACGTTGGGGTCGACCATGCCGCAGCCCAAGATCTCGATCCAGCCGCTATGCTTGCAGAAGTTGCAGCCCTTGCCACCGCACACGTGGCAGCTCACGTCCACCTCGCAGCTGGGCTCGGTGAAGGGGAAGAAGTGCGGGCGGTAACGCGTCTTGCGATCCTCGCCAAACATGCACTTAACAAAGTAGTCGAGCGTGCCCTTCAGGTCGCCAAAGGTGATGCCCTCGTCGACGACCAGGCCCTCGATCTGGTTGAACTGCGGCAGGTGGCAGGCGTCGGCCGTGTCGGGACGGTAGACGGTGCCCGGGCAGATCATGTAGATGGGCGGCTTCTGCGACTCCATAGTGTGGATCTGCACGCCCGAAGTCTGGGTGCGCAGCAGCACATCGGACTCGCCGTGTGCGTGGGCCTCGGGGTGCGCGACGCTGCCGGGGTTATTGTCGACCACGTAGAAGGTATCGCGGGCCGAGCGGCTCGGGTGATCCATGGGGGCGTTGAGCGCGGTGAAGTTGTAGTAGGAGGTGTCGACCATGGGGCCGGACTCGACGGTGTAGCCGATGCCGCAGAAGATGTCCTCGGCCTCCTCGATGATCTGCTTGATCAGGTGCTGGTGACCGATCTGCGGACGGATGCCCGGCAGCGTGATGTCGACGGCCTCGTGCTCCAGTGCGTGCTTGAGGGCGGCGGCCTTCATCTCGGTGGTGCGCTCGTCGAGCATGCCCTCGATCAGCTGGCGCATCTCGTTGGCGCGCTTGCCCATGACGGGGCGATCCTCGGGGGCGAGCTTGCCCATCATGCGCATCAGGCCGGTGATGCGGCCCTTGCGACCGAGCAGCTCAACGCGCGCAGCCTCGAGCTTTGCGGCGTCGTCGGCGCCTGCGACGAGCTCCTTGGCCTCTTCCTCGAGTTTGACCAGATCATCAATCAGACTCATGTCTTCCCTTTCGTCTCTCGCGCATCCGCGCTCCGGGACGGCTGACGCCGCCCGATGCTGCGGATGCGCGGCCCGGTTCGGTAACAAAAAAACCGCCCTCGGGCATGTGCATTGCCCAAGGACGGTTGAATTCCGCGGTACCACCTTGTTTGACCCGGCGGATGTCTGGCCCGCCGCGCCCACTCTGTGCCCCTTGTCGCGAGGCTCACGGCTTCCCTACTTGGGCTTCGCCGCCGCTGGCCGCGCGCCCGTTGAGGTCGCTGCTCGGGAGTGAACGCTTGGCCCTTGCCACCGCAGGAAGGCTTGCAGCCCATGACCTTCCCTCTCTTGCCGGCGACGCGGCGGGCAAAACCCTCTCCGTCAACGCATTGGGCTACAGGATACCACATTGTGTGGGCATATCGCCGCGTTCCGTTTTGTTCGTGCTGGGTACAAGGCAGGCCTTGAATATCAACTTCATCCGAACACCTCCCATATTCATCCGTACATGTACGG
>CAJKFS010000026.1 GCA_905199225.1 uncultured Collinsella sp. | reverse complement strand
ATACTCCTCATCCTCGCCGAATTGCGAGTATGGCAGAATCGGCACTGGATGGCAGTGCGCTAGGGCACCGACGATAGGCTTTCCAAAACTAGCGAGGCGTGTCTCCGCGAGCGTAATCGCCTCGGTCGACCGCGCGATCGACCTGCGGCGAGATGTCAACGTTGCCACCATGGGCTCGACCTGCGGCGCGAACGCGATCATCGCCGGCATCGGGAACGGCGCCGGCATAGCGGTTGCGAATCTCCCTTGCGTAACCGCGACGCGCAAGAAGCTCATCGCGAACCGCCGGATCTTCGAGCAGGTCCTCATCGCACTTCGGTGCGATGAATTTGGGGAATGAATTGTAGGCGACGCCCTTGCTCGCTTTCGCTTGTTCGACCCACGCCGAGTACGCCTTCTTAAGACGTTGAATGTAAATCTCACAGCGCTTCTCATACGGCAACGCTCGCTCGGCTTCCAACATGTTCTTTTCGAACGCCGCTTCAA
This sequence comes from uncultured Collinsella sp., assembly GCA_905199225.1. GTDB lineage: Bacteria > Actinomycetota > Coriobacteriia > Coriobacteriales > Coriobacteriaceae > Collinsella. The sequence goes on along the minus strand of CAJKFS010000026.1, from coordinate 34,159 downwards.
GTTGTTTGACCGCGAAACGTCCGTCGAGTCGAGTCAGATTGAAAGTGCACTTCGGATTGCCGGCCTCCTTGATATCGAGATCTGTCGCATAGACTCGATTGTTCTTGATGAAAATGTCTACGCCCCATGAGGCAAGTAGTTTTTTGAACTGCTCCATATTCTTTGGGTGACCTTCATTGATTGCAAGATGGATTAGCTCGCGCAGATTGTTTTTATAACTGTACTCACCGCGACCGATAATCTCCTTTTCTGTGTCGCGCGGCTGGCGATCACGAATCTTCGAATTTTTCTTCCCTTTTCAAGTTGAGTAAGATTCCAAGCCTCGTCCATTTCACGGACCCACGCAGCGCGTTCGTACTTCCCGCGTCGCCCACCCGTCTCGCAACGTTTGCCGGTTAACAAATCGGTACGGTTAATCGCCATGTGCACTGCGTAGCGTTTTCCCGCCTTATCACTTTCCTCATGCAACGCGACAATCACTTGTTGATGCGGATAGTGCTTCGCAAGCCATTGCTCCGCGTAGGCCATACACGCATCTGGGGTCATCTTGCCTCCGTTGCAGCTGCACTCCTCGGGCAGAAACGCGAGAATCTGATGAAGCATCGTTATGTTCTTCGCGCCGGCACGCGCGGACCTGTCGTGATGAAACATCTTCCGCGTCATAGTCATCTCGGAAAACCAGTACTTTCCGTTCGCGAGGTTCCAGCCGCCGCGGGCCAAAGCACGCTTTCCGTTGATGTACTTGCGCACGTTCTTCGCGTAGCGTTCGGATGAAATACCTTTCTGCTTAATAACGGTCATTGAGATCACCGCCGTCGGTGAAATAGCGCCGCTCGAGCTCTCTTATGAAGAGAGTGACTTTGCGGGCGTTCTGGTAAACCTTTTCAAGCGTACGAAAAACAGCTTTCTCGTTGTACGCGGGAAGCCCTTGGGCGTTCACAAAATACATCAGCTGATTGAGGTTCGTCCCCTCGCGATACAGCTCGTGATAGATTTTCGCGACTTGGCTTTTATCGAAATCGATCTTCTCGATTTTACCGGCAAGCATCACGCGGCGGGCATACGCACTGACGGTCGCACCGAGTATATCCGCCCGTTTGCGGATCGCCTCGTGCTCGCCATCGGTGACCTTAACGTAAATGACCTTCGAGCGCTTTTCGTCCGAATCACCTGAAACGGGTTGCAGCTTTTTGCTGCGGCCACCGTCATCATTTTTGGAAACTAGATTATCGAGTGATTCACTCCGATGGATCAAGTTATAACGAATGAGTTCGGCTTTCGTCATGCCTGCCTTTTCCGCCGAAGCGGAAAACGTTTCATATTCTTCAGAAGTGAGTGTCGCCTTAACGGTGTGTGGACGCTTGCAACTCATATGCCCCCCAGGAAAGCAGAGCGAATCGGTGAGGCCACCGATTCAAAAACCGATATGAGATTGCTTTCCTTTTTAGGAGCGACTGACGTCGCGCCGTTTTTTTGAAGTGACGCCGTCGCTTCCCTTAGAAATGAAGGCGAACTTCATTTCTAACTTTATCGCCGTGAGAGGTGATAAACAAGATGTGTTGGCAGATAAAGGGGGCGAGTATGGCCCCATTTATCTAGCCCAACACCAATCTTGCAATCACCGGAACGGCGATTGGGCGGAGCGTAGCGTAGACACGAAATGAGAGGCCTCGTTTCGAGCGAAAGGCTTCGCGGTGTCGTAGTGTCAGCGGAGACCGTGAGCGGAAGCGAATTTTTAACGCGAAGGATGCTGAGTGTTAGAAATTCGCTGTAGCGAGAGCGGAGCGGTAATGCGAATGCGAGGGATGCCGAGTTTTTGCATTACCGCGCAGCGGACTCCGGGCGAGGGCTGGAGCAAGTTGATGAAAGACCTTACCGATTTGCGAACGGTTTTGCCCGAAGCATCCTGCACCGCCGGATTCTTTTGGAACGGCCTCTCGTTTGATTGCTTTCCTATCGTTTGCTCCCAGACTGGGCGTCTAAAAAAGGCGGCCGAAACCGGCCGCCCGCAAATAAATATTTATTTACCGAATGTAAGAGGAGAGGAACGATGTACATTACTCCCAGTGGCCGGCGACGTCGACAACCCAATGCTGTCCCGTAGCCTGCTGTTCATAATGACCCTGGTCCTCAGAGGTGGTATACGAATCGTTTACGACAGATCCTCCGATGCCGCCGTTGTCCATATCATTATGAACCCATGAATAGGCGGCATCTTCGGAATCGAAGGGCCCTACCATAGTGCCACCATGGTTTACCCAATAGCGAGGATGACGCGTGTATACCACGTTCGGTACCCAGACCTGGCTGTAATCGGTCTCCCAGTGCCCCTGCTCGGCAACCCACTTCTTCTGGCTACCGCCATTAGAAGAGGAATTATTGCTGCCGGAACCCTGTGAATTGCCGGAACCCTGCTTCGAGTCGGAGGAGTTTCCCTTGCTGTCAGACTTCGACGAGTCGGAAGACTTGTTATCCTCCTTCTTGGAGTCATCGGACTTCTGGTCCTTGCCGTCGAATTCTTTCTTCTCCTCGGTCTGGGCTCCAGAGGTTTGCGTCGCCTTTTCTTCGCTTGGCTTCTTTTTGTCTTTATTCTTTACCGCTGTGGCGGCCCTTTCCGTAGAGCCGCTTCCTTGCTTTGCAACGCTGGCACATCCAAGTTGAGGTGCCGAAAGGCACACCAGAAGCGCAACGATAATAGCCTTTGTTCTCACACCGATCTCCCTGCCCATGAAACCGGGCGTTGGACACCAGCCGATATCCAACGCCCGGCTCGCTTTTACATCTGCTCGCGGCGCTTCTTCCGATCGAGGAAGACGCCGGCTGCCACGAGGACGGTACCGCCGATGGCGAACGTCTCGCCGATCAGTCCCGCGCGGTCGCCGGTCTGAGCGAGGCTGCCGGTCTGGGCGGTCTCCGTGCCGGCGAGGTGCTTCGGGCTGTATGCCGCCTGCTGCTTTGCGGCCTCCTCCGCCTCCTGACGGGCGATCTCATCGGAAAGCTCCTGCTCCGCTGCGATGCGGTCGGACTTCGCCTGCTCGTAGGCGGTGAGTGCCGCATCATAGCCGGGCTGGAGCCCGTCCACCGCATCCTGCTTCTCGTCCAGGATGGCCTTGGCTGGCGCGACCTTGGCACGTGCCTCGACTGCGGCGGCGAAAAGCGCGTTGAGGGCATCATCCGCGTTCGCGTCATGGCCGGAGGCGAGCGCCGCATCGGCATCGATGGAGTTCAGCTTCGCCAGCTTGGCGTCTGCCTGTGCCTTCGCCTGCTCGGCGGCGGAGACCAGGGACTCCGCGGCGATGGCGTTAGCCTTTGCGGCATCGAGTTCGGCCTTGGTGTCATTGACGGCCTTTACTGCATCCTGCTCGCGCTGCTGTGCCTCTGCGAGCTTCGCGGCAAGGCCGGTGAGGATGTCGAGGTTCGACTGTGCGTCATCGAGATCGGTCTGGGAGCCGGTAAGCCTGTCGGCGGCAGCGCCGGTGTCGGCCTTTGCCGCATCGAGGGCACGCTGTGCATCCACAAGGGCGCTTGCGGTGCCGTCCGCCTTTTGCCTGGCGGCGGCGAGGACAGTCGCCTTCTCGGTCTGCTCGGCTGCCGCCGCGTCGTGGACGCTCTTTGCTGTATCGAGCGCCTTCTTGGCGTCGGCGACATCCTGGAAGAACTTCGCGAGGTCGGCGTTCGCATCCGTAACACCCTGCTGCTTGATCTCGGTGTCCGCCTTGGCGGAGCCCAGCTTGGACTGTGCGACCGCTACGGCTGCGTTAGCGGCATCAAAGGCGTCCTGCTTGGACTGGACGGTCGACTTTGCCGTAACGACTGCCGCGTTGGCGGCATCGAGGTCCGATTTCGCCGCATCCAGCTCGGTCTGGGCATCCGTGACGCCCTGCTGCTTGGCAGCGACGGCGGCCTTTGCGGCATCGACGGCACGCTGGGCATCGGTGACGTCCTGCTTCGCGGCATCGCCGGCGGCCTGCGCGGAATCCGCTGCGTCCTGCTTCCGCTGGACGGTTGCGGCGGCGCCGGCGGCTGCCTGCTGCTTGGATGCGAGATCGGCCTTGGCTGCGTCGAGTGCGCTCTTGGCGTTCTTCAGGCCGTTGATGTAGGAGGTCAGCTTCTGCTCGTACTCGTCGACGGAGATGGGGTTCACGTTCCAGCCCGAACCAGACCAACCGGAGACCTCGGCGGTGTAGCACTGCGTCTGAAGCCCGGACATGGTGCCCTTGGTACAGGTTGCCATTCCCATGACGGCGAGTTCGGGATTGATGATGTTCATATAATGGCCGACGGTACCACTGCTACCGTTCTCCCAATGGCAGTTCGCTGCAATCCAATGGTTGATCGCGACGCCGTTCTTTGCATAGAAATCATAGGCGTCCTTGCCGACAAGACCGGTGACTCCATAAAGGGCATCCGTTGCCTTGTCGAAAAAGCCCTTCTCCTGCTCGATCCACTGACCACTCGGATCAATTCCATAGTTCCATGCCAGGTTTTCGGCAAAATCATATTGACGGGCATGATCGAGCACAGTGTCACTGTAGTTGGCATCTGCGATCGCACCGGCGATGAGCTTGTAGGTGACCTGGAGCTCGGAGAGACCGACGGACTTGCGGTAGTCGTTGACGGACTTCATCCACCTGATCGCATTGAGCATGTTATCGAGGGACGTGGCATCCTTGGAGTTGCCGACTTCGGTCTTGCCGGCATATTTCGCGTTCAGGATGATGTTGGCTGCGGCATCGGCACCCATGGCCTTGAAGAAGCCGATGGCTCCCTGCTTGAGCTGCGCGTCGGCGGAATCGAGTTTCGCCTGTGCCTCGTCGACCTTCTGCTGGGCTGCGGTCACGGCCGCGTCGGCGGTATCCTTTGCGGTCTTGGCGTTCGCGAGCTCTTCGTCGGCGGCTGCCTTTGCGGACTCGGCGTCCTTGACGGCCTGCTTCGCTTCATCCAGCTTGGCGATGGCATCGAAGTTCGCCTGCTTGGCCGCATCGAGGTCGGAGTTTGCGGCATCGAGTGAGGACTGGGCGTCATTTACGCCGGACGAGGCTTCGAGTGCCGCCTGCTGCTTCGCGGAGAGGGACGCCTGGGCGTCATTCAGATCGGTCTGTGCCGTTGCCGCAACGGACTGCGCCTGCTCGAGTTCGGACTCGCACTGGGACTGTGCCGCTCGTGCGACAGCGAGGGCTGCCTCTGCGTCCGTGACCTTCTGTTTTGCCGCATCGTACTCCGGACCGCTGGCGCCTGCCTCCGCTGCGGCGAGGTTGGCTTTCGCCTGCTCGTAGGCGGCGCTGGCGGCTGCGGCCTTCTCATCTGCCGCGTCCTTGTTCTGTTTGGCTGCGGCGAGGACGGCATCGGCGGAATCCTTTGCAGACTGGGCCGCAACCAGCTTGGACTGGGCATCGGCAAGCGTCGCGTTGGCGTTGGCGAGTTCGGCCTGTGCCTTGCTCACGGCATCCGTGGCGTCGCGCACGGCCTGCTCGGCAGCGCTGATTGCCTCCGGGGTGGCGCCTGCGGCATCGGCCTTGGCTTTATCGAGGGCGTCCTTTGCAGACTGGGCCGCCTTGATGGCGGACTGGTACGCTTCGTCCTTCTCGGATGCATCCGCCTTGGCGTCTGCGAGACCCGCCTTCGCCTGCTCGAGGTCCTTGCCGGCGGCTTCGGCGGCGTCCTTGCCCTCTGCGACCTGACGGGCGTACTCGTCCATTGCCGCTCGGTCGGCTGCCGTACCGGCGCTGACTGCCGAATCGTAGGATGCCTTGGCCTGGTCGCGGGCGGAAGCCGCCTCGTTGTAGGGACCGGCGGCCTCATCGTAGGATGCCTTGGCGGCGTCCTCCTTCGCCTTCGCCTCGTCGACCGCCTTCTGCAGCTCCGCGATGGTCTGTGCGGCGGATTTCGCGCCGGTACCGGATGCCGCGCCGGCGTGGGCGGCGATCGGCGACATCACGGCGGGGTGCTGCGTGCCCCCGTCACCGGTCTGGGCGAATGCCGTGAACGGTGAGATGAGGCTCGATCCGGTCATGGCGGCCATGGTCGCCGCGGTGACGGTCAGACGCGCGATCCCCTTCGGAGTGTGAATCTTCTTGTTTGGCAGTGCGGCGAAGTGATCGCCACCGGCAGCGAAGTGCTTTCCCTGGGTCATTGTGCTGTTCCATTCCTTTTCCGTGCCCTATCCGACTGAGCATCAGAGCGCTTTCCAATAGAGATAATTATGCGCCTTAACTGGGATTGTTGTATATAGTCCGTTGGCATAAATACAACAATCCATGACTCTTTTTGTCATGGATATCTCGCCGCTACAACAATCCTTTGGTCTACGCTGCAAAGAACTCAGATCAGAGTCTGGTTACTCACAAGAGCAATTTGCGAACCGCATTGACATGGACAGGTCTTACTACGCCTCGATAGAGGTCGGGCGAAGAAATGTCAGTCTTTCTAACCTCTCTAAAATTGCCAATGGATTCAACATATCAATTGCTGCACTTATGACTGGTGTCACTGATAAAAAGGATTAGTCCATCATCAGCGAACGCAGTGAGCGTATCAATCGACGGCGTAGCCGGCGGCAAGGTCACGGCACGTGACCGCGCAGCGAGCTCTGCGAGCGAAGGGGACGGTATCGCCGTCCCTATTTCTTTATAAACTATTTCTCTATTAATTGGTTTCACCAAACTGGGTATTACACAAGCTTCTGAGCAGGCTTTTTATCAAATAATTCAAAGCTACCGAATCATCAAAATGGTGAAATTATTTACCCAAAAGAGGGAAGCACATCACCAAAATGGAACCGACTAACAGCTGTTGAAAACTTTTATCCCCAAAATGGTGATTTCCTGTTTTCAGTGGAAAACTCGGGAAGTCATAATATTTACTTACCAGATTTACAAACGAAAGCGGTTCTTAGTCCCAAAACCAGAACAGGTCAGAAGCAAAAATAACTCCTGACCTGCGATTTTCCTGGTGCCCCCGGGCGGATTCGAACCGTCGACACCCGCTTTAGGAGAGCGGTGCTCTATCCCCTGAGCTACGGAGGCATGTTGTACTAGTGTAGCAGATTTACGCCGTTGTAATGCAGCGTATAGCCACTCTTCGAAGTTGCAGTGGAACAGCCCTCCGGAAAGTGCGTCCCACTATCCGGGCAAATTCTGGGTCCGGCTTTCCCAATGGGACCTCGCTGGGAAACTGTATCCCAAAATTTCGGCCCGAAACGGGACACGGTTTCCCAAACGGCCCCGTTCCGGAAACTACATCCCAGAATAGGCGTTCAAACTGGGATGATATTTCCCCAGCGAATCCCGCGAAGAGTACAGGTAGTCATTGGGGACGTTCTTTAATGACTAGTCGTTTAAGAACGTCCCCAATGACTAGTTACCTTTGTGGAAGAGGCCCTTGATGACACCGGGGATGCTCTTCGCGCCCTTGGCGGTCACATCAATAAAGTCGGGCGAACGCACGAGCTTATCCTCGCCGACGTACTTGCGGACCGCACGAAGCGTCTCTTTGTCGTCGCGCGTCGAAAACGTAAAGTGACCGTTATCCTTGGTAAAGATGGCAAAACGCGTGATCTTCTTGGTACCGCGCAAAACCTCGGCGGCAATATAGTCGACCTCGTCCCACGGGATTTGAATATAATCCTCGGGATTGCGCTCGTTATAGTACTCAAACGCCTTATTGCCCACCATTACGTTACCGTGACTGGTAAGCCCCATCAGGCAGGTTGCCGGCGTTGCCAGATCGACCGTGCTGTTCTGAGATTGCACCATACGCGCCTCGCCCTCCAATAAAAAACAATCGGACCGCATCCAGTGTACCCACCGGGTGCGGTCCGTTTCAATGGCTCAAAAGCCCTTGCCTAGCAACTCTCGGTCTTAAGCCGAAGCGTGCTTACATGAAGCCGCAAACGCGACCGATGATGCCGACGGCGAAGAGAGCCAGGATGATGACGATCGGGCTGACCTTCTTCTTGAGGAGCTTGCAGACCAGCAGGGTCAGACACACAGCGGCAAGGCCGGGGATGAGCTGATCGAGGTTAGCCTGAAGCGTGGTGACCTTAACCTGATCAAGGGCGGTAGCACCGATGGAGTTGTACATCGTCAGCGCTTCCTTGACGCCCTCGGAGCCGGAGGGCAGGCTAGCCCAGTCGATAAAGGCGCCAGCAGACTGCGTGACCTTGGAGACGACCGGGGTGAAGGAGATGGACACCCAGCGCTCGACCAGGGCGCCGATGATGAACATACCCAGGATGGAAGCACCCTCGGTAACCTTGCCCATCAGACCGCCGGAGAGGTCCTTGGCGATGGAGGAGCCGACCTTGTAGCCAAACTCCTGCGTGTACCACAGGAAGGCGTAACGGATGATGTTCCACGCGAAGAAGAACAGCAGCGGACCGGCGATGCTGCCGGACAGGGCCATGGAAGCGCCCAGAGCGCCCAGAATCGGGCGAAGGGTGAACCAGAAGGCAGGGTCGCCGACGCCGGCGAGCGGGCCCATCATACCGACCTTGACGCCCTGGATGGCGACGTCGTCGATCGGAGCACCGTTGGCGCGCTCCTCCTCGAGGGCGAGGGTAACGCCGATGACGGGGGCGGAAACATAGGGGTGGGTGTTATAGAACTCCAGGTGGCGCTTAAGAGCGGCAATCTGGTCATCCTTGCTGGTGTAGAGCTTCTTGATCGCAGGGATCATTGCGAAGCACCAGCCGCCGTTCTGCATACGCTCGTAGTTCCACGAGCCCTGAAGGAACTGATGACGGAAGCAAACCTTCTTGCGGTCAGCCTTGGTGAGCTGAATCTTGTTCTCTGCCATATGTATCACTCCCCTCCTACTCGTAATCGTTCAGAATATCGCCGAGCGGGTCGCCGGAGCCACCGCCCATGCCGCCACCCTGCTTGGCCAGATCCTTAAGGCCAAGGTAGATGAGGGCAAGGGAGATACCGATGAGGCCAAGGGCGATCAGCGTGAGCTGAGGGATCGCAGCAAGGACAAAGCCGAGGATGAAGAACGGCCAGGTCTCCTTGGTGGCCATCATGTTGATGACCATGGCGTAACCGACGGAAGCGACCATGCCGCCGCCGACAGCCATGCCGCCGGACAGCCAGTCGGGCATAGCGTTAAGCGCGTTGGTAACTGCCTCGGCCGGGATGATGCACAGAAGCACTGCCGGGATGGCGATACGAAGGCCCTGCATGAGGATAGCAGCGTACTGCCAGCGCTCGATGCCGGCGAAATCGCCCTTCTCGGCGCAGCCGTCCATGGCGTGAGCGATAGCGGTAGCCAGGGTACGGCAGATCATGGTCAGGAACAGACCAGCGACCGACAGCGGGACGGCGACGGCGATAGCGGCGGTAACGGCCTTCGACGGATCGGTAGCGCCGCCGTTGAGGGCGAGCACCATGATGATCGAAGAGGCGACCGAGGCCAGAGCGGCGTCAGGCGCGACGGCGGCGCCGACGTTAGCCCAGCCAAGGGCCATCATCTGGAGCGAACCGCCCAGGAGGATGCCCTCCTGAAGGTGACCGGTTACGAGACCGATAAGCGTGCATGCCACGAGCGGCTGATGGAACTGGAACTCATCCAGAACGCCTTCCATACCGGCAAGCAACGCGACAATCGCAACAAGCAGAATAGTGATTGCAGACATGTATCGGACCCTCCTTTACTATGCTTGAGCGGCCAGTTCGGCCTTAGCTTTCTTCAACATGGCGTCGAGATCCTCGGAGGAATCCGAAGGAACCTTGCGGACCTCGAACTTGACGCCCTTGGCCTTGAGGGCCTCGAGAGTCTTAACGTCGTCATCGCCCATAGCGACGGCGTTGGTGACGACGACCTTGCCCTTGGAGTGAGCCATGGAACCGATGTTGACTTCCTTGATGTCGACGCCGGCCTCGATGGCCCTGAGCAGATCCTGCGGGTTCTCGAAGAGCAGCATGGCCTTGGTGTCACCAAAGCGCGTGTCCTTGACGACCTCGGCCATCTTCTTGATGGGCACGACGTTGGCATGGACTCCCGGAGGGGCAGCCTGCTCGATCATGGTCTTGCGGAGCTCGTCGTGAGCAACGCCGTCGGAAACCACGATGATGCGGTTGGGGTTGATCTGCTTGGTCCACGTGGTGGCCACCTGACCATGAAGCAGACGGGTGTCGATACGGACGTGGGCAATCTTGATGTGCCCGTCGCCGATGACCGTTCCCGGAGGGATGGCGCCTGCAGGAGCAGCGGCGGCCGCAGCCGGCTTCTTCTCCTCGGGCTCCAGAGACTCGGGCTTGACGCGCACGCCAGCCTTAGCCTCAGTCACGAGATGTTTTGCGATCGCATGTGCAGTGTTCTTTGCGTCAAAGCGCTGCGAATATGCCTCGATGAGCATAGGCAGGTTGACACCGGTGACGATAGCCCAGGAATCGTGGCCCTCGATGAGCCCGCTGATCTGGTTGAACGGCGTGCCGCCCCACAGATCAACGAGGAAGAGCACCTGCTCCTGGTCCTCGAAGGAAGCGACTGCTTCCTCGACCTTGGCACGGAAGTCGTCGGGGCCCATGCTCGGCTCGAGCGAGACCACGGCAACAGACGGCTGATCGCCAAAGACCATCGAGCCCGTCTGCTTGATTCCAGCTGCCAAGTCCCCGTGGCTAGCAAGAACAATACTTACCATCACATAACCTCCTTTTTGTCTACGTATTTCCTACACGACATTAAGGAAGTATACCTGTTTGGTTTGTGGAATTATAGCTAAATTCGCAAAAGGTTGGATTATTTGTTTAAACGTCTAAGTTTGTTACAAATTGATTACGTTGCCGGTTTACAGCTTATTGCCTGCTAAAACGTGATTTGCCGATTGCTTTCAAAGACATATAAAGGTGCACTGTTCGTTAAGACCTCTTTTAGGTGGATCCCAATGCGTCTGCGTGCCACCATTTTGTTTAAACAGACATGACTTGACTATTTTCGTAGCTTATGCTCTAGCGCAAGTAGTCGTTGGGGACGTTCTTAAGCGACTAGTCAAACAAGAACGTCCCCAACGACTAGGAGCTAGACGATGTGGAGGGGGTTGGCGGCGTCGACGGCGTCGGGAGCGTCGGAAGAGCCGTCGGGGGCAGCGTCTGCCGGGTCCTCGTCGGGGGTCTCGATCTGTTTGATCATGACCTCTTGGCCCTGCAGCAGGTATGTCTCGCCGCTACCGCAATGGGGGCAGGTCTTGCCGTGCTCGACCGTCGCGTAGTCGCGGCCGCACGCCTCGCAATGCGTCACGGCCTCGACAGGCTCCACAATAAGCTCCGCACCCTCGGTGATGGACTTTTTATCTGCCGCCCAGCGCCAAGCGTCGAGCAGCAAGTCGGGAACGACGCCCGAGACCTCGCCCAGCAGCAGCGTGACGCTCGAAACGCGACGCACGCCATGAGCGCGCGCCACATTCTCGACATCGCGAATAATGTGATAGACGATTCCCAATTCATGCAAGGTAGAAACCTTTCAACAACGGTTGATGCGATGCAAACTCAAAGCAAGGGGACGGCGAAATCTAGTCTGCGCCGTCCCCTTACCCGCCATGGTTACCTATTTACGACCGAACTTGATTTTGATTGCACGCTTTAAAGCATACTTGCCAAGGCTCGGGAGCTTTTGCTCGTATTTGACCATCGTGGAGCACTCGGGGCGGTCGCGATCCAGATGGATAGCGTCAAACGCGCACTTGGTGGTGCACAGGCCGCAGCCGATGCACTTGTTGGGGTCGACGATCGAGGCGCCGCAGCCCAGGCAGCGGGCGGTCTCGGCGCGCACCTGCTCCTCGGTAAAGGTCTCGACATACTCGCTAAACGGCTCAGCCTTCTCGCGCTCGCGGTCGACATGGGCCACCTCGCGGCTCGCGTTGTCGTAGCTCTCGAGCACAACGTCGTCGCGGTCGAGCGCGGTGTAGCGGCGCTGATTGCGGCCGATGGTGAGCGTGGAGCCCGGCTGCACAAAGCGATGGATGGACACCGCGGCCTCGTGGCCGGCGGCGATAGCGTCGATGGCAAAGCTGGGGCCGGTGTAGACGTCGCCGCCCACAAAGATGTCTGGCTCGGCGGTCTGGTAGGTCTGGGGATCGGCAAGGGCACCCTGGCCGCGGCCGAGCTCCACCTTGGAGCCAGCTAGCAGGTCGCCCCACACAATGGACTGGCCAATCGACATGACGACACGGTCGGCATCGACACGGCGCAGATCGTTCTCGTCGTACTCGGGCGCAAAACGGCCCTCGTCGTCAAAGACACGCGTGCAGCGCTTGAAGGTGATACCGCACACACGACCGGCCTCGTCCAGGTGAATCTCCTTGGGGCCCCAGCCGCAGCTGATGTGAGCGCCGTCCTCAACGGCCTCGCGACGTTCCTCCTCGCTGGCGGGCATCTGGACCTCGCTCTCCAGGCAGAACATCTCAACGTGCGCCGATCCCAGACGGCAGGCGTTGCGGGCAACGTCGATGGCCACGTTGCCGCCGCCCACCACAATGGTGCGGCCGGACAGGGTATCGATCTTGCCGCTGTTAACCTCGCGAAGGAAGTCGACGGCCACGGTCACGTCCTCGGCATCCTCGCCCGGAATACCGGCAAGGCGGCCGCCCTGGCAGCCGATGGCCACGTAGAAGGCCTTAAAGCCCTGCGCGCGCAGCTCGTCGAGCGTCACATCACGACCGACCTCCACGCCATAGCGGAACTCGGCACCCATCAGGCGAATGATCTCGACCTCGGCCTCGATAACATCCTTCTGCAGCTTAAAGCTGGGAATGCCATAGGTGAGCATGCCACCCGGGCGCTCGTTCTTCTCGAACACGACGGGCTTGTAGCCCTTCTCGGCAAGATAGAAAGCACAGGACAGGCCAGCCGGGCCGGCACCGATGATGGCAATCTTCTGATCGAAGCCGCCAGCGCGCGTCGGGGTCACCACAGGTGGGACATAGCGGGTCGCGGCGTCCAGATCGCGCTGGGCGATAAACTTCTTGACCTCGTCGATAGCCACGGCGGCGTCCACACGGCCGCGGGTGCAGGCATCCTCGCAGCGGCGGTTGCACACACGGCCGCAGATAGCGGGCAGCGGGTTCTCGCGCTTAATGAGTGCTAGGGCCTCGTCATAGCGACCCTGAGCCGCGAGCTTCAAATAGCCCTGAACGGCAACGTGCGCGGGGCAGGCCGTCTTGCAGGGAGCGGTGCCGGACTCATGCGTCTCGATGCGGTTGTCGTTGCGGTAGTTGGGCGACCACTTGGTGTGGTCCCACTTGGTGGAATCGGGCAGCTCCTGGCGCGGATACTCGGGCACCTGTCCGCCGGCCTTTTTGCTGCAGAGCTTCTGGCCCAGTTTGGCGGCGCCGGCCGGACACACCTCAACGCAGCGACCGCAGGCCACGCACTTGTCCTTCTCGACTTTGGCGACATAGGCCGAGCGCGACAGGTTGGGCGTGTTGAACAGCTGAGAGGTGCGCAGGGCGTAGCACACGTTGACGTTGCAGTTGCAGATAGCGAAGATCTTGTTCTCGCCGTCGATATTGGTGATCTGGTGCACAAAGCCGTTGTCCTCGGCCTGGCGCAGAATGTCGTAGACCTCGTCGCGCGTCACGTAATGGCCGCGGTCGGTCTCAACCACATAGTCGGCCATATCGCCCACGGCAATGCACCAATCTGCCGGGTCGTCGGCGCAGCCCTCACCCATCACGCGACGGCTCGCGCGGCAGCTGCAGGTGCTAGCGGCATACTTACCCTCGTATTTGTCGAGCCAATGCTCGATATGCTCAATAGGCACCGAGGTGCTTGCGGCGTCAATGGCCTTCTCGACCGGAATGACGTGCATGCCGATACCGGCGCCTCCGGGCGGCACCATCGGCGTGGCCTTGGACAGCGGCCCCTTGGACGCCTGCTCAAAGAACTTGGCATAGACCGGATGCTCCTCGAGCTGGCTCACGCGCATGTTGAGGAACTCGGCGGAACCCGGCACCAGCATGGGCAGTACCCACTGCTTGGCGCGCTCGGGGTTTTCCCAGTTGTACTCGAGCAGGCCCGTGTAGCTCATGTCGTCGAGCATCTTCTCGATATCGGCTTCGGGCATGCCGGTGAGCTTGACCATCTCGGGCAGCGTATAGGGACGGCGCATCTTCATCTTGCAGAGCACTTCGGCCTGCTCGTCGGTTGCGGCCTCGGCAAACGACCAGTACTCGTAGCCCAGCAGCTCATCGCGATGCAGCAGACGGTTGGTGCAGTGCTCGCACAGCTTGACGATGGCCTCACGCGGATGCTCCGGCAGCGGCGGCACGAACTCCGCGCCGATATCGGGCTCAGTGTAACTAATCCCCGGTCCGTTGAGAATCATGGTTGTCCCTTCTCTTGCCGCAGCCCGACGAGGCCGCAGCGCCCCTCTTTTTCTGCAGGCCGGGCATGCCCCCATGCCGTTCACCCGCCATTGTTGACATTGTGTCAAAAATAGTATTGACGAACCGTCAACAATATTCAAGACTGTTAGGCGAACGGTCAGGCAAAAGAGGATGAAAGGCGGCAGAACATGGGCAACAACACAGCAGATACCTCTGTGGTCGATGCCGTTCCCGCATCCGATAGCGCGGCAAAGCGCCTGACAGGCGACGAACGCCGTCGCGAGATCCTCGATGCCGTGCGCACCGTAAGCTCCGAGCTGGGCGTGTCCCACCTATCGGTATCGGCCGTGACCAAGCGAGCCGGCTGCACGCGTTCATTGTTCTACCACTACTTTGCCGATATGGACGCCGCCGTCACCGCTGTTATGGACGAGGCGATCGACGGCTTTATCTCCGAGCTCGAGCAGTGGAACGCCGGCCGCACCGTCGGCGATATCGAGGGCGCGCTCGACACCGTCGCCCCGCTCTTTAAGCGCCTGGTCGCCAGCGGCCACGAGCTGCCGAGCACGCTCACCTCGAGCAGCGGCGCGCTCTACGGCGGCTTTTTGCACAACGTGGTCCAGCGCGTGGCGCAGTATATCTGCGACACCACCGTGGTGGATTTTGTCGCCCATCATGAGCTACGCATCGACCATGTCTACGAGACGTTCTACACCCTCATCATGGGGTTGTTGATGTATATCCGCACGCACCCCGATGTGCCCGACGAGACGGTCAAGGAAATCATCGCCTCGACACTCCACATCGAGGGCTATACCGCCAAGTATCCGGAGCGCAAGCCCCAGAACTGACGACATTTGGCCAAACTGTCCGCGATCAGAAGAGGGGCCGCGGGCGTGTGAAAGGAGAGCAGCATGCTGTTCGATGTTTGGGGTAGCGATACCCTTATCCACTGGGCCGGCTGGGCCATGGTCTTTATCGGCCTGATCGTGCTCAACGAGGTCGGCCGCCGCACTAAGCTGGGCGCGGCCATCATCTTTGGCGTGGCTCCGCTGGCCATGACCATCTACTGCGTCGCTATCGCCATCGGCGTTTCGCAGGGTGCCGAGTGGGCGCTCACCAACCCCACCCATGTGTACCAGAACAGCTGGTTCCACTACGCCAAGGTATACGCGGCGCTGGCCGGTTGCTGGGGCTTCATTGCCATTAAGTACCAGTGGGGCAAGATCGGCAAGGCGCATTGGTTCCGCGCATGGCCGTTTGTGATCGTCGCCATCAACATCATGATCGCCGTCGTGTCCGACTTCGAAAGCGCCTATCACTTCTTTGTCCTGGGCGAGTCCACCTGGGTCACCTCCGAAGGTGCTACGCAGCTGGCCGGCTGGAACAACGTGTTCAACGGCATCGCCGGTATCATCAACATCTTCTGCATGACCGGTTGGTGGAGCGTCTACGCCTCCGAGGATCAGACCGATATGCTGTGGCCCGATATGACCTGGGTCTACATCATCGCCTACGATATCTGGAACTTCTGCTACACCTACAACTGCCTGCCCACCCACTCCTGGTTCTGCGGCTTTGCGCTGCTGCTGGCGCCCACCGTCGCCGCCTTTATCTGGAACAAGGGCGGCTGGATCCAGAACCGCGCCTTTACGCTGGCCATTTGGTGCATGTTTGCCCAGGTGTTCCCGTACTTCCAGGAGGAGTCCATCTTTGTGACCCACTCCACGCTCGACCCCGGCGCCGCTACCGCGGTCTCGATCGCCGCACTGGTCGCCAACGTCGCCGCGATCATCTACATCGTCTACCGTGCCAAGAAGCTCGGCCGCAATCCCTACAAGCAGGATGTCTTTGAGGGCACCAGCGATTGGGAGAAGGCTACCGCTCGCCGCGCCAAGGTTGATTACGCGCACGCCGAGTAACGCGCCTGACGCAGACATCGCTTGAGCGCGAAGCAGCATAGCCGGCTCCGCGCAACTCAACGCATTGCAGAGCCCCCGGAATGTGATTCGTTCGCGTTCCGGGGGCCTTTTGCTGCCGCGAGGATGCGGCCGAACGATGCGCTCGAGTTAAATCGGATCTTATATTTCGCACGCGCTTTATATGGCTCCATTTTTGGGTACAGTGTTGTCCCGATATTGAGCTTGGGGGATATATGAAAGATGAGACGATGGGCCAAGAGGATGCGGCCCAAGATGCAGAAGCTTGCGCTGAGGCCTTGGAGAGCTTAGACCGGATTTCACTCGATGAGATTGCGTTTGACGATTCGGGCGTTGATGTGCAGGATGAGTCGGAAGCCGAGGCGCAGTCCGATGATCAGGACGCAGACGACGTTGAGCCTGCCGAAGATGAGGCAGATCATGAAGACACCGAATGCGAGGCCGACGACCAGCCCGAATCCGACACGAGCGAGGAAACCATCTTGCTCGACAGCTTGCCGGCCGAAGATTCGCTGACCCGCGAGCTTCCCGGCCTGGGCTCTGCGCCTGCCGTGGACGAGACCATCGCCATGGGCGATATCCCCCTACCGTCCGTTCCCTCAGCACGCGAGGCCGAGGTTCGCCATCGCAAGATGTCGCCCAAGCGCCGCAATCTGATGGTCGCCGGTGTCGTGGCCGTCGCGCTCGTCGCCGGCGGCGCAGGCTATGCCGCCTGGAACGGATATCAGCAAGAGCAGGCTGCCGCTGTCGCCGCCAATGCCCACACGATGATGTCAGTGCAGATTGGCGTGCATGCCGCGGGCCTCGACTGTTCTACCGGCTCCAAGATTCCCGTACAGGTGAGTGGTCAGGACGCTGATGGCTCCTCCGTGAGCGAAACGCTCTATGTTGACGAGCACGGCCGCGGCATCAAACTGCTGCCTGGCGATTACACGCTCTCCATCGCTGCCTCCCCCATCGCGGCCGACGGCACCATCTATACCGTCCCGACCACCAAGACGCAGGTCACCGTTAAGAGCGATGAACAGGATTTAAGTGCCCAGGCCACCTTTAAGCTCAAGGTGCCTTCGGCCGACACGGTAACCGACGACCAGATCGATGCCGCCGCCAAGTATGCCGAGGAGGGCGGTGCGAGCTCCGCCGCGGCTGCCAAAGTGCTCCAGCAGGCAGCAACCGCACGGCGCGACGCCGCCGTCAATGCCGTGAGCTCCCGCAAGGCGCAGGCGGCCCGCGACGCCGATGCTCGACATAAGGCAACGGACCTGTATCAGCTCGATATTCCCGTTGAGTGGTACGGCAAAGTCGCGACTTGGCAAAACGGCAGCACACTATGCATCTATCTTGCCGGCGACAGCGATACGCCGATCGTGACGCTCGTCGCGGTGCGCGAGGGCGAGAGCTTTACGCCCGATGAGGGCGATACGGTTTTGGGTGCGGCAAACCTTGGCAACGGCTACACCGTCTACGCCAGCGGCCCCGTCTATCCGTATGTGGTGCCCCAGACCATCAACGGGCGCACGCAAGACCCCGTGTCGACCTACCCCATGGACACGGCCATTGAGCTTGTCGAGCTTACGACCGGCAACCGCTATACCTATAGCCAGATCAAGAACGTGCTGGTCGGCAAAGACGGCAAGGCCGACGCCGCCACCAAACTCGAGACCGACTACCTCGCGCAGATCCTGCTGCCGAGTATCAAAGCCCAGGACTAGCCTGGCGCAGCAAGGTGCTCCCCAACCGTGATGAAGGAGCCAGGAGGTCCTGACCCCACAGGTCCATAGATGATTAGGCAAGGAGCCACTTCCATGCGGGCATAACGTGTACCACACCGTGCTCGCATGGAATATCGGTCTGTTCATCCATGGTAACGATTGCCGACTCGCCAAGATCAAACTGGGCCATCGAGGCATCAAGCGCGGCGATTTCGCGCTCGCGCGTTTTCTCACGTGCCATATCCGCACTCACCTGAATCAGGCTATAAGCCCGCATGAGAAGCGCATCCCCAGCCACAAAGTCCACCTCATGGCTTTTGCTCTTCTCTTTGATTAGCAGGCGGCAGACCGAGCCGGTCCTCACCGCGGGAGTCCTTCTTCTTAGCGCATTGAACACTGCGGTCTCGAGCCTCTGGCCCTGGTCCAATGCCGATGCGGGAGAGAATGCTCCAAACATCGCAGGGTCGACAGCGTAGACCTTAGACGCAGACCGCACGTTATTTGCCAGTGAACGCGTGAACTCCGGCACAGAAAATAACAGGTAGGCGTCCTCATAATACTCAAGTAAGTCGCTGAGCGAATTACGACTGACGGGTATCTGTCTGCTCTTGAACTCGTTGTACACTTTGTTCACTGACAGCTCTCGTCCCGAAGATGCCATACACCGCGTCAAGAACAGCGATGCCAGGCGAGGGTTCTTGACGTCGTAACGTTCAACGACGTCCATGGCGACCGTTCGCGAAGCATATTCCTGTAGCAGCTGAATCGCGTCTGCAGGCGTCTGCTCAAGTGTCGCGATGAATCCCCCTCGTTCAAGATACCCGATCAGATGATGTCGAAGCAGCGCTGCATCGCTCGGGGAAAAGGTCGCATCTGACTCGAGAACGCTCCCCGTCTTATATCGAACGTATTCCGAAAAACTCAACGGAAAAAGCTCTCGCACAAGAGAACGACCCCTGAACTCGCTCTTAAGTTCTGAGGACAGCATCTTAGAAGAAGATCCCGTCACATAGACGGTCGCTTTCTCCGTATCGACTACACGCCGCAGAAACGCACCCCATTCGGGAATTTCCTGGATCTCGTCAAAGAAAATGTAAGCACCCTCGGTTCGAGCAACAGGATACAGCGCATAGAACGTGTCGAGCACGTCCGCCAGCAGCGATGGCTCATACGGGCGCAAGCGCTCATCCTCAAAATTGAAGTAAAGCATCCGGTCAAGCTCGACGCCCCGGTTCTGAAGCCGCCACATCTCCTGATACAGGCGATACGTCTTTCCACAACGGCGGGCCCCCACAATCACATTTACGATGTTGTCGCGCTTTGGCTCCTGTGGGTTTCCTAGATCAAGGTCTCGCTCAAAGACCTGCGGAACCCCCTGCTGTTCAAAGTCCTTTATTTTCTGGGCGATCAAGTCGTTGAATGCCATTATTCTCCAATCTTGCTCTCTAGCTAATCAAAATTATAGTGATTCTTGATTAATTAGAGAGCAAGATTATATCTGACTTGATTAACACTTAAGCAAGTTTTTTCACTATTACTGCTCGAAGGATGCCGAGTGGCTGAGAGGACAACCAAGCTCGAATGCGACTCCCTGGACAGTCGATTTGGGACGGGACTTTTTTGACTACCCCGTCCCAGAAAATCATCGCCAAATTAGCTACTTGATGCAATTAGCGCCACGGGTCAGCTTCGAACATCGGCTCACGCTCGGGGCGTCGGTCGCTGTAGGGGTCGTAACCGTCATCGTCCTCGTTCTCGGCACGAATGTAGGGGTCGCACGGCTTGGGCGCCGGTTTCGGTGCGGGCTTTGGTGCGGCGGACGCGGCGTTAGTCGCCGGCGTGTTCGTCTTGATCTCGACGTTCATCTGCATATCTCCTTGCCATGTACTCATGCTCAGCATCATCGATTGTCGCACGAAAAAGGGCGGCGGACCCGATTGGATCCGCCGCCCTTGGCGTTTTGCGATGAGGTGCGGTTAAAGCCGGCCCCATAATTTACTCTGCGTCGGGAACCTCGTAGGTGGCCGCCGGCGTGTTATCGCACACGACGGTAAAGCCGCCGTCCTTATCGACATCGACCGTCACCTGATCGCCCTCGCGCACCATGCCGTCGATGATGGCGGCGGCGATGGCATCGACAACCTCACGCTGCACCAGACGCTTGAGCGGACGGGCACCAAAGACCGGATCCAGGCCGCCCACGGCGAGCATCTGCTTGGCCGCCGGGGTGATGGCAAGCGTCATGCGTTCCTTGGCCAGACGTGCACGGACGTCGGCGAGCTGAATATCGACGATCTTCTCGATCTGCGCCATGCCAAGCGGATGGAACACCACGATATCGTCGATACGGTTGAGGAACTCGGGGCGGAAGGTCTGAGCCATGGCCGCGTCGACCTGATGGCGCATCTCCTCCTCGTCCTTGCCGGAAAGCTCAGCAATAGCCTTGGAGCCCACGTTGCTCGTCATGATGATGATCGTGTTCTTGAAGGACACCTGGCGACCCTGACCGTCGGTCAGGCGGCCGTCGTCGAGCACCTGCAGCAGCACGTTGAAGACATCCGGATGGGCCTTCTCCATCTCGTCGAGCAAGATCACGGAGTACGGACGACGGCGAACGGCCTCAGTGAGCTGGCCGCCCTCGTCGTAGCCCACGTATCCCGGGGGCGCACCGATCAGACGCTGGACGCTGAATTTCTCCATGTACTCGGACATGTCGATACGCACGAGCGCGCGCTCGTCGTCGAACAGGCACTCGGCCAGCGCCTTGGCGAGCTCGGTCTTGCCCACGCCGGTGGGGCCCAGGAAGAAGAAGCTGCCGATGGGCTTGTCTGGATCGGAGAGACCCGCACGGCTGCGGCGCACGGCCGCGGCGACGGCGGAGACGGCCTCGTCCTGGCCGATGACGCGCTTATGCAGCTCGCCCTCCAAGCCCTTCAGCTTGTCGAGCTCGCCCTGCATCATCTTGGAGACGGGCACGCCGGTCCAGGCGCTCACGACCTCGGCGATCTCATCGGAGGTCACCTGTTCGTTGAGGCCCTCGCCGTCCTGCTGCTTTTGTGCCTCAAGCGCGGCCTCGGAATCCTGAATCTGCTGCTGCAGGCCCGGAATCACGGAGTAGCGCAGCTCGGACGCACGGCCCAAGTCGCCGTTGCGCGTCGCACGCTCCTCCTCGCTCTTGGCCTCGTCGAGCTGCCCCTTGAGCTCCTGCACGTGGTCGATGGCGTTCTTTTGGTTGAGCCAGCCGGCCTTTTGCACATTGAGCTTTTCCTGGACCTCGGCAATCTCTTGGCGCAGGGCCTCCAGACGCTCCTTGGAGGCGTCGTCGGTCTCCTTCATGAGCGCCTGCTCCTCGATCTGCAGCTGGGTGAGCTGACGCGTGGTGGCATCGATCTCGACCGGCATGCTGTCGAGCTCCATGCGCAGGCGGCTTGCCGCCTCATCGACCAGGTCGATGGCCTTGTCGGGCAGGAAGCGGTCGGCGATGTAGCGATCGGAGAGGTCGGCAGCTGCCACGAGCGCGCTATCGGTGATATGCACGCCGTGGAAGATCTCGTACTTCTCCTTCAGGCCACGCAGGATCGAGATGGTGTCCTCGACGGTAGGCTCGCTGACCATCACGGTCTGGAAACGACGGGCGAGCGCCGCGTCCTTCTCGATGTACTTGCGGTATTCGTCGAGCGTGGTCGCGCCGATCGCGTGCAGGTCGCCACGGGCGAGCGCCGGTTTGAGGATGTTGCCGGCATCCATGGAGCCCTCGGTGGCACCCGCGCCCACGATGGTATGGAGCTCATCAATGAACAGGATGACCTTGCCTTCGGACTTTTGGACTTCCTTGAGTACAGCCTTCAAGCGGTCCTCGAACTCGCCGCGGTACTTGGCGCCGGCGACCAGCGCGCTCATATCGAGCTCGATGAGGTCGCGGTCGCGCAGGGTGCTCGGCACGTCGCCGGCCACGATACGCTGAGCGATGCCCTCGACGATGGCCGTCTTGCCGACGCCCGGCTCACCGATAAGCACGGGGTTATTCTTGGTGCGGCGGGACAGGACCTGAATGGTACGGCGGATCTCGTCGGTACGGCCGATGACCGGGTCGAGCTTGCCGGCGCGGGCAAGGTCGCAGATATTGCGACCGTACTGCTCCAGCGCCTCAAACTGGGTCTTGTCCTCGGCAGACGTCACGCGGTCATCGCCGCGCAGCTCCTCGTAGACCTGCTCGATGCGCTCCTTGGTCACGCCGGCGTCGCGCAGTACACGACCGGCCTCGCCCTTGTCCTCGGCAAGCGCCATCAGCAAATGCTCGGTCACCACAAAGCTGTCGCCCATCTTGGTGGCCTTCTTCTCGGCCTTCTCGATAACGCGGACGAGCTCGTTGGAAAGACCCATCTGCTGACCCTCGCCGGAAACCTTGGGCGCGTGGTCAATGGCATCCTGCGTGGAGCGTGCAAGCTGAGCCGGGTCGGCACCGATGCGCTCGATGATCACGGAGATATTGCGCTCGCCGGCACCGAGCAGGGCGGACAGCAGGTGAATCGGCTCCACCGCGCCGGCCTGCGCGTCGGCAGCCGTGCTCATGGCGGTCTGCAGCGCCTCGCGCGAAGTCATTGCTAGCTTATCGATTCTCATGGAATCACCTCTCTTGGGGTGGCCGCCCTACGGGGCGGCTTCACGTTGTTCGAGAAGTATTGTTGCCAGCTTTGTACAATCTTATACACAAATCTAAGTCTCTATATATAAGATTTTCTGAGTGATTGATGGATAGGGTACTGAGATGTCAGCCCGCCGCTGCCCAGGCGCACTACCATCTCGATCTGTAACATCTAGCAGCCATTTTTGATCCTAGATGTTACAGATCGAGAGAAAATGACCAGTGGCAACCGTTTGTCTCAATCTGTAACATCTACTCGGCAAATAGAGCTCTATCTGTTACAAATCGAGACAAACCGAGAACCACCACAAAGGGGACAGGCACCTTTGTGGTGGTTTTCGACGCTAACGGTCGACCATCTCGCGCCATGAGATTAAACTTGAATTGTTCTCTGAACATATCCATTTCTGCCTATCCTCAACAGATCTTTGTCTCTAGGAGCGCATATGAAGCCGCCTCATTCCACCGGTCGCAACGTCATCGCCATTCTCGCCATACCCATCGTGATGCTCTTCCTTATCGTCATCACGCCCTTTTCTTTTGGTATCGCCTCGCCCTTCGATCTTTGCGGGATGATCGACGCCGGCTCGCGTGCCACCTCGCTCTCCTTTGTCTGCCGTGGCGTGTTCTACGAATATGCAATTCCCACCGGACTTTGGCAGTCCAAGTTACCGTTGCTCGGTCAGATCGACGGATGCTCCCCCTATTTCTGCCTTGGACCTCAGGCGCTAAACTATCTAATCGACGACCAGCCACTCGACTCCATCGGCCTTGCCTACGACTACGCACCAAACACCGATGAGCGCCACATGAACCAAGTCCTCGACAAGATGCTTGGACAGTGCGGGCTCACCGAGGAGGCCGGTCGAACCATCTATAGCAACCAGAAATTAAAGCGAACAGAACTCCGCCGTGTCGGAAAAATCAAAGGGCGAAACAGGGCCGCCTACTGGGATGCCTGGGCAACACGCGACAAGGGCGAATTCGGACACAGCACCTATATGGTCACCGTCTACACCAAAGACGGAATTAAGGACAATGTTGACGATTTCGCGTCATCCAAACTCGGCATCCCCAAAACAACCAAACCCGCCAGCCCAGATGAAATTCTGTAGAGACGCTCATTAGAATGTCGTTCAACGAGCACGGCAACATCGAGCTCGCCCCCCACCACCACGAAAGGGACAGGCCCCTTTGTGGTGGTTTTCGACTCTGGCGCTCAACTGTCTCGATCTGTAACACCTAGCTGCCGTTTTGGACCTCAGATGTTACGGATCGAGACGAAATGTTCAGCAGTTTCCGTTTATCTAAATCTGTAACAACTACTCGGCAAATAAGGGTCTACCTGTTACAGAACAAGACAAACCGCGGACCACCACAAAGATGTCTGCCCCCTTTGTGGCGGTTTTCGACAAAAAGAAGCCGCCCCGACAACAGAGGCGGCATCAAGCAAGTCTATTATTAGCGTCCCTCAAGACCCAACGAGAACGCAGAAATGTAGCCCGGGGCTTACCCTTTCCCGAACGCGACCTTCGCGAAGCGCGTGAGCGAGCGGGAAAGGGTAAGCCCCGGGCGGACAATTAAGTGCGTTACTCGGCAGCGGCCTTGAACTTGTTGTAGTTGATCAGGCAGCCGGCCTTGACGATGGCACGCTCCTCTGCCGTCATATCGGCAATGTAGAGCTCAATCTGCTCAACCGCACCGTCGGCACGCACCACGTAGGCGGCGATGTCCTTCAGGTCGCCATCGAACGCGGCGCGGATACCCGGCACAAAGACGTAGTCTCCCACCTGAAAGTTGGGCTCGGCCTCCATCTGGAAGGGCACCATGCCCCAGTTCATCACGTTGGAGCGATAGCGCTTGGTGGCATACTCGTGGACGATGTTGGCCAGGCCGCCAATTACGCGCTGGCAGCTCGCGGCCTGCTCGCGGGCAGAACCGTCACCGGGCTTCTTGGCATAGAGCATGGAGCCGTACTCGGTCGCCCTGGCGTCGGCAGCGACACCCGCGCCGGCCAGTGCCTCAAACACGCCCGCAAGCTCGGCATCGAGCGCCGCCAGGTCGCCTGCTGCCTCGCCGGCAACGCGGCGCTTTTCCACCACGTCGACCTCCTTGGAGCGGCCCACGTAGGCCGGATCGCGGCGGCTGAGCGTAAACTCGGCCAGGCCTAGCGGGTTGGAGCGGAATGAGCTCGTCTCGCCCGAGGGAATGAGCTCGTCAGTCGTAGTGACCGGGTCCATGATCTTGGAGCACACCTTGAGCAGGATATCGTCGCCGAGGGGCTCCATCGCGGGCCACGGCTTGATGTTGGGGCCTTCGACCAGCTCGTCGGCAGGCTCCGCCTTGCCAAAGCCCCAGTACACGCGCTTTTTGTACGGCGCGTCATCAAAGGTGTACTCGCAGGCCTCGTCCCAAGTCTCCTCGGGCAGGTCGGTCGCCGGCGTCAGGATGCCGCCGTTGGCCGCCGTTGCCGCAATGGAGCGGGCGTCCATCAGGGCCACGGCGCTCAGCTGGCCGTTGCCCGGTTTGGAACCCTCGCGATTGGGGAAGTTGCGCGTTGTGTGGCGGATGGACAGGCCGTTGTTGGCGGGCGTGTCGCCGGCGCCGAAGCACGGGCCGCAGAATGCCGTGCGCACAATCGCGCCAGCCTCCATAAGGTCGTAGATATAGCCGCGGCGTGTAAGCTCAAGTGCCACGGGCTGGCTCGTGGGATAGACCGACAGCGAGAACTCGCCGCAGCCGGTGTTGGCGCCTTTGAGCACGCGGGCCGCCTGCACCACGGAGTCGTAGTTGCCGCCCGAGCAGCCGGCGATAACGCCCTGCTGCACGTGCAGCTTGCCGTCGACGATCTTGTCGAGCAGGCTAAAGTGCGTCTTGCCCTCGCCGATCTTGGCGGCCTCAAGCTCCACCTCGTGCAGGATGTCCTCGAGGTTCTCGTTGAGCTCGTCAATCTCAAAGCCGTTGGAAGGATGGAACGGCAACGCGATCATGGGCTTGATACTCGACAGATCGACTTCGACGCAGCCGTCGTAGTAGGCAACATCGGCGGGCTTGAGCTCGCGGTAGTCCTCGCCGCGACCGTGCATGGTCAAAAACGCGTGCGTGTCCTCGTCGGTGGCCCAGATGCTCGACAGGCAGGTGGTCTCGGTGGTCATGACGTCGACGCCGTTGCGGTAGTCGGTCGTCATGCTCGCGATACCGGGGCCCACGAACTCCATAACCTTGTTCTTAACGTAACCCTTGGCAAAGACGGCACGGATGATGGCGAGCGCCACGTCGTGCGGGCCAACGCCGGGGCGCGGGGCGCCCGTGAGGTAGATGGCAACGACACCGGGATAGGCGACATCGTAGGTGTCGCGCAGCAGCTGCTTTGCCAGCTCGCCACCGCCCTCGCCCACGGCCATGGTGCCCAGAGCGCCGTAGCGGGTGTGCGAGTCGGAGCCCAGGATCATCTTGCCACAGCCGGCGAAGTTCTCACGCATAAAGGAGTGGATGACGGCGATATGGGGCGGAACGAAGATGCCGCCGTACTTTTTGGCAGCCGAGAGGCCAAAGACGTGGTCGTCCTCGTTGATGGTGCCTCCCACGGCACACAGCGAGTTATGGCAGTTGGTGAGCACGTAAGGCAGCGGGAACTGCTCCATGCCCGAGGCGCGCGCCGTCTGGATGATGCCGACAAAGGTGATGTCGTGGCTCGCCATGGCGTCGAAGCGAATCTTGAGCGCCTCGGGGTCGCCGGATGTGTTGTGTGCCTGAAGGATCGAATACGCGATGGTGCCACGCTTGGCATCCTCGGGCGTCTGCGTAATACCGCGCTCGGCAGCCTCGGCCGCAGGCACAACCTCGCTGCCGCCGCGCAGGTAGATGCCGTCCTCGTACAGCTTGACCATACTGTCTCCCACTCTGCCCAAGAGATTTGGGCGCATAGCATACATTCGTTCAATATCGTGCCATAGAACGGTTGCGAGTGGGTTACGAATCTGCGCGTTCACTTTATCTCAGTAAAGCAAAGGACGAACCCAGTGTGGGTCGGAAGATTTGGTGCAAGAGCGTCCCTCTCGACTAGTCATTTAAGAACGTCCCCAATGACCACCCGACAAGGAGTGTCCCGAAGTGCCGGCACAGACGATATGAGCAGGACATAAAAACATTGAGAGCCCCTGCTGCATGAAAGACCGCGGATTAGGCCGACAATGGTGAGTGTCTAATCCAGCCGCGGCGGCCACGCCGCATTCATGGAAGGGGCTCCCATGCTCGATACTACCACCTTCGTCGGCCTCGACGTCCACGCCCGCTCGATAAAGGCAGTCTCCCTCGACGTCATGACCGGGGAGGTGCGCTGCGCGACCTTCGGCTACGACGCCGGGGCAGTCGCGGAGTGGGTGCGGTCCGTGGACCCAAAGGCCAGGTGCGTGTACGAGTCCGGGGTCACGGGGTTCGACCTGCAGAAGAGGCTCTCCGGCCTCGGGGTCGACTGCGTGGTCGGCGCCGTCTCGAAGATGATCAAGCCCAGCGCGGACAGGCGCAGGAAGAACGACCGCAACGACGCCGAGTTCCTCGCCCGCATGCTGTCGGTCGGCAACGTGGTCGAGGTGTGGGTCCCCGACGACGAGTGCGAGGCCGCCCGCGACCTGACCAGGGCGCTCGAGGACGCGAGGGACGACCTCTCGCGCTCGAAGCAGCGGCTCTCCAAGTTCCTGCTCAGGCACGGGCTCGCCTTCGACGAGAGGACGCCCACCGGCCGCAGGAAGGGCAACTGGACCCGGGCGCACTGGTCCTGGATCGAGTCGATAAGGTTCGCGGAGGGGGCCGACAACGAGGCGCTCGCCTACTACGTCGACGCGGTCAGGCGGGCGGCGGAGGACAAGGCGAGGCTCGAGGGGCTCGTCGAGGCCGAGACCCGCAAGCCCAGGTGGAGGAGGAGGGTCGACTCCCTGCGCTGCCTCAAGGGCGTCGACACCGCGTCCGCCGCCGACCTCGTGTTCGAGGCCGGCGAGTTCTCGAGGTTCAGGAATGCCCGCTCGTTCGCGGCGTGGGTCGGCCTGACGCCCTCCGAGCACTCCAGCGGGGAGAGCGACCGCAGGGGCGCGATCACCAAGGCCGGCAACAAGCACCTGAGGAAGGCGCTGGTCGAGGCCGCGTGGCACTACCTGACGTGCTCGGGGCGGCCGAAGGACCTCGCCAAGGGCCAGGCCCCGGACCGGGGCGCCCGGAGGCATGCCGCCAAGGGCGTGCGGAGGCTTGTCGAGAGGCGGGAGGCGCTGCTCGCGCGCGGGGTCCACGGCAACAAGGCGAACGTGGCCACGGCGCGCGAGCTCGCCTGCTGGGTATGGGCGGTCGGCCTCATGGCCGAGGAGGCGTAGGGGGAGGCTCCCCCGCACATAAGCCGATCACCCCGGAAGCGGTTTGATCCGAAGCCGTTGAGGCGAACCTCAGGTCCCTTTTCTGCGAGCGCCCAGGGCGCCATACGCGTGCACAGACTGTCGGTTCGACGAAGAAGCCTCAGCCGTAGCAACGGATTGCCCAGCGAGAGATCGCCACGGGCGGATATTAAACTGCAAAGACGAGCGTCGGGAAGACACGCCGAGGTCGCCGCGGACGGGCTGATATAGGGAGAGGGCCTGACCCCATATCGTTGGGGCCAGGCCCGATTTTGCCTCTTGACAATGTCCTGCTCATATTAAAAGGAACGTCCCTAACTGCCGGATTAGGCGAGGCTCTCCAGAACACGGCGGAGCTCCTGCTGGACAGCGTGGTCGCGGTTACGACCCACCACGCTATCGGCCACCGCCTTGAGCGCGGGGCGCGCGTTTTCCATCGCGCAGCCCGTGCCGACAAAGCGAATAATCTCATAGTCGTTCATCGAGTCGCCAAACGCCATGACCTCGTCGCGCCCAATGTCGTAATGCTCCGCGAGCTGCGCGATACCCGAGGCCTTCGACACACCAGGCTGCATGGCATCAATCCACGCGTTGCCCGAAGGCGCAAAGGTAAAGAGCTGACCAAGTTCGCGCTGCAGTACGTAGGCGCTGTCCATAACGGCACCGTCATCGCAAAAGATACTCGCCTTGATGATATTTACGCTGGGATCGGGCAGCTCCCAAATGCGCTCGGCATTGGGAAGGTCCTTATCGACCTCGCGCACGAACTTGCACTCGTCATCGAGCAGGAAGGACTTGGTTCGGTCAAAAAGCGCAAGATGCAGATTGGGAAACGTCGCGACGGCCTGGGCGAGCCTTCGAATCGCCAGGTGCGAATACACCTCGCGGTCTACCATTTTGCCGTCGGCGTAGACCTGGGCACCGTTAGCGGCGACAAAGTCCATCTTGTCGCGAACGGGCGCAAAGAACTCGCACAGGCGATCGTAGCGGCGGCCTGACGATGCGGCAAAATGCACGCCATGCTCGCGTAGCGCCAAAATCAGTTCGTAGGTCTCGGGAGGCACCTGGCCGTTTTCGTCAAGCAGCGTGCCGTCCATATCGGATGCAATCAGTTTAAACATAGAAAAGCTCCCTTCGGGCTTGTTGGAATCGAACGCGTATCCGATTCCAACGTACCCAAAGGGAGCTCAAATAAGACTCCGCGGGCGTAAACGTTACAAGGACCTGGCAAATAGCTCACACATGCCAGAGGCCCTACGGTCGCGGCGTCAGGTGACACGCCACCCCGATGGCTAGTCGGCGTAGGTGAAGGTTGTGACGTCGAACATGCCCTCGGGGCGGATGCGGAGCGTCGGGATGACCGGCAGGGGCAGGAAGATGATGCCCATGATGGGGTCGAGCGGCGGCTCAATACCCATAGCGCGCGCCTTGACCATAAAGTCGTCGTGCTGCGCTGCGACATCCTCGGCCGTGCCCTCGCTCATCAGGCCACCAAGCGCTAGCGGAATGCGCGCCACGACCTCGCCGTTGCGCACCAGCACGTGGCCGCCCTGTCCCACGGCCTCAACAGCAGTCATCATATCGGCAGCGTTGTCGCCCACCACGCACACGTTGTGCGAGTCGTGGCCGATCGTGGAGGCAATGGCACCACCGGTGATGGTAAAGCCACGCACCCAGCCGCGACCGATATGCTTGCCAACCAGGCCCAGGCCAGCGGGGCCGTCGCCGTCGACGCCCTCGGCCTGCAGCGACACGCCGCGGCCATGGCGCTCGATAAGCATAATGCGACGCAAGTCCTCGTCAGTCTCGGGACGAACCATGCCCGTGATAGCCATGCCCGGGATCACATCGATCACGGCCTCGCCCGGCTTAAAGGCATAGTCGAACACGTCGAGCGATAGCTTCGGCAGCTTAACGGAAGCACGCAGCTCATCGGCAAGGGCCGCAACCTCGGCCATCTCGGGTGCGATCTCGCCCACAAAGGTGCCGTCCTGCGCCACCAGAGCACCGGCGGCATACACGCAATGCGGAGCCGTGGCAAACGTCAGGTCGTTGAGTACCAGCAGGTCGGCACGCTTGCCCGGGGCGATGGCGCCACGCAGCTCGTGCGGGTCGCGGCAACCGTGGTCCAGGCCAAACGCCTCGGCCGTGGACAGGGACGCCATAGAGATGGCGACCACGGGGTCAATACCGGCCTCAATAGCTACGCGGCAGGCATTGTCGATCATGCCGGTCGAAAGCGCATCGGAGGGAGCGCGATCGTCGGTCGCAAGGCAGCAGCGGCGGGCGCGGGCAGGATTCTCCAGCAGCATCGGGGACAAATTGGCCAGGTCGTGGCTGCACGTGCCCTCACGCAGCATCACATACATGCCGCGAGACAGCTTGTCGAGCGCCTCCTCGGGAATCGTCGACTCGTGGTCGGCGATAATGCCCGCTGCGGCATAGGCGTTGAGGTCCTTACCGGCAACGAGCGGCGCGTGGCCGTCAACCTGCTTGGACGGCGTCTGGTTGGCAGCATCGATGCGAGCACAGGTCTCGGGGTCGGCCATAAAGACGCCCGGCAAGTTCATCATTTCGCCCAGACCAAAAACATCGCCTGGATGCTCGGCAAAAAACGCCTGCATATCGGCAGCCGAAATAACGGCACCGGCCTGCTCGTCGGGCAGCGCGGGCACGCACGAAGGCATCATGTACTTGATGGAGATGGGTGCGCGGCGGCCGTCCTCAATCATAAAGCGCAAGCCGTCGAGACCGGCAACATTGGCAATCTCGTGGCTGTCGGCAATGGCGGTGGTAGTACCGCGCGTCGCGGCCATGCGAGCATACTCGGCGGGACGGATGTTCGAAGACTCGATATGCAAGTGTCCGTCAATAAAACCGGGGGCGAGATAGCGACCCTGGCAGTCGATGACCTCAGTTGCCTCGTAGGTGCCAGCGGCATCGTCGCGACCATCGTAGAGCACGCCGACGATTACACCGTCCTTGACAGCAACGCTACCGGGCGCCACACGCTGGCCATACACGTCGACAATCTGCGCATTGGTAAACAGCGTGTCGACGGGCACGCGCCCCTCGGCGGCCTCGATCACAGACCTCATGACCTCAACGGACATACATACTCCTTTAACCGTAGAAAAAAGCCGCAGAGCGGACGAGCCTTCACCGCAGCAAGCCAACAGCCATTGTATGCCCAAACGATGGGTCAACAATACGCCTCTCCGCTTAACGGCACCGCCAAATAATCCCTCCGTCCCCAAGGGATCATCGTAATCAAAAAGGCCGCAGCCGGAATCATTCCGGCTGCGGCCCTATTGCACATGTTAGGTTGACCTACTTGCTAGACTAACTTGAAGCCCTTGCGCTTGCCCACAGAAAGGGTGTCGCCCAGCTTAAGGGCGCTGGGATCGATGTTATAGCTCTTGGGAGCCACGGCCTTGCCGTTGATCTTGACGCCGCCGCCGTCGATATCGCGACGAGCCTGGCCGGCGCTCGCCGAAAGACCCAGGTCCTTGAGCAGGCCTGCGAGGTAGATCTGGCCTTCGTCGTTGACGGTCAGCTCAACGTGCTTCTCGGGGAAGTCGGCAAGCTGGCCCTCCTTGAACACGCGGTCGAACTCGGCCTGAGCCTCGTCGCCGGCACCGGCGCCGTGGTAGGTGTCGCACAGGTCGCGACCCAGAGCGCGCTTGAGCTCATAGGGATCGGCAGAGCCGTCGGCCAGAGCAGCGTCGATCTTGTCGACCTCGGCCGGGGTGAGCGAGCTCGCCAGGCGGTAGTACTTGCCAATCATCTCGTCGGGGATGGACATGGTCTTGCCGAACATATCCTTGGGCGCGTCGGTCAGGCCGATGTAGTTACCGTAGGACTTGGACATCTTACGGACGCCATCGGTGCCCTCGAGCAGCGGCATGGTGAGCGCAATCTGCGGCTCCATACCCATCTTCTCCATGAGCTCGCGACCAGCGAGCAGGTTGAAGAGCTGGTCGGTGCCGCCCATCTCCACGTCGGCCTTGATCTGAACGGAGTCGAAGGCCTGCATCACGGGGTACAGGAACTCGTGCAGGGCGATCGGCGTCTGAGACTGGTAGCGCTTAGTAAAGTCGTCGCGCTCAAGAATGCGGGCGACGGTGAACTTGGAGCATACCTGCAGCAGACCGGCCAGGTCCATCGAAAGGATCCAGTCACCGTTGTGCACGATGGTGGTCTTCTCGGGATCCAGGATCTTCATGGCCTGGCTCACGTAGGTCTCGGCGTTGGCCTCGATCTGCTCCTGCGAAAGCTGCGGACGCGTGGAGTTCTTGCCCGAGGGATCGCCGATCAGCGCGGTGCCGTTGCCGATGATAAGGGTGACGTTGTGGCCCAGGTCCTGGAACTGGCGCATCTTGCGCAGCGGCACGGCATGGCCCAGGTGCAGGTCGGGGCTGGTGGGGTCGACGCCGAGCTTGATGTTGAGGGGCTCGCCCTTCTCAAGCTTCTTGCGAAGGTCGGCCTCGGGAACGATCTGCGCGGCGCCCGAGGTGATGATACGCATTTGCTCGTCAACAGACAGCATTGGGTATCCTCCTTTTGCTATAGCACCCTCACCGGATACGGCGGTGCTGGAAGTCCATAAACTCTCATATGATAACAAACTGACGCGACGCGGCACCTACGACAGGAAAATCCTCGTCCTGCCGCACGCGTCAACGGCGACCGGCAGACGTGTACCGTCACGCTCGACCAGATAGCGTACCTGCCGACGACGCAAGCAGTCGCGGCAACGGACCTGTCCCGTCGCATCGGTGGCGCAGACGCCCTCGGCGGTCAGCAGGCAGTGCTCGCACACCATAAGCTCGGGACGGTCGGCGTCGACCGGACCCAAGACGCCGGGCTCAGCAGCCAGTTCGGCAATACGCTCCGCATCATTGCCGAGCAACTCGGCCGGCAAGTACACCCGCCCCACACCGAGTCCGCGCAGCCAGGCAAGCGTGGCCCGATTCGCGCAGAACACCGGCGCCGCCACGTCAAACGTCACGCCCAGCTCGCGAGCGATCACCACCTGTCCCAGGTTGCGGCAGACGACGCGCCCGGCACGCTGCATCAGTGAGCGAGTCCGGTCAGCGTCACCCGTGCGGCACACCTCGTCAAGCACCACAACGGCGTCGGACAAATCGAGTTCTCCGCGCGGGTCGGCATCCATCAGCTGCCAAGCAAAAACCATGCGAGTGGGAACCGTGCACTCCACCGACTCCGTCGACGCACCGCCATCCACCGCAACGCCCTCAAAGGGCAGCACCTCAACGGCGTGCGCAGCGGGCGCAATCGCATCCGCCTCGGCCCGCATGCGCTCCAACACCGCCGCCGTCTGATCCAACACACCGGCGCTGCGAATCAGGTACACCTCGCAGCCCGTGTCCACCTTACGCTTGCAATGCACGACGACGCGCTTCCCCGCTGCGGCATCCACCGGGCAGGGCACCTGCGGCCAGCGCTTGGGCACATCGGGACGCGCGTCGACACCCGGATAGAACCGAATCTCGAGCGTGTCACCCGCCGCCACGGCGGCGTCGAGCTCAACGGTCACCTCTTCGTGGCCCACAGCGACCAAGCGCCCCACGCGCACGCCCTGGTTAATTGCGCGCTCAAAGCTCATCAGCTCGGCACCCGAACGCCCTCGCAGGTACGCATCGGTAAACCCACGGTTAAACGACCTTCCCAGCTCGCGCTCAAGCTCTTCCACGGCACCGGGGTCCCACGCGCCGTCGCACAGCATATCGAGTGCCCGGCGCCACACCCGCACCACGTTGAATACGTAATCGGGGTTCTTCATGCGCCCCTCGATCTTGAGCGACGCCACGCCGGCATCTACAAGCTCGGGCAGATGCGCAATACCCAGATAGTCGCGCGGACACAGCAGGCGATCTCCCTCGACGGCGACAACGCTCTGCCCCGCCTCGTCCACTAGGTCGTACGCCAGACGGCACGGCTGTGTGCAGTCGCCGCGCATCGCCGAGCGCCCACGCCGCAGGGCCGAGAACTCGCACGCCCCCGAATAGCCGATGCAAATCGCACCGTGGCAGAATACCTCGATGGGCACGCCCGTGGCACATAGCGCCGCAATCTCGTCGACCGTCAGCTCGCGTGCCGTCGTCACGCGCTCGACCCCCAGCTCGTCGGCGGCAAGC
>CAJKFS010000025.1 GCA_905199225.1 uncultured Collinsella sp. | reverse complement strand
AGCGGGCGAGGACGCCGGCAGGCGGCCGAAGCCGGTGCGGATTTGCGAAGCAAATACGCAGATTCTCCGCGCAAAGCCCCAGCTCAAAACAGATGCGATGTTTATCGAATTTCAGCTGGCCTCGCCCAGCATCAACGGATCCCCCGCACCGCGGAGAATCGAACTCTGCTCCAAAACCCATGCGCTCGCCATCCCAAAACTGGGTAGAAGAAGGCCAAAACGCAATCGCAGGAGGTCAATATGACTGCAGAAGATAAGGCAAAGAACGCCGGCAAGGTCGCGCTCGTTTTGGAGGGCGGCAGCTTCCGCGGGCAGTTTACCGCGGGCGTGCTCGACGTTCTCATGGAGGCCGGTGTCGAGATTCCGGCTGTCTACGGTGTATCGGCCGGCGCTCTCAACGGCGTGAACTACAAGTCGCACCAGATCGGCCGTGCCAACCGCATCAACCTGGCTTTCTGCAACGATAGCCGCTTCATGGGCGCCGCATCGTTTGCGTCCACGGGCTCCATTGTGGGTTACGACTTTATCTTCAACGATGTCCAGGACCGCCTGGATCCCTTTGACAGCGAGACGTTCGACGCGAGCCCCATCGAGATGTACGCCGTCGCGACGGACATGCTCTTTGGAACCGCCACGTACCTCCCGGTCAAAAGCGCCGTGCTTGATCTCGATGCCGTGCGCGCATCGACCTCGTTGCCGCTGGTGACGCCGCCGGTCGAGATTGACGGGCAAAAATACGTCGACGGCGGCGTAGCCGATTCGGTCCCCATCGAGCATGTGCTCGAGGAGGCGGGCTTCGACCGCGCGGTTGTCATTGTCACGCAGGACCGCTCGTATGAGAAAAAGCCCTACGAGTTTATGCCCGCCGCGCGCGCCCGCTATGCCGACTACCCCTATCTGCTCGAGGCTATCGAGACGCGCCACGACCGTTACAACATCCAGCGCATGCACCTGTGGAAGTATGAGCGCGAGGGCCGCGCGTTGGTCGTCGCTCCACAAAAGCCGGTCGAGGTCGGCCATGTCGAGCACGATTCGGCAAAGCTTTTGGACCTGTATATCCAGGGCCGTCAGGAGGCAAAGCGCCTGCTCGCGGAAATCCAAGAGTTCGTTGAGCGCTAGCGACGGCGAACCCTCAAAAAATGACAACAGCTAAAGAGCTGGAAAATCACGGCTCGTGGATGACATGTGCAGAAACTCTGGTCGGAGCCAAAAAACCTGTTGACTCGTACGGCGAGCGGGGTAATATGGACGGGTTACTTGCAGAGCCCCGTGAATCTCTGTAACAACACGTACTGTACATGGAGGAGTCTAAGTGATTTCGAAATCGACTCACTACGCCAAGCAGGGCGAGGTCCAGCGCAACTGGGTTCTCGTCGATGCCGATGGTGCTGTCCTGGGCCGTCTTGCCACCCAGATCGCAATGATCCTGCGCGGTAAGAACAAGCCCCAGTTCACGCCCAACAGCGACTGCGGCGACTTCGTTGTCGTCATCAACGCCGATAAGGTCCAGCTTACCGGTAACAAGGCCGACACGAAGACCTATTATCGCCACAGCGGCTACAACGGCGGCCTCAAGGCTGAGAGCTTCCGCCAGGCTATGGAGAAGCACCCGGAGAAGGTCATCGAGCGCGCCGTTCGCGGCATGCTGCCCAAGACCACCCTCGGCCGTGCCCAGATGACCAAGCTTAAGGTCTACGCTGGTGCCGAGCATCCGCATGCTGCCCAGAACCCCACGAAGATTGAGCTGGAGGCTTAAAGATGGCTGAGAACACCGTTGTCTACCAGGGTACCGGCCGTCGTAAGAACGCCGTCGCCCGCGTCCGTCTCGTCCCCGGCACCGGCAAGGTGACCATCAACAAGCGTGACGCCGAGCAGTATTTCGGCCGTCATCAGCTCGTTGAGAACGCCCTTGCTCCCTTCAAGGTGACCGACACCGCCGGTCAGTTCGACGTTATCGCTCTGTGCGATGGCGGCGGCATCTCCGGTCAGTCCGGCGCTCTGCGCCTGGGCATCGCTCGCGCTCTTCTGAACGCTGGCGACTACCGTGCTGACCTCAAGAAGGCCGGTTTCCTTACGCGCGATGCTCGCGTGGTCGAGCGCAAGAAGTACGGCCTCAAGAAGGCCCGCCGCGCTCCCCAGTTCTCCAAGCGCTAAGGTTTTATCTCCTTTCGAGATACAATGTACAAGCGGGGCCTGCCGATTCCTCGGCGGGTCCCGCTTTTCTTTTTCGACTAGGGTGGGCGGTTGCATATCGCCTGCTAGGGAAGGAGCAATCCTATGCCCCAGAACATCTTCGGTACCGACGGCGTCCGTGGCGTCGCCAACGCCGATCTTTCGTGCGACCTCGCGTTTCGCCTGGGCCGCGCGGCGACCAAGTTCCTTGGTCCGGACATCTGCATCGGCCGCGACACGCGCCTTTCGGGCACCATGCTCGAGAGCGCTCTGACCGCCGGCATTATGGCCGAGGGCGGCCGTCCGCACTGCTGCGGCGTCATCCCCACGCCTGCCGTGGCGCTGCTCACCGTTCAGAACGAGCTCGATGGTAGCATCGTCATCTCCGCTTCGCATAATCCGCCGGAGTTCAACGGCATCAAGTTCTTTAGCCGCAAGGGCATGAAGCTTCCCGACGCCGTCGAGGAGGAGATTAGCGCCTGGGTCATGTCCGAGGAGGCCATGGCTGCCGACACGCTGCCGACTGGCGCTGGTGTGGGCCACATCATCAAGATGAAGGATGCTCGCAAGGCATATGTCGACCACGCTATCGATACGCTCGACGGTCTGAGGCTTGACGGCCTGGTTGTTGCCGTCGACTGCGGTCATGGCGCCTCTTGCCAGACCACGCCCGCCGCGCTGCAGCGCCTGGGCGCCACGGTCCATGCCATCAACACCGACTACTGCGGCACCGACATCAACGTCGAGTGCGGCTCCACCCATCTTGAGCCCCTGCGCGAGCTCGTCCTGCGCACCCATGCCGACATTGGCCTGGCCCACGATGGCGATGCCGACCGCGTGCTCTTCGTCGACAGCGAGGGCAACGAGATCGACGGCGATTACATCCTGGCCATCTGCGGTTCCGACCTCGCCGCTCGTGGCAAGCTCGCCAACTCCGAGATCGTCTCGACCGTCATGTGCAACCTGGGCTTCTCCATCGCTATGAAGGAGCAGGGCTTCGAGATGGTTCAGACCGCCGTGGGCGACCGTTACGTTCTGGAGCGCATGCTCGCAGACGGCGCCGTTATCGGCGGCGAGCAGTCCGGCCACATCATCTTCCTGGAGCACAATACCACCGGTGACGGCCTGGTGACGGCCCTGCAGCTGCTGGCCGTGCTCAAGCGCACTGGTCGCACGCTTACCGACCTCGCTGGCATCATGAAGAAGTACCCGCAGGTGCTTGTCAACGTGCACTCCGACAACAAGGCCGGCCTGGACGACTGCCAGCCCATCTGGGATGCCGTCGCTGCTGCCGAGAAGGAGCTTGACGGTCGCGGCCGCATTCTGGTGCGCCCGAGCGGCACCGAACCGCTGGTTCGCGTCATGGCCGAGGCCGAAACGCACGAGCTGACCCAGCGTGTTGTCGACGACATCGTCGAGGTTGTCAAGCGCGAACTTCCCTAATGGTCAAAAACGGGTGCCAAGTGGTAAACTGATAAAGTTATTTTGATTGATTGGTATGTCCGAGGGGGAGCATGTTCACTAAAGTCCTGAGGTCTTTTGGTATGCGTGGTCGAGTCCTTACGCTGGATGCTCCCATCTCGGGCGACGTCATTCCGCTTTCCGAGGTAAACGACCAGACATTTGCCACCGGCCTTTTGGGCCAGGGCGTGGCGATTCAGCCTACCGGCACGCGCGTGATTGCACCGGCAGACGCCAAGGTCGAGGCCATTTTTCCCACGGGACACGCCGTTGCGCTCAACACGGTCGATGGCTTGGACGTGCTCATCCACGTTGGCTTGGACACTGTTCAGCTCGAGGGCAAGCACTTTACCGTACATGCGCAAGTGGGTGACATCGTCCATAAGGGCGATGTACTCATTGAGTTCGATCGCGAGGCAATTGCTGCCGAGGGCTACGATGTGACGGTTCCCATCTTGGTGTGCAACTCCGTTGAGTTCTCGAGCATCAAGGGCTCCGTTGGCGTGCATGTCGAAGAGATGGACCAGCTCATCGTTGCTCGCGAGCGATAGCAAGTGCACGTGGCCATTAGCCTACAATTCAAACACGTTTACGGAGGGCGCCCTTGAAAGAGGACGCCCTCCGTGGCAAGATGGGATTTGTCCGAAGCTAAAAGGCTTCGGGTCACCGTGGACGGGCAGGGGCCTCGACGCGGCTAGACACGAGACACATACATTACGCGACCTCGCCCTGGTGGCCGCACACGTTGGTTGCGGCCGACGCGGGCCGCGGGCAAGTGCTTGTAAAGGGAGCCTTGCCTCTCTTGTACGAGAAAGGACGCGTAATGAAGATCATTAAAGCTAAAGACTACGAGGATATGAGCCGCAAGGCCGCCAATATCATCTCGGCGCAGGTTATCCTCAAGCCCGACTGTGTGCTGGGCCTTGCCACCGGCTCCACCCCGATCGGTGCCTACAAGCAGCTCGCTGCTTGGTACGAGAAGAGCGACGTCGACTTTGCCGAGGTCAGCACCTACAACCTGGACGAGTATCGCGGCCTTTCGCACGACGATCCCCAGAGCTATCACTACTTTATGCGTGAGAACTTCTTCGATCACATCAACATCGACCTGAACAACACGCATGTGCCCGACGGTTCCAACCCCGACGCCGCCGCTGCCTGCTCTGAGTACGACAAGATCGTCGCCGCCGCCGGTTACCCGGATCTGCAGCTGCTCGGCATTGGCAACAACGGCCACATCGGCTTCAACGAGCCCGATGACCACTTCTCCAAGGGCACGCACTGCGTCGACCTCACCGAGAGCACCATTCAGGCCAACAGCCGCCTGTTCGACAGCATCGACGACGTTCCCCGTCAGGCCTACACCATGGGTACCCAGACCATCATGTATGCCCGCATGATCCTGGTCGTCGCCAACGGCGAGGCCAAGGCTCAGGCCGTGCATGACATGTGCTACGGTCCGGTTACGCCCGCGTGCCCGGCTTCGATCCTGCAGCTGCACACCAACTGCGTTGTCGTTGCCGACGAGGCCGCCCTTTCGCTCTGCGAGTAGCGCGAATCCTGCACCTCGACATAGCCTTGCCTAAGGCCTCCGCTTTGCGGGGGCCTTTTTGCTATCCCTTTCCGCCCGCTTGACCAAAATCTTGCCGCAAGCTTGACGAATGCCGGATGTCCAACAGTTTGATTCATTTCATACCAGATTCTATGCAAAAATGCCACTAAAAGGTCGTAGACGGTAGCGGGTGCTAGGCGAGTTGAATGACATAGCTGAACCTTGTTCATCTGCGTTACACTGCCGCTTAGATGGGACAAGCTGACAAGCTCATTTACCTGCTTAAAGACCGATTAGTCGGGGGATTAATAACAATCGGCCCTCGCTGTACAAAAACTTGCCGCTTGCGTACCGAAAGACAACCTAAAACACAAAACCGCTCTATTCATAGCGCGGCTTGTATGGTCTTGCGGTTACAGTGTCCATACGGTCGAGTTGAGGAGCGGGCATGGTAAACGATTTGAGCGGTATAGACGACCTCGAGCTGATGCCGCTGGGCGGAGGCTATATGGTGCGACGCGAACGCTTGATGAATGAGCTTATCGCCAAGGGCCGAAAGGCCGGCATCGTGGTTCTTTATGCGCCCGACGGGTTTGGGAAGACCTCGGTGCTGCTGCAGTACACCCATGAGGTTAAATGCGACCCGACGCGAGGCCCCGTGCGGATTATCGAGGCCGATCGCGCCATTGGGCGCGAGGTGTTTATGCAGCTCGAGGTGGTTACCGAAGAACTCAAAGACAAACCGCACTCCCTTATCGCGATTGATAATGTGCCAAACCTCGATCAGCGCGATACCGAAGACCTCATCGACAGGATTCGCGGCCTGCGCGCCATGGGGGTAGGGGTCTTTATCTCCTGCCGTCCTTCAAATCGTCAGCTGATTCATGGGCTGGGCGATTCGGTTAAGATCAATGCGCAGATGCTCAAGGTGCATGCCTATGAGTATTCGGCGTGGGCATCGGCGTTTTCGATCAGCACATCGCTCGACTTTTATCAGCTCACGCAGGGTGTGCCCGAGCTCGTCTCGGCATTGCAGACGGGTCTGTATGGCCAAGGCGACGTAGCCGGTCTGCTCGAAAACAAGATTGTCAACGTATATGGCGCGGCACTTGTCGATCTGGCTTCGCTCGACAATAATGCGCTGTTTTGCGTGGCATGTCTCATGATTTTGATGGGCGAGGGCAATATCGCAGAACTCGAGGCTTGCGGGGTGAGGCTGTCGATGGTCGACCAGTCCTACTTTGTACGCGACTACCCGATCTTTGGCTTGGATCCCGCCGAGCGGAGTTTTACGTGTATGGGCACGGAGGATAACGGACGCTTGCGTTTGCGTAAGTTGGTGGCCGAGATCCGTCCCGAGCTAGTTCCGCGGGCGGCTCGAATTTTGCTCAAGGCAGGCCGATGTGATGCGGCGATGGACCTGGCCGACGCCTTTCTGGACCGTAGCGTGGTCCTTGAACTTGCCGGGCAGTATGGGGTCGATCTTGCTCTGACGGGGCACGGTGCCGATGTCTGCCGGGCGGCGTTGAGTACGATCGATGCCGAAGATCACGCTCCAGAGCCAACGCCTGCCGAGGCACTCGGCGTATATTTGGCGGCGGTCAGCGTGTCCAACACAAAGCTCGCCCGCTGCATGGCATCGCTCATTGAGCATGCGGGCGATCGGGCAGCCTGTGAAATAGATCCCGTTTCGTGGAAGGTCGCCCAGGTCCTTACGGCAGTTTGCTATGGGGACAACGGGCTTGGGCTTCCCATGAACCTTGCTGTGCCGGAAATCGAGACGGAACACACGGCACTCGACATGCTCTTTGCACATATCGGGGCCAAGCACTGGTTGGCTGAGCGGGGAGACGACGGTGGTGCTCTGCAGCAGCTCAAAACGCGCAAAGCATATGACTGCGAGCTCGATATCGCGGGGACTTTTATACGGGCCGATAGCATGCTAGTGGAGCTCTTCGATGGGTCGTTTGCGGGGATCGACGAGCGCGACGACGAGATGGCGCTGATACGGGACGCGCTCGATGTACGTGGACTTAAGGCGCCGGCTATCTGGGTGCGCATGGTGCTGGCGGCACGGCGGCTCCTTTCCGGCTTGCCGGTAACCGACGACGCGGCATTCAACGAGCTCGATCGTTTTGCCGTGCGCATGCGCGACAACCAGATTCAGCTGTTTGGCCTGTTGCTAGAAGGCTGGCAGTCGCTGGCAGAGGGACGGCCGGTTAATGCAAAGTTCCGTGCGGTCCAAGTGCTCAAACTTGCCGAGGAGTCGATTGCGTACATGCGCGATAACGCATTGCTGTTGGAGCGCGCGGCGTATCTGCGTAACACTTCGATGGTTTCGGTGCGCGAGGAAGCGGAGCTACTCGATATAAGCCAGACGCAGGTTGGTGGAGCGGAGGCCTGGATGGTGGCGCTGCATTTGGCTTGTGCGGGCCGAGACAGCGATCTTGCGGCCTGGATGTCCATGAATCGCGCGGGGATTCTAGAGCCATCGTATCGGCTCTTTGCGCGCCTTGCCATGCATTGTCTGGGCGAGCCGGCGACCAGGATTCGCAAGAAGCTTCCCGTGCGCGAGCTGTCGCGGTACTCGCTGCGCGACGATTTGGAAGGGGAAGGCGAGCGCCTGTTCCAGGCCGGTGAGGTTGAAGCCGTTGATACCATCGACCATATCGAGATTCGCATGTTTGGGGCGTTTCGCGCCGAGCGTGACGGGTTTCCCATCACGGACAAAATGTGGCGCCGCAAGAAGGCGGCGACACTTGCCGAGCGGCTTGCGCTGGGCATGGATGCGCTCGTCGATCGTGAGACGCTGGCCATGGAGCTGTGGCCCCATGCCGAGTTCAATAGCGCTCGCAACAACCTGTACTCGACGATATCGCGCTTGCGGTCGGCTTTGGGACCGACGCCGGATGGCAAGTCGTGTGTGCTCATCCAAAATGAATGCATCGGACTCAACGGCGACTACGTCAAGACCGATGTACGGCTGTTTGACCAGATAAGCCGCGAGGTTTTGGGAAATCGCACGGGTGCACGCGGGCCCCATTTAGTTGAACTGTGCCTTAAGATTGAGCAGCTTTATGCTGGACCGCTGTATGTTCCCAATGGCTGTAATCCCACCTACTTTTTGCGTATGCGACGCATTATGCAGTCAAAGTACATCGATTGCATGATTAAGGGAGCAAATGCTGCTCTAGAAGAAAACGATCTGCAGTCGGCGATTTGGCTGGCGGAGTCGGGGCTGCGGCAAGAGACGGCGCGTGAGGATATGGTGCGCTGCGCCATGCGCGTCTACAGTGCGGCGGGGCGGCGGCGCGATATCGTCGAGCTGTACAGCGGGCATATGCATCATCTGAGGGAGCAGGTCAATGGCGTGCCCGAGCCCGAGACGCGGCGTCTATACGAGCGCTTGGTGGAGGGGCGGCTCAATCGCGTGCTGGTCGAGCGATAAAAAACGGGCGTCCGAAGTACTTGGGCACCCGTAAGCTTGCTATGTGTTCGCTCGCCGGATCATTGACTCTTAGACGAGCTTGATCTTCTCGATGTCCTTGCGCGAGGACTCGCGATACAGCGAGAACTTGCGGCCGATGACCTGGACGACCTCGGCGTGGCAGCGCTCAGCGAGTTCTTCGGCGGCCTCGCGGGCGGAAAGACTGGAGCCATCGAGCACGGAGCACTTAACGAGCTCATGCTTCTCCAGGTAGGCGACCGTCTGCTCGACGGTGCCCTCGTTGACATCGGACTTACCGATGATGATGGCGGGGTTGAGGTGATGGGCCATGCTGCGAAGCTGCTTGACCTGTGCTCCTGTCAGTGCCATGGGTTCTCGCTTTCTATGTATGGGGCGCCCCGCGACGGGGCCTTAATTTACGTGAGCTGTCCCACGATAGCGCAGGAACGGTGCGGTGTGGAGCGCGTTTGCCCAGTTCAAAAAGAATGCGGATGCCGAGTGAGTGGGCAGTGCGGGCTGCGAACAGGCTACGAGCTGGGCGCAGAGACCGGCTCCCATGCAATAAACGCCCAACGGACCTTGCGGACGTGGTCGAGCATGTAGCGTCCCTGCGGCACGCCCTTGGAGCCCGGCTCGCCGGCATGGGGGTTTTCGATCATGTGCTGAGCGATATAGTCGCGCAGGCGGTCGATCTTATCCTCGTTGCCATGCTCGAGCATACGGGAAAAATCCGCAACGCCTGCCTCAAGGCTATCGAAGGTATCGCGACGCGGCGATTCAAAGTACGTGACCTGCGGCAGGGCACCCATCTGAATGAGGATATTAAAGGCATACACAAAGCCATTACTGCAGGTAACCGAGGCACCGATGGCATTCATCAAGTGCAGGTCATAGCGCGGGCTGGAGTTAGCGACCATCGTGACAGCACAACGCCGACGAGCTGTACGGTCGAGCTTGGCAAGCGCACCTTTTAGATCGGTCGTCGTAACCGACCGACTGGCAAAGGCAACATCCACCGCTTTCGCGACCGGTCCAACCAAATCCCAATCATCATCCCAAGCAAGCTCAAGCGGCGTAATAAGATCTTCGAGCCCGTAATACTCAATGCCGGCATCAAGCGTGCCCAACATGGCAGGAGAGAAGTCGGCAGCAATCACGGAATGCCCAGCCTGAGCAAGCGGAATAGCAATCGACCCAGCTCCACACCCCATATCGAGCACCGACTCGCCGGGCTCAAGTGCCAACAGCTTTATAAAATCCCGAGCATAAGGGGCAGTCTCCAAGGGCCGAAAATGCCGAGCCCGCTTATCCCATTCAAAAGAATCATCAGCCCGATGCCGAGCGGCCTGCATCTGCATCCACTCCTGGTTCCAATCTGTGGAAAGCAGCTCAGAACGATTCTCCCCATCAACCACGGGCCAACCTCCTAGCAACAAAAAAGCGGCCCCTCCCAAAAGAAGAGCCGCAACAAGCATATATCAGAAAAAGAACCGTTCCAACGCCAAACCGCCGCACCAGCCAAGTGGTGCAGGAGCGAAGCGACTGCAACCGGGATAGAACCCAACTGAGGTCCCGTTGTGCGGGAGCCCCGCCGCCGGGCGGCAGACATATAAGGTCGATCGCGAGTTCCGCACGCAAAGGAGGCCACTTAATGTGGCCTCCGTCTTGCGCAGGACTGTCCGAGCAGGCGACCTTATATGTCTGCCGCCCGGCGGCGGGGCTCCTCGCCCGAACCCCTCAGCTAGTTCTTCAGCGAGTTCAGCGGCGCCGGGAAGCGTCCACCGCGGTGGGCAAGCACGGTGCCGGCGTTGGGGTTCACCGGCATGATGGGCGCACGGCCAAACAGGCCACCGTACTCGACGCAGTCGCCCACGCCCTTGCCAATGGCGGGAATCACGCGGACGGCCGTGGTCTTGTTGTTGATGACGCCGATGGCCATCTCGTCGGCGATGATGCCGGCGATGGTCTCGACCGGGGTGTCGCCGGGGATGGCGATCATGTCCAGGCC
This sequence comes from uncultured Collinsella sp., assembly GCA_905199225.1. Taxonomy (GTDB): domain Bacteria; phylum Actinomycetota; class Coriobacteriia; order Coriobacteriales; family Coriobacteriaceae; genus Collinsella. The sequence goes on along the minus strand of CAJKFS010000025.1, from coordinate 24,459 downwards.
GACGGAGCACACACAGGTCATGGCTTCGAGCTTCTCGAGCGAAAGCGCGCCGGCTTCGACGGCGGCGATCATGCCGGCGTCCTCGGACACGGGGATAAAGGCGCCGGAGAGACCGCCCACGCTGGAGCTGGCCATGACGCCGCCCTTCTTGACGGCATCGTTGAGCATGGCGAGCGCACAGGTCGTGCCCGGGCCACCGCAGGTGCCCACGCCGATAATCTCGAGGATGCGCGCGACGGAGTCGCCGATGGCGGGTGTGGGAGCCAGCGACAGGTCGACAATGCCTTTCTCGACACCCAGACGGCGGGCTGCCTCACGGCTCATGAGCTCGCCGGCACGGGTGATCTTAAAGGCGGTCTGCTTGATCTTCTCGGCGACCTCCATCATCGATGCGGAATCGGGCAGCGTCTCCAGGGCTGCGGCCATAACGCCGGGGCCCGAGACGCCTACGTTGATGACGGCGTCGGCCTCGCCACCGCCGTGGACGGCGCCCGCCATAAACGGGGAGTCCTCGACCATGTTGGCAAAGCAGACAAACTTGGAGGCGCCGACGGAATCCTGGTCGGCCGTGAGCTTGGCGGCATCGATGATGGTCTGGGCGGCCATGAGCACGGCATCCATGTTGATACCGGCGCGCAGGCTGGCGACGTTGACGCTGGAGCAGACGCGGCTCGTGGTGGCGAGCGCCTGGGGGATGGACTGGATGACGCGGCGGTCGGCGTCGCCGATGCCCTTCTGGACGAGCGCGGAAAAGCCGCCCAGGTAGTCGATGCCGAGCGTCTCAGCCGCGCGGTCGAGGGCATGCGCGATGGGGGTGAGGTCCTCATCCTTGCAGCACGCGGCGATCTGCGCCACCGGGGTGACGGAAACGCGCTTGTTGACGATGGGGATACCGTACTCGCGCTCGAGGTTCTCGGCGGTCTCGACCAGATGCTCAGCCGTGTGCGTCACGTGGTCGTAGATCTTCGTGCACATGCGGTCGAGGTTCTCGTCACCGCAACCCATGAGCGAAACACCCATGGTGATGGTCCTGATGTCGAGGTTCTGCTCCTCAACCATGCCGCGGGTTTCCGCGATTTCTGCGGGCGTGATCGCCATCCTTGCGCTCCTATCTGCCAAAACGAGCATAGTCTTATCTATTCTAACGTGCCGCACGTGCCAAGTGGCGCATGCGGCACGTTTTGGTGCTCGGTTGTTTCCGTTGTGTTACTGCCCAAAGACCTCTTCGGCGATGCGCGCGCTTTCGGCGGCGTCCTTGGCGTAGTAGTCCGCGCCAATCTGCTTGGCGTATTCGGGGGTGAGTACGGCGCCGCCTACGATAATCTTGACGCCCGGCACCTCGGCATGAAGCAACTTGATGGTCTCCTCCATGGCGACGACCGTGGTGGTCATAAGCGCCGAGAGGCCGACGAGCTTAATGTCGCGCTCCTTGACGGTCTTGAGCACCTCCTGCGGATCGACGTCGCGACCCAGATCAAAGACGGTATAGCCGTAGTTGTCGAGCAGCATCTTGACGATGTTCTTACCGATGTCGTGGATATCGCCCTTGACGGTGGCCACGCAGATCTTGCCCTTGTCGGCAATCTCGCCGGCGGGCATCAGGCGTTTGATGGTATCGAAGCCCACGCGCGCGGCCTCGGCCGAGGCCATGAGCTGCGGCAAGAAGAACTTTCCCTGGTCAAAGAGGACTCCGACCTCATCGAGGGCGGGGATAAAGTGGTTGTTGATGAGGTCCATGGCGTCGTGGTCGGCCAGCAGGCGCTCGGTCTCGGCCGCGATTTCGCCCTTGCGACCCGAGACGACCATGTGGCGGATGGGGTCGTCATCGGCTCTTGCGGTGGTGCTTGCGGCAGGCGCGGCATCGCTCGATGCTGACTGAGCGGCCGCCGGGTTGGCGGCAATCTTGTACGGGTCGGTCCAGCCGGCGTAGCGCTCGATGTATCCGGTCGAGCCCTCGTCCTCAACGCTCAGCACGCGATAGCTGTAGACAGTGTCCATAAAGCGCTTGGAACCCGGGTTCATGATGGGGGCGTCCAGACCTGCACCAAAGGCGGCGGCCAAAAAGACCGAGCCCAGCAGCGGGCGCGCGGGCAGGCCAAAGCTGATGTTCGATACGCCGAGTGCGCACTTGACGCCCAGGCGCTCCTTGCACATAGACATGGCGCGCAGGATCTGCTCAGCCTGGCGCTGGTTGGTCGAGGCGGTCATGACCAGACAGTCGATGAGGATGCGGTCCGGGCCGATGCCGTAACGGGCGGCTTCGGCCACAATACGCTCGGCGATGCTATAGCGTGCCTCGGCGGTATCCGGGATGCCGCCCTCGTCGAGCGTGAGGCCGACGACGTTGGTGCCGTAGTGGGCGACCAGCGGGAAGATCTCGTCCATGATCTGCTGTTTGCCATTGACCGAGTTGATGATGGGCTTGCCGGCGTAGCGACGCACGGCGGCCTCGACGGCGGCAGGGTCGGTGGAGTCGATCTGCAGCGGCAGCAGCGTGGAACCTTGGAGCTGCTCGGTCGCCTGTTGGATGATCTTGACCTCGTCGATTTCGGGCAGGCCCACGTTGACGTCCAGGATGTCGGCGCCCTGCTCCTGCTGGCTGATGCCCTGGCTCACGACGTAGTCCAAGTTGCCGTCGCGCAGGGCCTGCTGCAGGCGCTTTTTGCCGGTGGGGTTGATGCGCTCGCCGATGACGGCGATCTTGTGGCCGTCGCAGGGGAGGTCCACGACCGTCTGGGCGCTCGTGACCGACATGCTGGGCTTGCGGTGACGCGGGCTGGGCGTGTGGTTGTCGATGAGGGTACGAAGTGCCGCCATGTGCGCCGGCGTGGTTCCGCAGCATCCGCCGACGACGCTCACGCCGTCCTCGATCATGCCGGCGACGGCCTCGGCGTACTCGGGCGCCTGGATATCAAAGACGGTATTGCCGTCATCGTCCACGTGGGGCAGTCCCGCATTGGCCTGCACCATAACGGGCTTGTCGGTAACGGTGAGCATACGCGCAGCGAGTCCTCGGAGCTCGGCCGGGCCCTGGCTGCAGTTGATGCCAAGGACGTCGGCGCCGATGGCGTCGAGGGTGATGGCGGCGACCTCGGGGCTCGTGCCCAAGAAGGTGCGGCCGTCTTCCTCAAAGGTCATGGTGGCAAAGACGGGCAGGTCGGAGTTCTCGCGGCAGGCGAGGACTGCCGCCTTGATCTCGGCCAGGTCGGTCATAGTCTCGATAATAAAGAGGTCCACACCCGCAGCGACGCCGGCGCGCACCTCCTCGGCAAAGAGGTCGTAGGCCTCGTCAAAGCTGAGGGTGCCCAGGGGGCGCAGCAGGGCGCCGATGGGGCCGATGTCGCCGGCGACGTAGCGGGCGCCGGCCTCACGGGCGCAGGCGACAGCGGCGGCAAAGACGTCTGTCACGGTGGCGGCTCCGTCGAGCTTGTGGGCGTTGGCGCCAAAGGTGTTGGCGGTGATCACGTCGCAGCCGGCCTCGACGTATTGGCGCTGAATGTCGGTAATGACCTGGGGCTCCTCAAAGTTGAGCAGCTCGGGCAGGGCGCCGGCCTTCATGCCGGCCGCCTGCAGCATGGTGCCCATGCCGCCGTCGAACAGCAAGTGTCCCGTGCCCTCGATAGCGGCGCGCAGGCGATTGTCCTTAATGCAAAGGTCGTCGATCGTGCGCGTCTTGTATGCAGCGCCATTACGACGGGCAGCATCAACGGGCGCCGCCAGCGCGGCGCCGTCCAGATCATGAGTGATAAGCGGAGTAAACATCGATGGCTCCTAATGGCTGGAATAGCAGGTGGTGTGGGCGGCGCGGAAGCGGCAGTGCTCGCGCATGCGGCAGATATTGCAGGTGGGGCGGCTCTGGGCGTCGTGGACTTCGCCGTCGAACAGGCCAATCACAGCGGTCACGCTCTTGGTGGGCATGAGCAGGCTGGTGGGGGTGACGGTAAGTCCAATGAGGCGCGTGGCATTGAGTGCATCCACAATCGAGCGCTGGGCAGAGAGCGGGCAGTCGCCATAGCCGGGACTGAAGCGCCAGTTACCGGCGAGTCCGTGTGCAGCGGCTGCAGCCTTGACCTGCTGGTCCATCTGCTCGACGGCGGCCTCCACATAGGCAGAGCATGCGGCGTCGAGCACGGCGCCTTCCAGGGGTTGCTGGGCTCCCGTGGTGCGCAGGCGACGCTCGGCGTCCATGCCGAGGGTGCATGCCATGAGTGCGGCAAAGCGGGCGTCTTTGAGGTGGCGATAGATATCGCGACCGCGCAGCTCAACGTTGGTGCCGACCAAGCGAATGCAAGGGTCGCCCTGTTCATCGGCTCCCGTGGCATCGATGGCAAATATGCGGCGCACGCCGCGGGGCTCAATGTCCAGCTCCAGACGCTCAACGACAAGTTCAATACGCTGCGACAGTTCGGGCTCAATCTGCTGGCCGCCGTAGCCCAGATACCGCAGCATCTCGGCACGGTCGACACGAGGGTGGTGGGCAGCGTCGATACGGTAAAGCGCCGGCGACGCAAGGTCGGCCGGCACTTCAACAACGGTTGTATCGACGTGCGGTTTTTCCATTACCCCAGGCGCTCCATAATGGTCGCGGCGATTGCAGGACGGTTCATAGTGTACAGGTGCAGACCGTCGGCGCCGTGCTCCTTAAGGTCGCAAAGCTGACGAGCAGCATAATCTACACCGGCTGTCTGCAGGCTCTCGGGGTCGTTCTCGTACTTGGCGAGGATCTTGATGACGGGGGAGGGCAGCGACGCGCCGCACATAAAGACCATGCGGCTGATCTGCGACTTGCCCATAAACGGCATGATGCCCGCGGTAATGGGCACGGTGATGCCGGCCTTGTCGGCAAGCTCGCGGAAGCGATAGAAGCACTCGTTATCAAAGAAGAGCTGTGTCACAAAGAAGCTTGCGCCGGCATCTTGCTTTTGCTTGAGGTGCTCGACCGAGACGTTGAGGTCCTCGCAGGCAATGTGGCCCTCGGGGTAGGCTGCGGCGCCCACGCAAAAGCCGGCGTCGACGAGCTCGGGGATGAGGTCGCGGGCGTAGGCGTAGTCCGAGGCGGGCTTGTCGTCCTCAGTCGCGCCAGCGGGAAGATCACCACGCAGGGCCAGGATGTTTTCAACGCCGGCGGTGCGATACTCGTCGATCTTGGCGGCGATATCGGCGTGCGAGCGGCCCACGCAGGTAAGGTGTGCCACCGAGGGTGTATCGAATTCGCTCGTAATCATATGCGCGATGGGGGCGGTGGTGGCGCCGTTGCCCGAGCCGCCGGCAGAGCAGGTGACCGAGACAAAGCTCGGCGAAAGCTTGCACAGATTGCCTGCCACCTCGCGAGCCGTGTTGAGGGTAAGCTCGCCCTTGGGCGGGAACATCTCAAACGAAACGGGTGCGGTGCCCTGGGATGCTGCCTGCTTAAAAACCTCGTCGACGCGCATATCGTGCTCCTTTAGATACTTAAATAGTGTGATGTGTTGTAAGGATTCTACAGCACCACTGTGCCACGGCGGAGTTTCACTCGCTATTTGAGGATACCAATCAAAGATGCCTTGCTATCGACATTCCCTATAGCAGAGCGGCTCATTTTGACACGGGCTATAAAGACTGGTATCTGATGCGAAATACCAGTTAATAGAGCCCCATCCCAAATTGCCTACCCTTAAACCATGGGGAGAGGTCTGCAATTTATACAGTTGATTGGCTGTTGAGGGCGGCAACGCCGCCGCGATGCGGTAACCTCATTGATTGGTTTCGCGACAGCAACATAACGGTAATGTCGCGGAAACACGGCGAGTCTAAGCTATGACTCGTTCGTTAGTAATCAACACCGCATCTCACGCGGTGCCGATACGAAGGGAGTTCCGTATGGCCGATCTTACTGACCGCTTCGGGACCATGGTGTTCTCTGAGGAAGTCATGAAGGACTACCTCCCCAAGGACATTTGGAAGCGCCTTGCTGCAACCCTCGAGGGCGGTGAGCCGCTCGACCTGGATGTGGCCAACGCCGTTGCCCACGCCATGAAGGTCTGGGCCATCTCCAAGGGCGCGACGCACTACGCACACTGGTTCCAGCCGCTTTCGGGCATTACTTCCGAGAAGCACGACAGCTTCCTCGAGCCCAACCACGACGGCACCGCCATTACCAAGTTTACGGGCAAGAACCTCATCCAGGGCGAGCCGGATGCCTCCAGCTTCCCCAACGGCGGTCTGCGCGCCACCTTCGAGGCCCGTGGCTACACCGCTTGGGATCCCACCAGCCCCGCCTTCATTAAGGACGATGTCCTGTGCATCCCCACGGCTTTCTGCTCCTATACGGGTGAGGCCCTGGACAAGAAGACCCCGCTGCTGCGCTCCATGACCGCGCTCTCGCGTGAGTCCAAGCGCGTTTTGGCGCTGTTTGGTAAGACCCCCAAGAAGGTCGTTCCTTCCGTGGGCGATGAGCAGGAGTACTTCCTGATCAAGAAGGACGCCTACCGCAAGCGCAGGGACCTGGTCATCACCGGCCGCACCCTCTTTGGCGCTGCTCCCTGCAAGGGCCAGGAGCTCGAGGAGCACTACTTTGGCGCTATCCGCCCCACCGTCTCGGCCTATATGAAGGACCTGGACGATGAGCTGTGGGCGCTTGGCATTCCCGCCAAGACCAAGCACAACGAGGTCGCTCCCTGCCAGCATGAGCTCGCCCCTGTCTATGGCGAGGTCAACGAGGCCATCGACCAGAATCTGGTCATGATGGAGAAGATGAAGCTCATCGCCTCCCGCCACGACTTGGTCTGCCTGCTGCACGAGAAGCCCTTCGAGGGCATCAACGGTTCGGGCAAGCACAACAACTGGTCGCTTGGTACCGAGTCCGAGAACCTGCTCGATCCGGGCGACACTCCGCTCGACAACCTGCAGTTCATTGTCTTCCTCACCGCGGTGATCGAGGCCGTCGATAACTATCAGGAGCTCCTGCGTGCCTCCGTTGCCTCGGCCGGCAATGACCATCGTCTGGGCGCCAACGAGGCTCCTCCGGCGATTATGTCCATCTTCCTGGGCGACCAGCTTACCGAGGTCGTCGAGAAGATCATCGATGGCAAGGCTTCCGTCCATGCCACGCGCGGCGTGCTCGACCTGGGCGCCGATACCCTGCCCAAGCTGATGCAGGACAACACCGACCGCAACCGCACCTCCCCGTTCGCCTTCACCGGCAACAAGTTCGAGTTCCGTGCCTGCGGCTCCGAGCAGAACGTCTCCGACTCCAACCTGGTGCTCGATGCCGCCGTGGCCAAGTCGCTCAAGTCCTTCGCCGACGCACTCGAGGGTACGCCCGAGGATAAGTTCCAGGACGCTGCGCTCGAGTACTGCAAGAAGGTCCTGACCGATCACCAGCGCATCCTCTTTTCCGGCGATGGCTACTCCGACGAGTGGCCCATTGAGGCCGAGAAGCGCGGCCTTGCCAACAACAAGACCACGGCCGACGCCCTGCCCGCCTTTGTTTCCGATAAGGCTATCGCGCTCTTTGAGGAGACGGGTGTCCTGACCAAGGCCGAGGCCCAGTGCCGCTACGACTGCAAGCTCGAGAAGTACAACAAGCTCATGAACATCGAGGCTACCACGATGGTTCGCGAGGCGCGTCGTACCTATCGCCCGGTCATTACCGCCTACGCCACCAAGGTCGCTAAGGGCCTTGAGACTATTCGTGCCGCCGGTGCTGAGGCCGCCATGCAGTGCGAGCAGAACACGCTCAACAAGCTCTGCAACGGCATCACCGCCATCAACGACTCTATCAAGGCACTCGACGCCGTGCATCAGAAGGCCGAGGCCCTCGATGGTCAGGAGCAGGCCAATGTGTACGCACACGAGGTCGTTCCCGCTATGGATACGCTGCGCGCCGCCGTGGATGCCATGGAGGAGATCGTGGCCGCCGACTACTGGCCGGTTCCGACCTACGACGACATCCTGTTCTACGTGTAGAATGTAACTGACATATTGTCACGGTATTGAGCCGGGGTCCGCATCGTGCGGGCCCCGGCTTTTTGATTGCGAAGGACGCTTAGGAGTCCGTTTTGCAACTGATTCGCCCACGTAATAAGGGGTCGTGGGCAAAAAACGTCAAATATGAGTACTGTCACAAGTCCTGTAGCATTATCTTTTTGCAAAATATGCAGTGTTACGCAACATATGTCCAAGTACTTAGCTGATAAACGCTTGCAATGCTTCCGCCGTAGGACCGCCTTGTGTCCAAATCGCCTTCTGATGGCATGAAATCGCTGTTACTAAATTGGCAACAGTACTCATATTTGCTATTTTTTGTCCACGGGCCCTTGGATGACAGTGAGATTATATGCCTTCGGGGTTCGAATCCCGGCGTATGGGTAGCAAAAAGCCCGCCACCACGGGGGTAACGGGCTTTTCGATTTAAATGGTGCCCCCAGCGGGATGTCCGCGTGCGGCTGGCGCCGCCCGCTTTCGCTGCGTCGCTCCGCTCCTTGCGTGCTGCGCTGGAAAACGCTTGCGCGTTTCCTCAGCTCCGCACCCTGCCGGGTTCGAATCCCGGCGTTGGAGAAGAAAAAAAGCCCGTCACCGCAAGGGTAACGGGCTTTGCATTTCAAATGGTGCCCCCAGCGGGATTCGAACCCGCGATATCCACCTTGAAAGGGTGGCGTCCTTGGCCGCTAGACGATGGGGACAGCGGGAAAGAGTATAGCAGACTTTTTTGCCGGCGCGTATATCGTTGGCAAACTGGAAAACCACCACAAAGGTGCCTGTCCCCTTTGTGGTTGTGAGGTGCTAGGGGAGGAGCTTCATGGCTGCGTCGTGGGCGGCGTGCTCGTAGGTGTCGTCGAGGGGCTTGAGCGGCAGCAGGGCGGCGGCCTGCACATCGCCGCGGCGCTCGAGGGCGTGCGCGATCAGCCAGTCGGCGAGTTCGGGGTTCTTGGGCAGCGCCGGCCCGTGCAGGTACGTGCCGATGACGCCCTTGTAGATCAGACCCTCAAGGCCATCGTCGCCGTTGTTGCCGGTGCCCGTGACGACGGACGTTCCGAGTGGCGTGGCCTCTGCATCGAGCAGGGTGCGGCCGCCGTGGTTCTCAAATCCCATAAAGGGCTCGGGTGCCAGATCGGTTTTGACGGCTACGTTGCCGATCAGGCGGTCGGAGCCGCGTACGGTTTCGGCGGCAATGACCCCCAGACCCTCAATGCGATTCTCACCCATATAGTACGAACGGCCGAGCAGCTGATAGCTGCCGCAGATGGCGAGCAACGAACCGCCATCCTCAACATAGGATGCGACCTTGTCTTTTTGAGCGAGCAGTTCATGTGCGACCGCCAGCTGGTCGCGGTCGGAGCCACCGCCCATCATGACGATATCGGCATCGGTCAAATCAAGCGTTTCGCCCATACGGACCTCGTTCACGCGCACGGGAATGCCGCGCCAAGCGCAGCGGCGCTCGAGGGCGATGACATTGCCGCCGTCGCCATAGAGGTTAAGGGCATCGGGATACAGGTAGACGATGCGCAGCGGGCGCGAAAGCTCGACTGGCGCGATGCCGACAGGAAGAGCGCTGCCGTCGGCACGGGCTATGGCGCGGGCAGCAACAGCGTCGGCAGTGGCGCCCTTCAGTCCGTCGAGTTCCTTGACCAGCGGCGGGAAGGCCGTGTAGTTGGCGACGGCATAGAAAGTGTCGCCAGCCTCCTCACCTGCCAAGGCGCCAATTGCCTGCGCGACGTCCGAGATAATCGCGGCATCGATGCCGGCGTACTTGAGGCGCACCTGCATGTCGTGTGCGCGCGTGCCGCCGGCAAAGGCGACAAGTCCCGGCGTGTTGGCGATGCGCTCAAAGTCGACGTCGTAGATCCACGATACATCGTGGCCGTCGGCATCGTTGTCGTTGAGGAAGAAGGCGCAGAGCCTGCCGCCTGCCGTTTTAATGGACTGGATCTGGCGGTCGAAGCCCACGGGATTCTTGGCCAGGTTGGCCTCGACGGTACGGCCAGCGATTTCCCAGCGGCCCATGCGTCCGCCGGCGGGGACGTAGGCATCGAGCGTGGGCTGCAGGTGAGCTGCGTCCACGCCCAGCTCGCACGCCGCAAAGAAGGCGGCGGCAACGTTGTAGACCATATACAGGCCGTTATAGCGCGTGGCAATGTGCGTGGCAGGTGCGTCAGCATCGGGTCCAAAGTTCAAGTCAAAGCCGTAGCCGTCGCAGCCGAGCTCCACGCTCGTCACGCGACGGACAAGCCCAGGGCGGGCCCAGCCGCACGAGGGGCAATGGTATGCGCCAAGCTGTCCGTACTGCACATAGTCGTACTCCAACGGTGCGTTGCACTGTGAGCAAAAACGCGAGTCGCTAATGCGGTCGGACTCGGTGTTGGTGGCGCCGTCGATGCCAAAGGCGATGCTTGCATTGGGAACGCGCGCGGCGATCGCGGCACACAGCGGGTCATCTGCGTTGTAGATAAGTATTGTTGCCGGCGAAAGCTCCAGCGCGTGGGCGATGACGTCTTGGGTGTGGTCGATCTCGCCGTAGCGGTCTAGCTGGTCGCGGAACAGGTTGAGCAGCACGAAGTACGTCGGCTTGAGCTTGGGCAGGACGCGTACGGTGTAAAGCTCATCGCACTCAAAAACGCCCACGCGCTTGCCGCTGCTGGTGTGTTTAAGGCCGCCGCGGGCCTCGAGCAGAGCACCCACCACACCAGGCTCCATATTGTTGCCGGCACGGTTGCACACCACGGCAGCACCGCTGGCAGCAACGGCGTCGGCGATGAGGTTGGAAGTGGTGGTCTTGCCATTAGTACCCGTAATCACCACGCTGCGGTCGACAAGGCCAGCGAGGTCGCTCAGCAACTCGGGGTCGATTTTCATGGCGATGCGGCCGGGGAGTACGCCGCCCTGGCGTTTAAGGACGGAGCGCAGCCCCCAGCGGGCGATATCGCTCGAGGTGCAGGCGAGAGATGAGCGGAGGTTCATGAAGCCGTTCCTAACATAGATGACATGGTCGTGGCGTTTGCGCCGTTAAAATCCGTAGCGGCGCGCAAATTCCTGGGCAAGCTGCGATACATCTTCGCAGGCGTTGGCCCAGGGGGCAAAGTCGGGGGTGTCCGAGATAATACCGTCCGCTTCCCAAACGGCTTGGTGCGAAAGGTCCCAGGGATCGCGTGGCTCGGGCCGGCAGGGAAGGTACGGTGTCTGGTACATGGGGTTCAGTAAGAAGAATGCACCGCCCTCGCAACGGTTGGCAAACTCACGCAGCGCGCGTGTCGCCGGGCGCATCTTGTTTGTTTTGAACAGCAGAATCGTGCGGGCGAGTAGATACCAAGGAGAGTTCTCGAGCGCGTCAGCCCCGATCTCTTCCTCGAGCTGGTGGGCCAGGGCAAAAAAGCCGTCCTGGTCTTCCAGACGAGCGTGGGCGAGCAACACGGTGCCTGCGGCTCGGGTGGGGTAGCCTTCCGCATTAAGGACGCGGCGGGCGTAGTTGGCGGCAGCACGGTAGCGGGCGCTCGCCATGCACAGCTGCGAGATGGCCTCGAGCGTGTGGAGCCACCCGATAAGAGCCGGCTCGCTCACGGTGAGCTCTGCCGCCGTCACGCCGTCCGTCAAAACTTTGTTGGCCCAGTAGTGCGGGGCCTCCATATCGAACCCGGGCACACTTTGCTGCAGGTAATCGGCCGTGGTCGCCTCGAGCTTCATCAGGTCGCCCAGGCGGGCGTCAACGGGCGTGTCGGCCAGGATGATGGCGAGCAGCTGCGCGTCGAGGACATATGCATCGACGCGGACGATCTTGAGCAGCTCATCGCGCATGTCGTCGAACAGGCGGTTGCGCGTCTGCTCAAACTCCTCGTCGCTGCCCATGTCCTCGATGCGATGGAGCTCGTCGAGCAGGTGGCGATGAACACCGGCGTAGGACAGCAGCGCCTGGGCATGCTCGGACTGCGCATACTTATGAGGGTTGACGTTCACGTCGTTATGGACAAGCTCGCGTGCTGCATCGGTGAGCTCGGGGTGCGACGCCAGATAGGTGCGCTCCAGGTAGGCGGGGATGTAGACGCTCGGATCCATTAGAGGTCTCCTCCCTTAAACGGCAAACCCTGCTCGCCCGCCCGCAGTATGCGCTCATCGATTTGGGAACGCACGATATCGTTGGTGGCGACCCAGGCGGCAAAACTGGCGTTGTCGGGGGCGCCCAGGCCCTCTTGCAGTACCGGCGTCGCCTCGGACAGCGCAAGGACAAGTTCGTCGGTGGAGCCCACACTCACATTGACGCGGGCATAGACGCCATCGGGAAACTCGGTTTGGAAGTAGAGCGCCTCGGCTGCGTGCGGGCACGAACGCACAAGGATACGCAGGTAGTGTTCGGCACCCTCGTAGTCCAGCTCGCGCCAGGCAGCGCTCATCAGCGCGATGAGCGTCCACGGGTCCAAGTCACGCTCCGCATCTTTGGGGCGGCGGCGCAGCGGGGTATTCGCGAGGTACGGCACGGAGTGAGCGGAGCGAAAGCGCTTGAGCTCCTCGGCGGGGTATTCGAGCTTTGCCATGGCGAGCATCGCGGTGTGGCGGACACCAGCGGGGTCGTTGGGCGCAAAGTCCAAGCTGCGATTCGCGGCTTCGAGCGACATGCGGTAGCGTCCGCTAATGAGCGCGCGCGATGCCAAGGCGGCAAGCCAGCGCAGGTAGGGGCGGCGCATAAGGTCGCCTGCGGCCTCGCGCTCGTAGGGGTCCTGCGCCGAGGCGATCTTGAGCGCCAGATCGTGCTCCACCTCGTCGCACTTGGACACCAGATACTGCACGTATTCCTCGTTGGATTCGGCGGTGAGTGCCGTCAGCATGCGCTGGGCATCCCAGTTGGCCGGATCGAGTGCGGCCGCCTCGCGGAGCATGTTCTCGGCTGCGGCTTCTTCTTGCTCTGCCTGGGTATCGTCGGGGATAAAGGGAATGCGGTAGTCGACAGCCTCGACCACCTTGGCAATCAGATGCCCGGCGCGGTCGCGGTCGTGCACGATGAGCGGTGCGGGGTTGCGGGTGAATTGTTCCATCAGACGCTCTACGGCGGCACCGTCGGTGAGCGGGATATTGTCGCGGCGCAAGGCCTCAAGAACGAGGCGATGGCAATCCTCTTGAATGGGATCGAATGCCATGGGGCCTCCTTTGCTGCGGTTAGGGTTCAGATGTTTCTATATAAGGTTCTAGTTTACCCGCATGTGGCACACCGGGGGTGCCGCACTTGGACTTGCACCTTTGCACCACGAAGTCGGATGTCGCACAAATGTCGGCACCATGGACGGCCGAGTGGTATCACGGTGCCGCAAACGGTCGATTTTTGGCGGCGAACGGTGCATATTTTGGAGGGGCACCGTCCTGCCCGGGATATGTAGTCAACCTTGATAAAACGTTTGCCCAGCTTGGGAGTATGAATGCCGCACAAGGGTCTTCAGGGATAGAAAAAACGTTTCATCATTGGCGGCTTTAGGTGAATAACTGACCAACCAGAACGGTAAAATAGTGTTTGTCTGAGCGTTGAGACGTTTAGACATCGCGCATTGTCATCGCCGGCAACGCGCAAACCGGTCCTAACGGAGCCAATTGGGTGCTCCGTTATATACGCAAGTCTAAGAGGGGCTTGTTTAGGAGGCACAGTATGGGACGTTTTACCAATCCTCGCGATCTGTACTTTGGTGAGGGCGCTCGCCACGAGGTGAAGAACCTCAAGGGCAAGAAGGCCATCATCGTTTCTGGCGGCAGCTCTATGCGCCGCGGCGGGTTCCTGCAGGACGTCGAGAACGACCTTAAGGAAGGCGGTTTCGAGGTCAAGCTGTTCGAGGGCGTCGAGTCCGACCCGTCCATCGAGACGGTCATGAAGGGCGCCGAGGCCATGCGCGAGTTCGAGCCCGACTGGATTATCGCCATCGGTGGCGGCTCGCCCATCGATGCCGCTAAGGCCATGTGGGTCTTCTACGAGTATCCCGAGGAGTCCTTCGATAACATCATCCAGCCGTTCAGCTTCCCCGAGCTGCGTCAGAAGGCTCACTTCTGCGCCATCTCCTCTACCTCCGGTACCGCTACCGAGGTCACTGCCTTCTCCGTCATTACCGACTATGCCAAGGGCATCAAGTACCCGCTGGCCGACTTCAACATCACCCCTGATGTCGCCATCGTCGACCCCGAGCTCACCTACACCATGCCCGCCAAGCTGTGCGCTCATACCGGCATGGACGCTCTGACCCACTGCATGGAGGCCTACGTTTCCACCTGCGCTTCTATGTTCACCGACGCCAACGCTCTGCACGGCATCCGCGAGATCGTCGAGTGGCTGCCCAAGTCCTATGCTGGCGACCATGAGGCCCGTCAGCACATGCACGAGGCTCAGTGCATCGCCGGTATCGCCTTCTCCTCGGGCCTGCTCGGCATCGTCCACTCCATGGCTCACAAGACCGGTGCTGCCTTCGAGAACGGCCACATCATCCACGGTGCCGCTAACGCCATGTACCTGGGCAAGGTCATCCAGTGGAACTCCAAGGACCCGCGTGCTGCCGAGCGTTACGCTTACGTAGCCAAGGAGATCCTGCACCTTCCCGGCGAGACCAACGAGGAGCTCATCGCTGCGCTCGTCCAGAAGATTCGCGACCTCAACGACCAGCTCAACATTCCGCAGTCCATCAAGGATTACGCGAATGGTGGCGTGAAGGTCGACGCCGAGAACCCGCAGATGGTTTCCGAGGAGGAGTTCCTCGCGAAGCTCCCCGAGATCGCCGCGAACGCCGAGCAGGACGCCTGCACGCCGGAGAACCCGCGTGAGACCAAGGCTGCCGACTTCGAGAAGATCCTGAAGGCCTGCTACTACGACACCGACATCGATTTCTAATCGACTCTTGTTATCGTAACGAGGGGCTCCGCACGTATCTGTACGGAGCCCCTTTCTTTTTTATTTTAGAGAATGGGATAGTTATGGCTGCAATTTTCAATAGCCCCAGCAAGTACATCCAGGGTCCGGACGAGCTGGCCAAGCTCGGCTCCTATGTCGAGCCGCTCGGCGCTAAGGCCCTCGTCATCGTGACGCCTTCGGGCAAGAAGCGCGTCGGTGCCAAGATCGAGGGCAGTTTTGCCGAGGCCAAGGCCGAGCTGCTGTTCGAGGACTTTAACGGCGAGTGCTCCAAGGGCGAGGTCGATCGCCTGGTTGCGCTCGCTCGTGACAACGGTTGCGACATCATCGTCGGCGTCGGTGGCGGCAAGATCCTCGACACCGCGAAGGCTGTCGCCTATTACCTGGAGTCCCCGGTTATCATTTGCCCCACCATCGCCTCGACCGATGCTCCGTGTTCTGCGCTTTCGGTGCTTTATACCGATGACGGCCAGTTCGACAAGTATCTCTTCCTTAAGGCAAACCCCAACATTGTCCTGATGGATACGACGGTTATCGCGGCGAGCCCGGTGCGCCTGACGGTTTCCGGTATGGGCGATGCGCTCGCAACCTACTTTGAGGCCCAGGCGACGCATGATGCCGATGGTGGCACTTGCGCCGGCGGCAAGGGCGGCATGGCCGGCCTGGCGCTCGCCAAGCTCTGCTATGAGACGCTCATGGCCGATGGCGTCAAGGCCAAGGTTGCGCTGGAGAAGGGTGCGCTCACGCCTGCCGTCGAGCACATCATCGAGGCCAATACGCTGCTTTCGGGTATTGGCTTTGAGAGCTCGGGCCTTGCCGCTGCTCATGCCATCCACAATGGTCTGACGATGCTGCCCGAGTGCCACAACATGTATCACGGCGAGAAGGTCGCCTTCGGCACCATCGTCCAGCTGGTACTCGAGGATGCCCCGACCGAGAAGCTCGAGGAAGTCTTGGGCTTCTGCATTGAGCTGGGCCTGCCGGTCACGATGAAGGAACTTGGCGTTGCCGAGCTTACGCGCGAGCAGGCCATGATTGTTGCCGAGGCCGCCTGCGCGCCCGAGGACACCATGTGCAACATGCCGTTTGAGGTGACGCCCGAGATGGTCGCAAACGCCATCCTGGGTGCCGACGCACTGGGTCACTACTACCTTATGGATGAGTAAACTTAGGTAAGGAAGGGGCAAAGCCGGCAGATGGCTTTGCTCCTTTTTTGCTATGGTGCAAAGGGGTCAGGTTACTTTGCACCAATCGTTGTTTGATGAAGGGCGGATTCTCGCATGGCACTTCCCATGGTTTATGGCGGTCCCGGCCGGTATGTTCAGGGGCCGGGCGAACTCTCGCGTCAGGGCAGGTATTTGTCATGGTTGGGCTGCGCTGCCTATGTCTTGTTTGACCAGGGCACCGAGGATCGGCTGTGCAGGCAGATCGTCGATGGATTTCTGGACGACGATCTGAGTGAGCCGTTCTTTAAGATTTATGACGGTCCGTGTACGGAAGAGGCCGTTGTCGAAATGGCTAAGGAAGCCCAGGCCGAGTATTGCGACATGGTAGTGGGTATTGGCGGCGGCAAAATGCTCGATATCGCCAAGGCCGTTGCGTTTTATGCCGAGTTGCCGTTGTGCGTATGCCCCACAGCGGCGTCGATGGACGGTCCGTGCAGTGCGATTTCGGTGCTGTATCACGAGGATGGGTCGTTCGACCGCTACCTGTTGCTCGAGAAGAATCCAGACCTGGTCGTGGTCGATACCAACGTGGTCGCGTCAGCCCCGCTGCGTATGACGGTCGCTGGTATGGGCGATGCGCTGGCAACGTACTTCGAGGCGCGTTCGTGCGCCGCGGCGCACGGCGCTAACGAGCACGGTGGCGCGCCGGGGCACTTGGCTCTGGTTGCGGCTCGTGCCTGCTATGACACGCTCATGGAGTGCGGCGTCGCTGTCAAGCGCGATCTCAGAAAGGGACGTATATCGCCGGCGGTTGAGCGCCTGATCGAGTGCAATATTCTGCTCTCGGGTGTTGGCTTTGAGAGCGGTGGCCTAGCGCTTGCCCATGCCATCGCCAACGGCCTGACGATTCTGCCCGAGTGCAAGGCCATGCATGGTGAGGCCGTGGCATTTGGCCTGGTGGTGCAGCTGCGCCTGGAGCGTGCGCCCGAGCTTGATCAGGTGCTCGAGTTTTGCCAGCGCGTCGGTCTGCCGACGACGCTCGCGGAGCTGGGCCTTGGCGGGATTTCCGATGCTGACCTGATGAGCGTTGCGGATGCGGCCTTTAGAAACGAACGCAATATGGCCAACGAGCAGGCCAAGGTGACCAGGCAAAAGCTCGCCGAGCTCATGCGCGAGGCATAGTTTGGCGCTTGATTGATCTTGTGCAATCGAGACGGCGATAGGCCATGGGCTATTTGCCGCAAAGATGCTCCGCGTGTAATTTGCCCGAGGCGTGGGCCGATAGCGTATCATTATCTCTTGCTTGTTTGCACTGCTCAGGGAGGGGCCGCGCATGGCGCAGGAACACGATCTGTTTGATGACATTATCGAGATCAGCAAGGGTTTCGACTTTCTTAAAAACCCGCTTGGCGGCGTGACCGATGCACTCGATCCATCGGCGCCGCAGTGGAATCCTGCCGACTACAAGGAGCGCCCGCGCGGCAACACCATTCCGTGCTTGACCTGCAAAAACGAAAAGAGCGGCTGCACCGCGTGCATGGACGTGTGCCCGGTCAACGCTATCGAGGTCGAGGAAGACTCCATCGAGATTCTCGACTCCTGTCGCAAGTGCGGTCTGTGCGCCGCTGCCTGCCCGACGGAGGCGATCATCTCTCCGCGCCTTGCACCCAAAAACGTCTACGACGACATTGTCTCGGCGGCTACGAGCCACGAGACCGCCTACGTCACCTGCACGCGTGCCCTTAAGCGCATGCCGCGCGAGAACGAGGTCGTCGTCGCCTGCGTGGGCGATATTACGGCAGAGACTTGGTTTTCGGTACTGGCCGACTATCCCAACGTGAGTGTGTACCTGCCGTTGGGCGTGTGCGATAAATGCCGCAACACCGGCGGTGAGGACATTCTGGGCGAGGCGATTGCGAAGGCCGAGGAGTGGTCCGGCACGGGTATGGGCCTGGAGGTCGACCCCAAGAGCCTCAAATGCCATAAGCGTCGCGAGTACGAGCGCAAGGAGTACATGGATAAGATTGCCCGTACCACGGGTCTAACCGTGACCAAGCTCAATCCAGCGACGGCGGCGCTGGCCTCGGTGACGCAAAAGCTCAAGGCCCATCGCCATCAGATTACCCAGCTGGAGCGCACGCTCAACACCATGTGCGGCACCACGACGACCAAGCGTCGCCGTTCGCTCACCCATGGGCGGCAGCTGGTGCTCTCGACATTGCAAAACCACCCCGAGCTTGCCCAGAACATGCAGGTGAGCACGCCGGAGTGCGATTTTGACAAGTGCACGTCGTGTGGTGAGTGTGTCAATGTATGCCCTACGTTCGCCTGCGATCTGGTGGGAAGTGGCCGCTTTGCGTTGGAGTCCACGTATTGTTTGGGCTGCGGCGCCTGTGTCAAGGTGTGTCCCGAGCATGCGCTCAAGTTGGTTGAGCACGACGCGTCCAACCTGATCGTCGTCGATCCCGAGGCCGAGGAAAAGGCCGCCCAGAAGGCGAAGGCTCACGAAGAGGCTGAGAAGGTCAAGGCTGAGGCAAAGGCCAAGCTTGACAAGATGCTCGACCAAGTGGAGAAGCTCGCAGACTAGCCAGCGACCCCAATCTCTGCTTCATTTGCGCCGCCGTGGCGTCCGGGTTCGCCCAGATGCTGCGGCGGCGCTATACTTATGCAGTTTGAAGTACCTGTATCAAAAGGAGCTGTCGTGTCCCTTTCCATCGGTATCGTGGGCCTGCCCAACGTGGGCAAGTCGACGCTGTTCACCGCGCTTACCAAAAAGACCGGCCTTGCCGCCAACTACCCGTTTGCCACGATCGACCCCAACGTGGGTATCGTCGATGTGCCCGATAGCCGCCTGCAAAAGCTTGCCGACATCGTCAACCCGGGCCGCATTGTGCCGGCTACGGTCGAGTTTGTCGACATCGCTGGCCTGGTGAAGGGTGCCAACGAGGGCGAGGGCCTGGGCAACCAGTTCCTGGCAAACATCCGCGAGACCGATGCCATCTGCGAGGTCGTGCGCTACTTTAAGGACCCCAACGTCATGCGCGAGGTGGGCCGCACGGGCGAGTTCGTCGATCCCGCCGGCGATGCCGACACCATCATGACCGAGCTCATCCTGGCCGACATGGGCACGCTCGAAAAGCAGCTGCCCAAGCTCGAGAAGGAGGCCAAGCGCGACAAGGAGCTCATGCCCAAGTTTGAGGTCGCCAAGCGCCTGCTTGCCTGGCTCAACGAGGGCAAGCGCGCCGCATCCATGGAGATGACCGACGAGGAGCGTGCCGCCGCCAAGGGCCTGTTCCTGCTCACCATGAAGCCCATCCTGTATGTGGCCAACGTGGACGAGGATATGCTCAATGAGGACCTGGCGCCCATCGATGGCGTCAAGCCGTTGCCCATCTGCGCCAAGATTGAGGCCGAGCTTTCCGAGCTCGATCCCGAGGATGCCGCCGACTACCTGGAGAGCCTGGGCCTGGAGCAGCCCGGCCTGGACGTGCTTGCTCAGGCTGCTTACAAGCTGCTCGGTCTGCAGTCGTTCTTTACGGCCGGCGAGATGGAGGTCAAGGCCTGGACGGTTCGTCAGGGCGCGACCGCCCCGCAGGCCGCCGGTGTCATCCACACCGACTTTGAGCGCGGCTTTATTAAGGCCGAGGTCATTGGCTACGACGACTACATCGAGCTCGGCGGCGAGCAGGGCGCTAAGGCTGCCGGCAAGCTGCGCATTGAGGGCAAGGACTATGTTATGGCCGATGGCGACGTCGTGCACTTCCGCTTTAACGTGTAAGGACGACGCGCATGTTTAAATATGGCAAAAAAGCTGGCTACATGGGTATTGCGCTGCTCGTACTTGCGGTGATTCCGCTGGTGGTTGCAGCGTTTGTTATCCCCAACATTGGTCCCGAGGTGGCAACAAAGTTTAACGCAGCAGGCGAGGTGACGCGTTGGGGCAAGAGCTACGAGCTGCTGGCGCTGCCGGTGCTCAACCTGCTGCTCGGCGTGGCGACGTATTTTACCGCCGGTCGTCAAGCAAAGAACAATGATGACTCCGCCGCCATGGCGCGCATCGTGTGCGAGCGCTACCTGCGCAACGGTTGCATCACGGGTGTGTTCCTCAACGTGATCAACGTTTACTTTATGTACTCGGCGATTACCGGAACGGGCTTTGGCTTTGGTTTCTAGCTTGTCCTTCTAGGCAACGAGCCTGCACGCATATTCAATGGCTGCTGCGAGGCCGCCGCTCGACCGTGGTTGAAAGACTACATCGGCGGCGGCCTCGTTTTCGTATCCGGCGCCGCGAAGGGCGAGTGCGATACCGGCTTCTAAAAGGAGCGGCAGGCCTCGTTGGCTGGTTGCGATTACGGCAGCCTGATTGAGCGAGCAGCCGTGCACTTGGCATCGGATGGCAAGTTCACCTTGCGTCGGGCAAGGGACCAGAACGGCGGCGACGCGACTTGATAGCAATGCAAATGCTGTGCGCTCATCGGGCGAAAGGCATTCTGCTTCAACGACGACGAGCTTGGGCGGTGCGCTGTTTGTGCGAAGCGTGGCTCGGTACGTACGGACCGAAGAACCCGACATAGAAAACTCCTGTGTATTCGGCAAAACGTAAACTTTAGTTTACGTTTATGTTCGGCTCCATTTCAAACTCGGCTGCATGGACGAACGTGCGAAACAGATTCTTGGCAAGCGAGTCGAGCAGACGCGCAGGGACCTTGGTATCTCCAAGGTTGATTTTTGTGTGGCGACAGGAATCAGCCGACCCTACCTCGACCGAATCGAAGATGGGACGGCAAATTTCACGCTCAAGGTTCTATTTAAGATCGCGCCCGCACTCGGCATGACGGTGTCAGAGCTTCTCGAGGGCATCGAATAGGGCGTTCCCCCGCTGCTATTTGACGCTCTTTGGGCGGGTCCCCCTGGTTGCGATGTGCAAAATCGCGAGTATTCAGCACCAGTTCGGCTGTAGACGGTAGCTTGAGCGGCTGGTTTTGCCTTTTTGGTAGTAGTTAATCCACACGTTAAATAAAAATGAGGAATAAATATTTACCAGACGGCACCTTCGTCCTAAAAGTTCGTCTAACAATTGGCCGATTCTATGCCTCTGACGGAGAAATTGCAGAATACTCCGTTTTTTGCACGGCCCGAGGGGGACCACCTGTCGTTTGAGGCTGCGATAAGTGGAACTGCCTTAGGGATTAGGCCATCGGGATGCGGTCGTGGTTGACTTGGCTGTAGAACAGGCGCTGAATCTCGGCCGCATCACGTGATTGGCCGAGCGCCCACATGGTTTTGGCCACGAGCGTCTCGGTGGTCATGTCGTCGCCGCGCAAAATGCCCGGATGATCGGCGTAGGCACGGCCGACCTCATAAACACCCAGGTCAAGGCCCTCTTCGGGGACCTGCGTGGTCATAACGACGGTGCGGCCCGAATCGACCCAGCGGAAAATCGCCTCTTGGAACGACTCACCCGACTCGCCAAACTCGGGGATACCGCCAATGCCAAAGGTCTCAAGGATTACAGCGTCGTAGCTATCGGCAAGGGCGTCGAGGATGCCCGGGTTTACGCCGGGCGTGAGCTTGAGTACAAATACGCGCGGGTCGATGCTGTCGTAGAAACGCACCGGGTTTTCGCCCTGATGCGTGCCGTGAAGCCCGTTGCGCACGATGCGGTCATTGCGGATATAGGCGATGGGCGGATAGTTGACGCTAATGAACGCGTTAAAGCTCATGGTACGCTGCTTGCGGGCGCGCGTGCCGGCAATGGCGACGCCGCCAAACACAATCGAGACATCGTGCGAGCGCTCGTCGAGCGCATAGAGCAGGCTCTGGTACAGGTTGAGCTTGGCGTCGGTAAATGGATTGCCCATGGGCTTTTGCGAGCCGGTGAGCACGATGGGCTTGGGGCTGTCCTGAATCAGGTAGGAAAGCGCTGCCGCGGTGTAGCTCATGGTGTCGGTGCCGTGCAGAATCACGAAGCCGTCGTGGTCGGCATAACCCTCGACGATGACGTCGCGGATACGCATCCAGTCACTGGGGCGCATATTGGTGCTGTCGATGTTCATGGGCTGCACGACGTCGAGCTCGCAGAGGCCCGAGATCTCGGGGACGCTCTGGGCGAGCTCCTCACCGGTCAGGGCGGGGGAGAGGCCGTTGCCGTCCTCGGTCGATGCGATGGTGCCGCCCGTGGCGATGAGAAGGATGCGCTTCATGCTAGTATTCCTATCGTATTTGCCGCCGCAGAGGCGGAGTCGTTCGGCAGTATTGTGGCACAGGGCGTCCAATGTTCAAACGTATTACATCATCTGTAACGTTTGGTAACACTTCAATCGCCGTCAAATAGGGCCCAGGTCGTGCGTTTGCCGTGCGCTGATGGCTGCGAGGGACGAGAAACCCCATATAACGTGTACACTATGAAAGCTGTTTTCGTTTATTCGCGCGGGTGGGCACCGGCTCCCCGCCAACAAGAGGGGGAAACCATGGATCAAAAGGCTTCCGCAAAGGTCCTCGTACTCGACTTTGGTGCGCAGTACGGTCAGCTCATTGCCCGTCGCGTCCGCGACCTCAACGTGTATTCCGAGATCGTTCCCTGCGACATCTCGGCCGATGAGATTCGCGAGATGAACGCCTCTGCGCTCATCCTTTCTGGCGGCCCGGCCTCCGTGTACGCCGAGGACGCTCCGTCCATCGATCCCGCCATCTTCGACCTTGGACTTCCCGTCCTTGGCTTTTGCTACGGCCATCAGATCACGGCCGTGACGCTCGGCGGCAAAGTCGGCCACTCCGAGGTGGGCGAGTACGGCCGCGCCACCATCACGCGTACGGCCGGCGCCAAGCTCTTTAACTCCACGCCTATGGAGCAGACCGTGTGGATGAGCCACCGCGACGCCGTGTCCGAGGTGCCCGAGGGCTTTACCGTTACCGCCAGCACCGACGTGTGCCCGGTTGCCGCCATGGAGTGCGTCGAGCGCAAGATTTTCACCACGCAGTTCCACCCCGAGGTCAAGCACTCTGAGTACGGTCAGCAGCTGCTGAGCAACTTCCTGTTTGAGATCTGCGGCCTGGAGCCCAATTGGAGCATGGACAACCTGGTCGAGACCATGACGGCCGAGTTCCGCGAGAAGGTCGGCGACGACCGCGTGATTCTGGCCCTGTCCGGTGGCGTCGACTCCTCCGTCGTGGCTGCGCTGGGCGCCCGCGCCGTGGGCAAGCAGATGACCTGCGTGTTCATCAACCACGGCCTGCTGCGCAAGGGCGAGCCCGAGCAGGTGGAGGAGGTCTTCACCAAGCAGTTTGACGTCGACTTTATCCACGTCCACGCCGAGGACCGCTATGCCGAGCTTCTGGCCGGCGTGACCGAGCCCGAGGAGAAGCGCCGCATCATCGGCACACAGTTCTGGAAAGAGTTCTTCGCCGTGGCCCAGCAGCTCGAGACCGATGGCAAGCCGGTCAAGTACCTGGCCCAGGGCACCATTTACCCCGACATCATCGAGTCCGGTGCGCGCAAGACGGGCGGCAAGACGGCCACCATCAAGAGCCACCACAACCTGATCCCGTTCCCCGAGGGCGTGCACTTCGATCTCATCGAGCCGCTCGACCACTTCTTTAAGGACGAGGTCCGCGCGCTTGGTCTGGCGCTTGGCCTGCCGGGTCACATCGTGTTCCGTCAGCCCTTCCCGGGCCCGGGTCTTGCCATCCGCATCATCGGCGCGGTCGACAAGGAGAAGCTCGAGATCCTCAAGAACGCCGACGCCATCGTGCGCGAGGAGCTCGACGCCTACAACCAGCGTCTGTTTGAGCAGACTGGCGAGCGCAACTCCGAGCACAGCTGCTGGCAGTACTTCGCCGTCCTGCCCGACATCAAGTCTGTCGGCGTTATGGGTGACGAGCGCACCTATCAGCGCCCGATTATCCTTCGCGCCGTCGAGTCCAGCGACGCCATGACCGCCGACTGGGCCAAGCTGCCCTACGATGTTCTGGCCCGCATCTCCGGCCGCATCGTGGCCGAGGTTCCCGGTGCCAACCGCGTGTGCTACGACATCACGTCCAAGCCGCCCGCGACCATCGAGTGGGAGTAACATCCGCACATTATTGTAAGGTTCATTTAGTAGCCTGATTTTTCATCCAGTGGCTTCATTTAGACAGGTTTTTCACCTGGTAAACCTGCAAGCCACTGGATTTCTTTTTTGCCTCGCAACCCGAATAACGAGCATTTAACGAGCAAAATCGCAGGTCAATAATGATCGCTTTTGCTCACGTCCGTTCGAAAGCACAATAATGTGCTGAAATTCTGAATCGAACGTCGTGAGATAGAAAATGACGTCATGGGCGCAAGTTCCCGCCCAAAATTGCGCGATTTTGCGAAATAAGCGACGTCAAGTGTGCGTCAAAGGGAAAACCGACGCTCCTATAAGTTGTCAATAGGCAGTTTGCGGGAGCGCTCCCTTCAATTCG
>CAJKFS010000024.1 GCA_905199225.1 uncultured Collinsella sp. | reverse complement strand
TTGGCCCCCTCTGGGAGGGGGCTCCGCCCGCAGGCGGTGGGGGAGAGAGCCTTGCGGTCATCCGAAATATTTCGGGCCATGGCAAGGCTCTCTCCCTCCGCCCCTTCGGGGCACCTCCCTCCCAGAGGGAGGCAAGCAAGTGGGCAATGAATTGAGGTTTTACCATGACAAATAACGTTTTCATCACCGGCGGCAGCCGCGGCATCGGTGCGGCGGCGGTGCTGGCCTTTGCCCGGGCCTTGGGCGAGTACGGTGCTACCAGCATGATCGCGGGTTACACCCCGGGCAAGACGGCCACCATCGCCACCACGGTGTACCAGCTCTGGCGCACCAACGATGAGGCCGGTGCCATGCGGTGGGTGCTGGTGGACATCGTCATCTCTGCCGTGGTGCTGCTGGCTGTGAACCTCCTGGAGAAAAAGCAGAAAGCAGGTGGCCGCGCATGAGCCTGGAAGTACATATCGAGAAAAAGCTGAACGGCTTCACCCTCCGCTCCGACTTCGCCGCCGGGAACACTGCCACGGCCATTCTGGGCGCGTCGGGCTGCGGCAAAAGCATGACGCTGCGCTGCATCGCCGGTGTGGAGACGCCCGACGAGGGTAAGATCGTTGTCAACGGCGTGACCTTTTTTGACTCGGCGGCGGACATCAACCTGTCGCCCCAGGAGCGAAAATGCGCCCTGCTGTTCCAAAACTATCAGCTGTTTCCCAACATGACGGTGGCCGATAACGTATGTGCCGGTGTAAAGGATGCGGGCGACGCCGCGGCGCGTAAAAAACTTGCCGAGCGCTACCTGGGCATCTTTGGCCTGGCCGATTTTGCCGACCGCTACCCCGCGCGACTCTCGGGCGGGCAGCAGCAACGCGTGGCGCTTGCCCGCATGGTGGCGGCGCATCCGGGCATTTTTATATTCGACGAGCCCATGAGCGCGCTCGATTCCTATCTTAAGAGCGCACTCGAGCAGAATATGCTCGACCTGTTCGACGTCTGTAACCGCACCGTGCTCTACGTGAGCCACGACATCGACGAGGCGTGCCGCCTGTGCCAGCGTATCTGCGTGATGCACGACGGGCATGTTGAGGAAATCGGCTCCATCGAGGACGTGGTCCGCCGTCCGCAGACGCTGGCGGCGCTGCGCCTAACGGGCTGCAAGAATACAAGCCGCGCGCGCAAGATTGGGCCCCAGGAGGTCGAGGCCCTCGACTGGGGCATGACCTTTAACGTGGGTCGCGAGGTTCCCGGTAATGTGGCGTACCTGGGCATTCGCGCAAGCTACTTCCATGTTGACAATCGCGCGGAGCGGGGTCGCAACAGCTATGATTTGCACGTGGCCCGAGTGAGCGATTCTCGCTTTGAGCGCCTGGTGCTGCTGGACGTGCCGCGTACTGATGCGCCCACGCGTCTGCAGTGGAAGGTCAACAAGGTGGGCGTGCCTGTCGACGAGCTGCCGCAAGCAGGCGAGACGCTGCGCATGCACTTCGATGCGAGTAAGATCCATTTGGTTTGTCGATAGCGCTGGGTAATGCTGTCGGGGATATAAGCCTCGGCAGCTTTGTCTTGCCGCTCGCCGAATGAGGGATGACAAACTCTTATCAATAAAGATAATTATTTATTAAACGACGGTACACGGCGCTGTCGTACGAATGTCAACGGTGTTCGCATAGTCGATGACCGTTGATATAGTTGACATCAACTTGTAAAGGAGGGTGCGCACATGCCGCAGACGACATACATTCGCCGCGTTGCCGCGCGTGCCCTATATATGGCCCGGAGTCGCATATGAGCAGGTATGTTCACGGCTCCGGGAGAGACGACGCACAACTAAATAATCGACCGCAAAGCAGGTTCCCTAAAATTCCGGGTTTGAGCACGGCCGGGCAATCGCCGTCCGTCGTGCATCGATACCGCTGTTATCCTTTTTTGGTTCGAGAGGGGAACCGTCATGGCTGAAGAATTCGATTTCCATCCGATGTGGGAGAGCCTCGGCATGAATCTTGCCGATCACGACATGCTGCTGGGTGCCGTGGGCCAGATGTACGGCGACATGTTCCTGACGCAGAACAATCGCCCCAAGTCCACGTCCTACCTGGACTTTGTGGCCGCCAACATCCACGGCGGCCGCATTAAGGAGATGCTCGACAAGAAGGAGGCCGGCGAGGCCACCAAGATCGTCGGTTCGTTCTGCGTCTACGTGCCCGAGGAAATTGTGCTCGCCTGCGACGGTATCCCCGTGGGTCTGTGCTCGGGTGCCGATTGGGCAACCGATAAGGTCGAGGAGCACCTGCCGCGCAATACCTGCCCGCTCATCAAGAGCTTTGCCGGCTTTAAGCTGGGCGAGGTCTGCCCCTACATTGAGTCGAGTGACTTGGTGGTAGGCGAGAACACCTGCGACGGTAAGAAGAAAGCCTACGAGTTCTTTGCCACGCAAAAGAACATGTACGTCATGGATATTCCCAACGTACACGACGAGTCGACGCTCGTGACCTGGAAGGCCGAGGTCAAGAAGCTCGCCGCCAAGATCGAGGAAGAGCGCGGCGTCACGATTACGCCTGAGCGTCTGAAGGCCGCCATCCACGCCGTCAATGAGAAGCGTCGCGCCCTGCAGCGCCTCGCTGCCACGCGCGCTGCCGACCCGGCGCCCATCAGCGGTCTCGACAGCCTGCTGACCGTTCAGGCCGCCTTTATGGACGACACGCCGCGTCTGACCGGAGCCATTAACGATATGGCGGCTGAGTGCGAGCAGCGTGTCGAGGCCGGCGAGGGCGTGGCGCCCAAGGGGACCAAGCGCATCCTGTACACCGGTACGCCCATGGCCGTGCCCAACTGGAAGCTGTTCAACCTCATCGAGAAGGCCGGCGGCGTTGTGGTGGGCGAGGAGTCCTGCACGGGCTCGCGCTACTACAAGGACCTGGTCGACGAGTCCGGCGAGACGGTCGACGAGATGCTCGATGCCATCGCCGAGCGCTACTTTAGGATCAACTGCGCCGTCTTTACGCCCAACGACCAGCGTATGAAGGACATTGTCCAGATGGCCAAGGACCTGCATGCCGACGGCATCGTCGACGTGGCTCTGCAGTTCTGCACGCTCTACGAGATGGAGTCGTTTGCCGTGGAGAAGGCCGCCGAGGAGGCCGGCATTCCGTTTATGCACATCACGACCGACTACGCCGGCGAGGACGCAGGTCAGCTGCAAACCAGGATCGAGGCTTTCTTGGAAACCATTTAGAGCTATCCGTCTCGGCGGCTTCCCTAGGCACCCGGTCTTGCCGTTCAAACCGTCGCTTGCGTACCAAAGTACGCGGCGCTTCTCTTTCGCGGCAACCTCGGGCACCTGGGAAAGCCGTTTCCTTGGTTGGTTAAAAGGTTTGTTAAGGAGCTATATGCCGGAATATATTGAGCAGCCGTTGCCGTCCACGTTTGAGGAGTTCAACGAGCAGCGCAAGGCGGCGTTTATTCGCGTCAAGGATTACAAGCAGGCCGGTAATCGCCTGATCGGTTTTCTGTGCAGCTACACGCCGCTCGAGATTATCGATGCCGCGGGCGCCTCGAGCGTGGCTCTGTGCGGTACGTCCGATGAGGTGATTCCCGAGGCCGAGAAGGTGCTGCCGGCAAATCTCTGCCCGCTCATCAAGTCGACCTATGGCTTTGCCTACTCGCAAAAGTGCCCGTTTACGTACTTTAGCGACATGATCATCGGCGAGACCACCTGCGACGGCAAAAAGAAGATGTACGAGCTGCTCAACGAGCTCAAGCGCACGCACATTCTGCATCTTCCGCAGGGCCGCGACCGTGCCTACGAGCGCGAGGGCTGGTACGAGGAGTGCTGCCTGCTCAAGGAGGAGCTCGAGGGCTTCTACGGCATCACGATTACCGACGATGACCTGCGCGCTGCCGTCCGTCGTCGCAACCGCTTGCGTGCGGCCCAGCTCGAGATGTTTGCGCTGCAGGCCAACCAGCCGGCGGCCATGAGCGGCGTCGACCTGATGAGCACCATGTTTGCCGGTACGTTCAGCTTTGATATCGAGGCCTATACGCAGCAGCTGGAGCAAAAGGTCGCCAAGCTGCGCGAGGCCTATGATGCAGGCGAGCGCCCGGTCGCGGCGGATGCCAAGCGCATTCTGATCACCGGCTGCCCGGTGGGCGGCGTGATCAACAAGATCGGTCGCACCATCGAGTCCAACGGCGGCGTGGTCGTGTGCATGGACGACTGCTCGGGCGAGCGCACGGCGGCCATGATGATCGACCCGGAGGCTCCCGACATCCTTCGCGCCATCGCCGACCGCTACCTGGATATCAACTGCTCGGTCATGACGCCCAGCGACGGTCGTATGGAAAACACGCTGGCCATGTGCGAGAAGTATCACGTCGATGGCGTAGTGGAGAGCGTGCTCCAGGCGTGTCACACCTTTAACGTGGAGAGCGCGCGCATGCAGGAGGCTTTCGAGGGTGCGGGTATTCCGTATATGAAGATCGAGACCGACTACAGCAACGGCGACATGGGCCAGATCGAGACGCGCATCGTCGCCTTCATCGAAACCCTGTAGGACAAATGCGGCAAAGGGATAGTTGCTTTGCCGCATAGAAGGAGGATGCCGTGGTTGGCATTGGTATCGACATAGGCTCGACGGCCGCGAAGGCTGCAGTGGTGGAGACGGACGGCGCCATTGCGTGGACCTGCGTCATGCCGACGGGGTATTCGTCGGTCGATGCGGCCGAGCGCTTTCGCGGCGAGCTCGCTGCAGCCGACTATGACGTGGCTGCCGACGACGTGCGCGTGATCGCGACCGGCTACGGCCGTGTCGCCGTGCCCTATGCGCACAAGGTCGTGACCGAGATTACCTGCCACGGCACCGGTGCCGTGCGTCTGTTTGGCGACCACGGCACCGTGATCGACGTGGGCGGTCAGGACACCAAGGTCATTCAGCTTAAAAGTGGCCGCGTGGCCAAGTTCGCCATGAACGACAAGTGCGCCGCCGGCACGGGGCGCTTTTTGGAGATCATGGCCGACCGCCTGGGCATTTCCCAGCAGCAGATGGCCGACCTGGCGCGTTCCGGCGAGCCCACCAAGATCAGCAGCATGTGCACGGTGTTTGCCGAAAGCGAGGTTATCAGCCTGATCGGTCGCGGTGAGCTGCGCGAGAACATTGCGCGTGGCGTGATCGACAGCGTGGTCTCGCGCGTGGCCACTATGGCCGGGCAGGCGACGGGTGCTCCGTACTACCTGACGGGAGGCTTGTGCGAGAACGCTTACGTTGTGGAGCGGCTGGCGGCGCTGCTGGGGTCGCCGGTCACCACCTCGCCCCAGGCCCGCTTCGCCGGTGCCATCGGCGCGGCGATTCGCGCACAGGCGCTCAATTAATGCATCCGCCGTAGGCTCGCATTCATGCGTATACTGGGAGAAAATGATTGACCGATGATAGGAGGTATCGATGGCTGACGATCAGATTAAGCTTACGTCCATGACGGCCGCGAGCGGTTGAGCCGCTAAGTTGGCTCCCGGAGCCCTCGCCCAGGTCCTGGGCGATTTGCCAAATGTGCATAACGACAACTTGCTCGTGGGGTTCGATACCTCCGACGATGCGAGCGTCCTTCGCGTCGGCGATAACCTGGGCCTCGTTCAGTCCGTCGACTTCTTCCCGCCGATGGTCGACGACCCGTTTCTGTTTGGCCAGATCGCCGCGGCCAATTCGCTGTCGGACATCTACGCCATGGGCGGGCGGCCGAGCCATGCCATGAACCTGCTGTGCATTCCCAGTTGCCTGGGCGTCGAGGTCGCAGGTCAGATTCTGGCGGGCGGCGCCGACAAGTGCGTCGAGGCGGGTTGCTCCATCGCGGGCGGCCACACCATCAACGACGACGAGCCCAAGTACGGCCTGTCCGTGAGCGGCTTTGTCGCGCTCGATCGTATGCTTGCCAATAGCGGCGCGCGCGTGGGCGACGTCCTGTTGCTGACCAAGGCGATCGGCTCGGGCATCATCACCACGGCCATTAAGGGCGAGCTTATCGAGCAAGATGAGGCCGCGGCCATGTTTGACTCGATGCGCACCCTCAACGAGGCTCCGATTCGTCTGGCCGAGGGACTTGAGCTTCACGGCTGCACCGACATTACGGGCTTTGGCCTGATCGGGCATGCGTGCGAGATGGCCGAGGGCTCGGGCGTGCAGATTGAGCTTGCGTCGGGGGCGGTGCCGCTCTTTGATCAGGTGCTTGACATGGCGCGTCTGGGCATTATCCCCGCGGGCTCCTACCGCAACCAGGACTTCTTTGGCCCGCGCGTGACAGCTGACGATGACTTGGAGCCGGGAATGCTGGATGCGCTGTACGATCCGCAGACCTCGGGCGGTTTGCTAATTGCGGCGCCCGCGGCGGATGTGGATGAGCTTGCGCGTCGTCTGCACGCTGAGGGGCGCGTTGCCGCCACAATCGGCCGCGTGTGCGAGCCGGTGCCGGGCGGTCCTGCTGTTCGCGTTGTTCGCTAACCCGCACGTTTATGTAACTGTTTACCGTTCTCTAGAACGGTTCTTTCGAAAGGAAAAACTATGTCTACCAAAATTGAAGTCAATGCCATGGGCGATGCCTGCCCGCTGCCCGTCGTCAAGACGCTCAAAGCCCTGAAGCAGCTCGATGGCGAGGGCACAGTCGTGACCTCGGTCGATAACGAGACCGCCGTCAAGAACATCTCCAAGATGGCGCAGGAGAAGGGCTGCACGGCCTTGGTCGAGAAGGTTTCTGACGCCGAGTGGCACGTGACCGTGGCGACCTCTGGCGCCGTTGCCGTGGCCGATCCCGAGCAGGATGGCGCTGCCTTCTGTGATGCCAGCGCCGGCAAGGGCAAGCTCGTCATTTCCGTCTACACCGACTGCATGGGCCGTGGCGACGACGAGCTGGGCCACAAGCTCATGAAGGCGTTTATCTTTGCCGTGACGCAGCAGGAGGAGCTGCCCGCGACCATGCTGTTCTACAACGGCGGCGCCAAGCTCACCGTCGAGGGCTCACCGGTACTCGACGACCTGAAGGGTCTGGCCGAGCAGGGTGTCGAGATTCTCACCTGTGGTACCTGCCTCGACCACTATGGCATTAAAGACCAGCTTGCGGTGGGCGAGGTCACCAACATGTACGTGATTGTGGAGAAGATGGAGCAGGCCGTGCGCGTCGTGCGCCCGTAGCGTATTGGTTGGAGTTGCCATGAGGGAGAAGCGCCCGGCGCTTGTCATCACGTTTCCCACCACGGCGGCCGCCATGGGGTGCGAGTCCCTGTGCATCGAGCGCAGCCTTCCCGGGCGAACGATTCCCGTACCCGGGGAGGTCGCTGCCGGCTGCGGTTTGGCATGGAAGGCGTTGCCTGCCGATGAGGACCTGCTGCGCGGCGAGCTTGCCGCGGCGGGCGTCCCCACCGAGGGCTTTACGGTAATCGACATGTGGGAGGTCGTGCGATGATCTACCTGGATAACGCGGCGACGACCATGCATAAGCCGCAGACGGTGATCGATGCCGTGACGCAGGCGATGTGCTCGCTCGGCAATGCCGGACGTGGCGCGACGTCGGGCGCGCTCGATGCGGCGCGCACGATTCATGGCTGCCGCACTAAGCTTGCGCGCTTTTTAGGTTGCCCGAGGGCAGACCATGTTTGTTTTACGCCCAACTCCACCGCGGCGCTCAACACCGTCATCAATGGCGTGGTGCGTCCCGGCGATCGTGTGGTCACGACGGTGCTCGAGCATAACTCCGTGCTGCGTCCGCTCAATCGCCTGGCGGTAGAGCAGGGCGTGACCGTTGAGTATGCGGGCTGCGACGCGAACGGCGTGCTCGACTACGACGAACTCGAGCAGCTGGTCACGCCGGGCACGCGTGCCGTGGTGGTGACGCACGCCTCCAATGTGACCGGCAACGCGGTCGACATTGCGCGCGTGGCGGCCATGGCCCATGCGGCCGGTGCGCTGGTGATCGTCGACGCCTCTCAGTCTGCCGGTACGGCGAAGATTGACATGGATACCATGGGGCTCGACGTCGTGTGTTTTACCGGCCACAAGGGGCTCATGGGACCCCAAGGCACCGGCGGCCTGGCCGTGGCGGAGGGCATTGACGTGGCTCCGTGGGCCATGGGCGGCACGGGCGTGCACAGCTTCGATGCGCTGCAGCCGCTTGAGTGGCCCACGCGCCTCGAGGCGGGCACGCTCAACGGTCACGGCATAGCGGGCCTATCCGCTGGTCTCGACTTTATCGAGGCCCAGGGTGGGGTCGAGGCGATTGCTTCCAGCGAGCGTGCGCTTGCCGAGCGCTTCCTCGCCGGCGTTCGCGAAATCCCCGGCATTGCGCTCTACGGTGCGTTTGACCAGCCTGTGCGCTCGGCGATCGTCTCGCTCAACGTGGGCGATATCGACTCTGCCGAGATCTCGGACGCGCTTATGCAAGGGTGGGGGATTGCGACGCGCCCCGGTGCCCATTGCGCTCCGCTCATGCACCGCGCGCTCGGGACCGAGCGCCAAGGTATCGTTCGCTTCTCGTTTGGGTATTTCAACACGGCCGAGGAAGTCGACACCGCGATTGACGCTTTGCGCGATTTAGCCTGCTAGAGCGTATATACTTGCGGGACGGGTGTTTTTGCCCGTCCCGTTTTTGTTTCGACCCGAAAGGTGTGCCTATGGCCTCATCCGCCCCGCGCGGCCTGCGCTCCGACCATGTCGTTACCGTCGGCATTGCGCTGTTCTCGATGCTCTTTGGCGCTGGTAACCTCATCATTCCGCCGTTGCTGGCACTTCAGGCCGGCACAGCCACGCCGCTTGCCATGATCGGCTTTTTGATTGCCGCTATCGGTCTGCCCGTTATGGGCTTTATCGCCGTCGCGCTCGCCGGAACGGCGCGCGAGCTTGCCGGCCGCGTGCATCCTAAGTTTGGCGAATTCTTCGTTGCGGCGGTCTACCTGGCCATCGGTCCGTGCCTGGCCATTCCGCGTACAAGCTCTACAGCGTTCGAAATGCTGGTGCCGCTGCTGCCCGAGGGCGTTTCGCTCGGCGCAGCACGTCTGGTGTTTGCCATCGGGTTCTTCGTCGTCGCGTTTGTGCTCACGCTGCGCCCAGGTGTCATCACGCGCGTGCTCGGCCGCATTACGGGCCCCGCGCTCATTGCGCTCATCGTGCTGGTCGTGGGTGCTGCCGTGATCTCGCCGCTGGGACCGGCTGCCGCGCCTCAGGCTCCCTACGATGCAGGCGCCGCCGTGCAGGGCTTTCTGACTGGCTATCAGACCATGGACCTGCTCGCGTCGCTCGCCTTCGGCATCATCATCGCCGAGACCATCCACGAGTTGGGTGTTACCGATGACAAGCGCGTGGCCTTCGAGATTTCGCGTTCCGGTGTGATCGCCGGCGTGCTTATGGCCATCATCTACTGCGGCTTGGGCCTTGCCGGTATGCAGCTCGGCACCGTGATGCCTGACGCTACCAACGGCGCCGCCATCCTCGCCCGTTCGGCCTCCATGCATTTTGGGCTTGCCGGCACGGTCGTGGTCTTTGCGATCTTCTTCCTCGCCTGCATGAACGTGTGCATTGGCCTTATCAGCTGCTGCTCGCGCTACTTTTGCGAGACGTATGTGGTCGAAGGGGGAGCAGAGGCTTCCGAGGAGGTCATGCGCCGTCCCTTTGCGGTTCTCGCCTTTGTGTTCGCGGCGTTTTCGTGCGTGCTCTCCAACGTGGGCCTCGACGTGATCCTTATGTTCTCGGTGCCCATGCTTAATGCCCTGTATCCCGTTGCCATTGTGCTGGTACTTATGGGCCTGATGCACGGCTTTTGCGACGCGCATCCGCAGGTGTGGGTCTGGGTCGGCAGTGTTGTCGCGGTGCAGAGTGTGATCACCTCGGTCCGCGATGCGTTCTTTGCGGGCGCGTGGCTGCCGTTCGATGCGTTGCCGCTGGCAGATATCGGTGCTGCGTGGGCGCCGGTTGCTGTGGTGGCGTTTGTGATCGGTCTGGTTCATAGCCAGTTTGTCACACATTCGAGGAGCTAGGGTTTCTGCGCTTGCACAGGCGGGGAGTCTCCCCTATAATTTCCTTCGCTTTGGGACACGCAAGGTTTATGCCTTAGCTGCTCAACACCTTCGGGACGTGGCGCAGTTTGGTAGCGCGCCTGCTTTGGGAGCAGGATGTCGCAGGTTCAAATCCTGTCGTCCCGACCATATCTTGCGGGCGTAGTTCAATGGTAGAACCCCAGCCTTCCAAGCTGATGACGCGGGTTCGATTCCCGTCGCCCGCTCCATAAGATAGATGAACGGCTCTGGTTCCTTTTAGGAATCAGAGCCGTTTTCGTAAGTGTACGGGTGTCGGGAATCGATGCCGCCCCACGCCCCACCTAAGTTGCGGTGAAATACGGACTGTTTTTCGGCTTTTATGGCCTATGTAGTCCGTATTTCACCGCAACTATTTGTAAGGTTGGATTTTGATGCCGTTGGGAGGGTCGTAGCGACCGTCTACCGAGAGTGGAAATATTTTTTGAAGCTCTGACCTGCGGCGTCAAGCTTTTGGTCAGCTTTTGGCAAGGCCTGCGAACGGAAGCATGCGATAGCGTAATGGTATTCTCTCCGCCGTGATGGTTATGGGGTTGGCCATGCTCGATAAAGGCAAACATTTTCCGCAGTCATATGCAAGGATGCTATTCTCGGCCGTTGGAATTCATCAAGATGGACAGCTGCTTATAACAATTGATCCTTGGGATGAACGCCGCGCGCGTGAGCTTATGCAGGAAGAGCTCATGCTTCGTCTTTACAACCACGTGTATGCGGATCCGGTCTATTGGAATAATCTTGGGGTTGAAGATCGTATCTTTCAGCTGGCATCCGCTATTGCGGTCGTTGAACCGGATGCTGTGTTCTGCGGAGCGACAGCAGCGCTGCTCTACGGCATCGGCTCGGCGTATACGCTTCTGGATAAAGTGCAAGTGCTGCTGCCACGGTCTACAAGGCGTGATACGTATGAGTTCGTTGAATACAAGCGCTGGCGCCCGGGCGAAGTGTGGCGGCTTGGTCTGTTTACACTGACGGATCCGTGTCGAACGGTTGTTGATATCGCGCGATCGAGCGCCTTTCGCTATGCGCTGGGTTATGTCGATGGCTTGGCCCGTGAGTACGATGTCGAGCGCGAAGAGCTGCGAGCATATGCGCAGGCAAATTGTCGAGGGCTGCATGGCATCGCGCGTGCTTTTGACGTTTTTGATTATATGGATGGCAGGTCAGGCAATGGCGGTGAGTCTGAGGCGAGAGCAGCGATGATTCTCGCTGGGGTTGCCGCGCCCGAGCTTCAAGTTGAGATAACGCGGCCGGGAAACGCTGGCTATTATCTAGCAGATTATGGCTGGCAGATGCCAGACGGCTCATGGACGCTGGCAGAGCTGCATGGGCTGGGCAAGTTTGAAGACGAGGCTCAAAATAATGCAGAGCGGGCGGCGGCAAAAACGTATCGAGCGGCCCTCATGCGCGACGCGAACCTTCGCGCCATGGGCCACAACATCATTCATTTCAAACTCTCGGACACCTACGACGTAGAATCGTTCGGTGCCATGATGCGCGGTTACGGCATTCCGACAACAAAACCCTACGCCGAATCCCGATAGAGAAATCGTTCGCGGTCCACCTTCAATAAGTTGCGGTGAAATACGGACTGTTGAGGCCTTTAAAGGCATGAAACAGTCCGTATTTCACCGCAACTTAGGAGGGGATGGGGTTAGCTGCGGGGGCGGTGGCGGAGCTTGTCGATAGTGACGTCGGTGCCGTGTCCGCGGGCGTCGGTGCTTCGGCTGCGGGCGTCGGCGGCGGTTTGGCGCTGGCGGCGGCAATCGATCATGCCTTGAATGATGGGCTTGCCAAAGCTCACGACATCATCGTTGTAGATGGCGGTTCGGGCTGCGAGGAGGCAGTCGGTAAAGTCCATATGGGTCTTGCCAAAGAGTTTGACGGCGAGGGCGACAACGGTGGGCTCGTCGACCATGACGTCATCGAGCAGCCTTCTCATGGCCGTAGCAATCTCAACGCGGGGAACCTTATAGACGTCGCGCAGTGTGACCACGACGCGCGTGATAATCTCGGGGTAGACGCGAGCGGTGCGCGTGGCGATGACCTTGGCGGCGCGCGGTGACAGAACTTCGTCGTCGTCAAGCAGGTAGCGTAGGATGACGGTCTCGTCGATGATGGTGCTACTCATGGATATCTACTTCCTCGGGACCCAAAATCGAATCGTCGCATTCTGTAGCAAGGTACTCAATCCAGGCATTGCGCTCCTCGGAGCGGCGATTGGGGTCCCCATATGCTTTGAGCGATCCATAGGCGGCGGTGCCGTCCTTTGAGCGCACGGCGACCGGCTGAAAGGGAAGCTTGCGCATCAAAATGCTTTGCGCGACAAATAGACGGACAGCCTCGGCGAGCGATGTGCCCATGGCGTCGTAGAGGCGCTCGGCATGCTGTTTGTCCTCTTCGCGAATGCGCACCTGCAGGATGGCTCGTTTTTGCGTCGATGACATCACTGGCCCCCTTAATGAGCGTGCAACATGAATGGTCAATTACAACATTGGCTAATAATAGCCAATCTTATAACCACTGCTTTATTGCACTCAAGTAAATGAGCGCGAAATATATATCAAACGTATTACATCCTTTATAAACGAGCGTGAAATCTCCCTTGGATGTACACATGTAATACACTCACCTTTATAGCTTCTAGAGAATAATTCCAACCTGCCAAAACCCCTGCAATACACCCGTATTGCAGGGCGTATGCTCAAGTTTGCCACCTGCAACTGCGTATATTTAACCTGTATATCGTTGGAGGAATTCTATCGAAGTGCCTGTTTCGCCGCATGCACTCGATACGCCGATGCCGGACCACGGGCGGTCCGGGGCAACGTCGACAGGGTCTCTCCGGCATGGGATTCAGGAGGGAGTGAACAACATGGGCAATAAACGAGTCGTAGCCGATTCCTCACGTTGCATTGGGTGCCAAACCTGCATGGCGGCGTGCATCGAGGCGCACGATATTCCCGGCAACATCGCCGCGCCGCGCCTGCGTGTGACGCGTACGTACGAGATTTCCGCACCGGTGGCATGTCACCACTGCGAGGACGCTCCGTGCGCCAAGGCCTGCCCCACGGGCGCCTTGTTCTTTGATCCAAAGAACCATCGCATCGGCGTCAACGAGGACAACTGCATCGGCTGCAAGAGCTGCGTCATGGCATGCCCCTTTGGCGCCGTGAGCGTGGCGACCACGCAGGTCCCCGTCTTGATGGGTGACGTTCGCGTGGGTTCGCAGACTAAGAGCTTCGTGCTCAAGTGCGACCTGTGCGTGGACCGTCCCGGCGGTCCGGCGTGTGCCGAGGCGTGCCCGACCAAGGGCCTCACCCTGGTAGACGAGGAGCGTCTGGCAGAACTGACTGCCGAGCGTGCCCGCGCCACCATCGAAAACGAGGCGTAAGCGTCGGGCGACAGGCCCAATGATTGTCAAATAAGTACCGAGTATTCGGTAGCAGAAAAAGGAAGGAGGGTGTCATGGAGAAGCATAAAGTGATCTGCCCGTATTGCGGCGCCGGTTGCCAGTTTAACCTCTTGGTCCAAAACGGCCAGGTCGTGGGTACCGAACCGCTCAACGGCATCACCAACCAGAGCGAGCTGTGCCTTAAGGGCATGAGCGGCTACGACTTCATCAACGACACCAAGATCTTGACTCCTCGCGTACTGCACCCGATGATCCGCCGCACTAAGGGCGCGGATCTTGAGCGCGTAAGCTGGGACGAGGCACTGGATTTCACCGCATCTAAGATGCAGGCCATAATTGACGAATATGGTCCTAACGCTGTCATGACCACCGGCTCTTCGCGAGGCGGCGGCAATGAGGCGAACTACGTCATGCAGAAGTTTACGCGTGCGTGCATCGGCACCCACAGCGTGGACAACTGCGCCCGTACTTGACACGGCCCTACTGTCCTCGGTCTGATGGACACGGTTGGTTCAGGTTGCATGTCATGCTCCATCCCCGGTATGGAGGATGCGGGCTGCATTTTCCTCTTCGGCTATAACCCTGCCGATTCGCACCCCATCGTCGCAAGGCGTATCGTGCGAGCCAAAGAAAAGGGTTGCAAGATCATCGTCGCCGACCCGCGCCATATCGAAACCGCGCGTATCGCCGATCTCTACCTTCCGATCAAGAACGGTTGCAACGTTGCGTTCCTCAACGCCTTTGCCAACTGCTTGGTCAACGATGGCCTCTACGACAAGGAATTCGTCGCCGAGCACACGAACGGCTTTGACGAATGGTGGGAGACCATCAAAAACTACACTCCCGAATCCGTACAGGACATCACGGGTGTCGAGCCCGCGTTGATCCACCAAGCTGCCGAGATGTACGCCACGGCGAAGCCCTCTGCCATCATTGGCTGGGGTATGGGCGTATGCCAGCAGAAGCAGAACCTGAAGACGGTGCACACCATCGCCTCCATCGCCTGCGTTGCCGGCCAGATCGGCAAACCCAATTCCGGCCTCGCGCCCGTGCGCGGTCAGAACAACGTCCAGGGCTCCTGCGATATGGGCATGCTGCCCAACCTGTACCCTGGCTACCAGAAGGTCACCGACCCGGCAGTGCGCGCCAAGTTTGCCAAGGCTTGGGGCGTGCCCGAGGAAAAGCTCCCGCTCGAGGAGGGCTACAAGCTCACCGACCTGGGCCACCTGGTCGACGAGGGCAAGGTGCACTGCTTCTACAACTACGGCGAGGACCCGGTGCAGACCGAGCCCGATTCGGCCGGTATGCGCAAGACGCTCTCCGAGCTGGATCTGTTCATTTGCCAGGACATCTTTATGACGCAGACGACCATGCTCGCCGACGTCATCCTGCCCGCTACCTCTTGGGGCGAGCACGAGGGTGTCTTTACCGCATCCGACCGTAGCTTCCAGCACTTTGACGCGGCCGTTCCGCCCAAGGGCGAGTGCCGTCACGACTGGGAGATCTTCGCGGACCTGTCTACGCGCATGGGTTACCCCATGCACTACGACAACACCGAGCAGATCTGGAACGAGTGCATTAGCCTGTGCCCCAACTTTGTGGGCGCGACCTACGAGAAGATGGCTCCCGAGGGCGGCTACGCCCAGTGGCCGGTCAAGAGCACCGATGTGAACGACCACGGTACGCCCGACATGTTCGCTGGTGGCAAGTTCACCACCAAGGACGGCCGCGCCAACCTGATGGCGCACGACTGGGAGGCGCCCTCCGAGCTTCCCGACGATGAGTACCCGCTCATCCTGTGCACCGTCCGCGAGGTCGGCCACTACAGCTGCCGTTCGATGACCGGCAACTGCAAGACGTTGGCGCTGCTTGCCGACGAGCCCGGCTTTGTCCGCATGAATCCCGCGGACGCCGAGGCGCGCGGCATCAAGAACGGCGACATCGTCTCGATTCACAGCCGCCGCGGCCAGGTATACAGCCGCGCCGACGTGAGCGACCGCATCAATAAGGGCACGGTCTATATGACCTACCAGTGGTGGATCGGCAAGTGCAACGAGCTGACCATTCACAAGGTCGACCCGGTCTCGCATACGCCCGAGGACAAGTTCTCCGCCTGCCAGGTCGACGCTATCGCCGACCAGGTCTGGGCCGAGGGCGAGGTCGAGCGTCAGTACACCGAGCTCAAGCAGGCTCTGGTGGACGCCGCCGCTCCCCAGGACGTTGAGCCCGGCGCCGCCAAGTTCGACGACGAGACGCACGTGAATCAAATCGTGTAGTTCCGTTCTCGTTGGCTTTTTGGGCCGGGCGTCCCGTACGTTCGGGAGCCCGGCCCGTTATTTTGAAAGGAAGTGGGGATGAACCGCTTCATCGACATCAACCCGGAGAGGTGCATCGGCTGCGGAACATGCCAGTCCGCCTGTGCCGACGCCCACCGGATGCAGGGTCTTCAGGATACGCCGCGCCTGGCGCTCGTGAAGACCGGCGGTATTTCGGCCGCCCTTGCCTGCCACCATTGCGAGGGTGCCCCCTGCGCCGAGGTCTGCCCGGTGAATGCCATCGAGCACGATGGCGACCGCATCCACGTCAAGGAGCAGGAGTGCATCGGGTGCAGGCTGTGCGCCATCGCGTGCCCCTTCGGAGCCATCCATCCTGATGGCACGTCTATCGCCGGTGTCGCAGGCATGTGCGACCCGACGCCTTCGTATCCTAAGTCCCTGAGCAGCCTGCTTACGTGGGCTCCTGGCCAGTACACCTGCGCTGTCAAGTGCGACCTGTGCGCCTTCGATCCGGACGGCCCGCATTGTGTGGCGGCGTGCCCCACCAAGGCGCTGACCGTCATGGGCGGCGCGGCCGATCGCGAGCTCGACGAGGCCAAGCGCTTGCGCTCGATCGAAAACGGTCCAGTCGTCGACGTTACCGCTGTGGCCCAGGGCCTGTCCGAGAAAGCAGAAGGGAGCGTAAACAATGGATAGCATGGCGCTGTTTATCGCATCGCTTGCCGTCTCGTGCATCGGTGCGCTCGCCTCGGTTCTGCTGATCAAGGCCGATAACGCCGCCAAGACCGCCGGCTGCCTGATCGGCGCCGTCGCGGCCGTGCTGTCGTTCATCGCGGGCCTCGAGGCCGTGCTTGGCGACGTTTCGTCCCTCAACACGGTCTTCTTTTTCCCGTTCGCCCGTCTCGAGCTCTTGCTCAACGGCCTTGCGGGCCTGATTGTGGTCCTCATCTCAATCCTCGCCTTTGCGGGCTTCATCTACGGTCTGTCCTACTTCGATGAGTACCCGGGCAAGGTCGGGCGCGCCGGTTTCTTCATGAACACCTTCGTCGCCTCGATGATGCTCGTCATCACCGCCGACAACGTGTTCTGGTTCCTGGTCGCCTTTGAGCTCATGTCCCTTACGAGCTACTTCCTTGTCGTTATCGAGGAGAACAAGAACTCCATTAGGGGCGGTTGGCTCTACTTCGTCATCGCGCACGTGGGCTTTGTCCTTATCATGGCGAGCTTCCTGCTCATGACCAACGGCGTGGGTGGTTCCTTCAGCTTCAGTGATTTCCGTACGCATGACTTTGGACCCGCCGTCTCCTCCGCGTGCTTCGTCCTCGCGTTCTTCGGATTCGGCGCAAAGGCCGGTATCATCCCGCTGCACTCCTGGCTGCCCCAGGCGCACCCCGAGGCGCCGTCCAACGTGTCCGCCCTCATGTCCGGCGGCATGATCAAGATCGGCATCCTGGGAATCCTCAAGGTCGGTCTCGACCTGCTCGCGGGTTCGGGCGTCCAGCTCTGGTGGGGCCTCATGGTCCTGGTCTTCGGATCCATCTCGTCGGTCCTGGGCGTCGTCTACGCCCTCCACGAGCACGACATTAAGCGCCTGCTGGCCTACCACTCCGTCGAGAACATCGGCATCATCTTGCTCGGTGTCGGCGCGTCCATGACGGCGCACGCCCTGGGCAACGACGTCATCGCGACGATCGCGCTCATGGCCGCCCTCTACCACACGCTCAACCACGCCATGTTCAAGGGCGAGCTGTTCCTCGGCGCGGGCTCCCTGCTCTATGCCACGGGTACGCGCAACATGGAGAAGATGGGCGGCCTGTTCCGCCGTATGCCGGTCACGGCCGTCTGCTTCCTCATCGGTGCCCTTGCCATCTCGGCTATCCCGCCGCTCAACGGCTTCGTTTCCGAGTGGTTCACCTACCAGTCCCTGTTCAACATCTCGACGCTCTCCGACCCGGTCGTCATGGTGTTCGCCGTCGCCTCCGCGGCCGCCCTCGCCATCACCGGTGCCCTGGCCGTCACGTGCTTCGTGAAGGCCTACGGCGTCTCGTTCGCGAGCAGCCCTCGTTCCCAGGAGGCCGCGAACGCCAAGGAGTCCCCGGCTCCGATGTTGTTCTCGCAGATGCTCCTCGCGGCCATCTGCGTGGTGCTGGGAATCGGCTCTCCCGTCATCGCCCCGGTTCTGGGCGACGTCGCCCAGAGCGTGCTTGCCGGCTCTGCCATCACAGCCACCTCGGGCGTGTCTCTGGTGAACGAGATTTCCGGTGCCGCCACCTCCACCCCCGCGATCGCCATCGCGCTCGTGGTCCTCACCGGCCTCGCGTTCGTGTTGAGGTCCTGCCTCGGCACCAAGGCCCCCGCTAAGAAGACCGACCCTTGGGCGTGCGGCTACGAGCCCAACGAGCACATGCCCGTCGTCGCCACGAGCTTCGCGTCAGACGTAGAGCTCTTCATGGGCCCGCTCTACACCCTGCGCGAGGTATGCACCAAGATCTGCTGGTCCATCGCGCACGTGTTCCAGAAGCTCACCGGTGTCGCCCAGGGCGTTGAGCCCCTGCCCGACCGCTTCCTGGTCGATGCACCGAGCGAGGGTGCCGATAAGCTGGCCGGCCTCGCCTCCAAGATCGAGGGCGGCAACTACTCCGTATACATCTGCTACATCGTCGCGGCGCTCGTGGTCTTCCTCGTGCTCGCCGTGGTCATGGTCTAGAGAGGGGAGAGGATATTATGAACATCGTTCTTGCGATAGCGCAGGGCCTCGTGGTCATGCTGGTCGCGCCCTTCTTCTCCGGCCTCGCCCGTGTGATTCGCGCGAAGATGCACAATCGCCGCGGTCCGTCCATCCTTCAGGATTACCGGGACCTCGCGAAGCTCATGGCGCGTCCCGAGTCCGTGAGTTCCGACTCGAGCTTCGTGCTGCGCATCATGCCGCCGCTGTTCCTCGCGGTGTCGTTCATGCTCGCCATGGGCCTGCCCATGTTCACGCTCGAGAGCCCCATGCCCGTCTTTGGTGACGCCATCACCATCATGTACGCGCTCGCGCTGTCCCGCTTCTTCTTCGCGCTGTCCGGCGTGGATTCCTCCAACGCCTACGCGGGCTTCGGCGGTATCCGCGAGCTCCTCATGA
Source organism: uncultured Collinsella sp. (assembly GCA_905199225.1). Classification (GTDB taxonomy): domain Bacteria; phylum Actinomycetota; class Coriobacteriia; order Coriobacteriales; family Coriobacteriaceae; genus Collinsella. Next base: position 19,553 of record CAJKFS010000024.1, on the reverse strand, counting down.
GCGTGCTCATCGAGCCGTCCATGCTCATCGCGCTGTTTACCGTCGCCATCGTGTGCGGCTCCACGGACATTGCGACCATGGGTCAGCACATCGTTACGGGCAACGTCTCGAGCGTCGTCGCCGTCATCCTCGCCGGCGTCGCCTTCGCGGCCGCCTGCTATATGGAGCTCGGCAAGCTTCCGTTCGATCAGGCCGAAGCCGAGCAGGAGCTCCAGGAGGGCCCGCTCGCCGAGCTCTCCGGCCCGTCCCTGGCCATGATGAAGCTCGCCATGGGCATGAAGCAGGTCGTGGTCGTCGCTTGGTTCACCTCCATCTTCATCCCCTGGGGAGAGCCCGCGACCATCGGCGTCACCGCTCTCGTGGGCGCCGTCGTCTTCCTTGTCAAGTGCCTGGTCGATTTCGTTGTCTGCGGCGTGCTCGAGAACTCCGTTTCCCGTTCGCGCTTCAAGGTGCTCGGTAACCAGACCTGGGCCGTCGTCGGCATCGCGGTCCTCGCGTTCGTCTTCGTCGTCGTAGGCGTGTAGGGAGAAGGGAGAAACTATGTCAATCGAATCGAGCTTGTCCCTCTTTGCCATGGTGGCGATCGCCGTCCCCATGCTGGGCTCCCTGCTCATCGTCATGCTGCCGCGTCCCTACGCTAAATGGATCTGCGCCTTTGCCGGCGGCATCGCCACGGTCGCTTCCGTTGGCTTGGCCGCGACGTTTGCCGGAAACGGCATGAACGCGGTCGATGTAACCTGGGCGAGTATGGGCCAGACCTTGGTCATGGGCTTCATATTCGACCGGATGAGCACGCTGCTCGCACCCGCGTTCGTCGCTATCGGCCTGCTCGTCGTCATCTATTCGTTCCCGTACATGAGCGATAAGAACAAGGAGCATCCCGACGCGCCCCGTCGCCGCTTCTACGTGTACTTCTCCACGTTCATCGGCGCCATGGCCGGTCTCGCCTACAGCTCCACCATCGTCGGCCAGCTCGTTTTCTTCGAGATCACCGGCGTGTGCTCCTGGGGCCTCATCAGCTACTACATGACGCCCACGGCCAAGAAGGCCGGTATGAAGGCGCTCATCATCACCCATATCGGCGCTCTGGGACTCTACATCGGCGCGGCCTTCCTGTTCGCCGGAACCGGCACGTTCGCGCTGAGCGCGATCTCCCAGCTCGATTCCGGTATGAAGACCGTCGTGCTGCTGCTCATCCTGTTCGCCGCTTGGGCCAAGTCCGCCCAGTTCCCGCTCTACATGTGGCTGCCCTCCGCAATGGAGGCCCCCACGCCCGTTTCCGCCTACCTCCATGGCGCGTCCATGGTGAAGGTCGGCGTGTGCGTGTTCGCCCGCGCTCTTGCGAGTGCCGGCGATATCCCCGAGATCGTCGGTTGGGTCGCCATCATCGACGCCGTCGTGACCATGCTCTTCGGCTTCCTCATGTACTTGCCCCAGAAGGATATGAAGCGCCTGCTCGCCTTCTCGACGATCGCGCAGCTCGCCTACGTGTTCTTCGGCCTGGGCCTCTCCGTGTTCGGAAGCCAGATGGCGTTCAACGGCGCCGTCGAGCACATCTTCAACCACGCGTTCACCAAGACCCTGTTCTTCCTCATCGCCGGCTCCCTCAGCTTCACGCTGGGAACCCGTATGTTGCCCAAGATCCAGGGCCTCATGAAGAAGTACCCGGTCACGGGCGTGGGCTTCGCGGTCGCCGCGACCGCTATCGCCGGCGTGCCCCCCATGAGCACGTTCTTCTCCAAGTTCCAGATTATTTCCGGTGGCTTCGCGGTTGGTGCTTCCAACACGGTCATCTTCGTCCTCGTGTGCGTCATGGTCGTCGAGACCGTCGCCACCTTCGCATGGTTCCTGCGTTGGATGGGTAAGGTCCTGCCCGGTGAGCCGAGCGAGACCGTGGCCGCCGGCCAGCCCCTTCCGCGCGCCATGGCGTTCGTGTTCGTCGTCCTCATGATCATGGTCGTCGTCGCCGGTCCTCTGTCCTCTAGTTGGATGGGTTAGGAGGTAGGACATGGGTTATTCGTTAGTCAATATCCTGGGCGGTCTTCTGATCGTGACCTCCACCATGGTGGTCGTCTCGAAGACCATCCCGTCCGCCATTAAGTGGTACGCGATCCAGTCGGTTGTCCTGGTGGGCGTGCTGCTCACCCTGGGCCTCACCACCGGTGCCACCGAGCTTCTCATGTGGGCCGCGTCGGCCTTCGTCACCAAGGTGATCCTCGTTCCGTTCATTCTCAACCGTGCCTACAAAAAGATAGGTTCGCCTGCCGATAGCACGCTGACCTCCTCCATCAAGCCGGCCTGGACCATCATCCTCACCGGTCTGGAGGTGGCCATCTGCTTCGCGGTGGTCACGCGCCTGAGCCTGCCCACCGCTGAGGTGGCTACTCCGGCCCTCGCCATCAGCTTCGCGCACTTCTTCGTCGGCCTCACGTGCATCATCTCCCAGCGCAACATCCTCAAGCAAATCTTCGGGTACTGCCTTATGGAGAACGGTAGCCACGTGACGCTCGCCCTGCTCGCGCCCACGGCCCCCGAGATCATCGAGATCGGCATCGCCACCGACGCCATTTTCGCCGTCATCATCATGTCCGCCGTCGTCGTGAGGATCTGGAACGACACCAAGTCGCTCGACTCCCACGACCTGACCGAATTGAAGGGGTAGGCCATGGATGTTTCAATGCTGACGGTCGCCCTGCTCGCTTGTCCCCTCGTGTTCTCCCTGATTATGGCTGCGCTCCCCAAGACGACGTCCTACAGCGTCTTTGCGGGGCTCAACACCATCTCCGTCGCGGCGACCCTCGTCCTTTCGGTCGTCACCGCGGGAACCATGCTCTCGAGCGGGCAGAATATCGACGCTTTGGGCCTGTGGCTCCATCTCGATTCGCTCTCGTCGATCTTCGTCCTTCTGGTAGGCATCATCGGGTTCATCACCGGCGTGTACTCCATCTCCTATATCAAGATCGATATCGAGGAGAAGACCATGCCGGCCGAGCGCACCAAGCAGTACTACGCGCTGTTTAGCCTGTTCGTTTTCACGATGCTGCTCGCCTGCCTGTCCAACAACATCATCCTCACCTGGGCGGCGGTCGAGGCCACCACGTTGTCGACCGTGTTCCTCGTGGGCATCTACAAGAACAAGCAGGCGCTCGAGGCGTCTTGGAAGTACGCGATGGTCTGCACCGCCGGCGTGGCCTTCGGCCTGTTCGGCACGCTGCTCATCTACGCGAACGCCGCCGATATCATGCCCAACGCGCATGAGGCAGCCTTCCTCACCTCCATCATGCCCTACGCCGACCAGTTCGACCCGATGCTCGTGCGCCTCGCGTTCGCGTTCATCGTCATCGGCTTCGGCACCAAGGCGGGCCTGTTCCCCATGCACACTTGGCTGCCCGACGCGCACTCCCAGGCTCCGAGCCCGGTCTCCGCGCTGCTCTCGGGCGTGCTGCTCAAGTGCGCCATGCTGGTGATCATCCGCTTCTACTCCCTGTCCATCATCACGGTGGGCGACACCTATCCGCGTACGCTCCTGCTCATCCTGGGCACGCTGTCCATCCTGGTGGCCGCCCTGTGCATCTTTAAGCAGGACGATATCAAGCGCCGCTTCGCGTACTCCTCCGTCGACAACGTCGGCGTGGTCGCGCTGTGCCTGGGTATCGGTGGTCCGCTCGGTATCGCCGCCTGCCTGCTGCACTGCATCTTCCACGGTTTCACGAAGGCGCTCGCCTTCTGCATGGCCGGTAACATCCAGCACATCTACCACACCCGCGACCTGAACAAGATCAAGGGCGTCGTCGAGATCGCTCCCGTCACGGCAGCGCTCACCATCATCGCCCTGCTCGCGCTCGCCGCCTTCCCGCCGTTCGCCCTGTTCATCTCCGAGTTCCTCACCTTCGTGGCCGGCGTCCAGTCCGGTCCCATCTGGGTGGTCGTGCTCGTGGCCATTGGCCTCACCGGCGTGTACTTTGCCCTTACCGGCATCGCGCTCAAGTCCATCTTCGGCAAGGCGCCCGAGGGCATGAAGCGCCACGAGGTGCCCGCCCTCATGATCATCCCCGAGATCGCCCTCGCGATCGTGGTCATGTGGTTCGGTATCGCCACCCCGGTCGCCATCACGAGCGGCGTCGAGGATGCAACGTCCGTCGTTTTGAACCAGAGCGTCGAAGAGCTCCACGAGGCTCCTCTCTACCGCATGGTGTTCAGTTCCCAGACCAAGACAAGCGAGGTGAATTAGCACCATGGCAGAACCTGAAAAGAAGGACTACGCTCGTCGTTGCGAAAGCCACGTCGAGGCCCTGCGCGCCGCAGTGCCGGGCGCTATCGAGAAGGTTGAGTGGCAGTGCGAGGACCAGCTGACGATTACCGTCAAGCAGGACAAGCTGCCCGAGGCCGTCCACTACCTGTACTACGAGCGCTACGGCTGGATTCCCGTGATTATCGGCAACGATGAGCGCAGCCTGTGCGGTCGTTACGCCGTGTACTACGTCATCTCCATGGAGGGGGAGGATCCCGGCTGGGTGACCGTGCGCACCGAGGTCGATCCCGCCAAGATGACGTTCCCGTCCGTGACGCCGTTCGTCCCCGCCTGCGTGTGGGGCGAGCGCGAGCTTCGCGACATGTTCGGCCTGATCCCCGAGGGTCTGCCCGACCGTCGCCGCCTGGTGCTTCCCGACGATTGGCCCAGCGGCCTGTACCCGTTGCGCAAGGATTCGATGGATTACCGTTTCCGCCCCGCCCCCGCGAGCGACATGGAAAACTACGAGTTCTTGGCCGATACCAAGGGCAAGGAGACGACGCTCGTCCCCATGGGCCCGTTGCACATTACCTCCGACGAGCCCGGCCACTTCCGCCTGTTCGTCGAGGGCGAGACGATCGTCGACGCCGACTACCGTCTGTTCTACGTGCACCGCGGCATGGAGAAGGTCGCCGAGACGCGCCTGAACTATGACGCCGTGACGTTCCTCGCCGACCGCATCTGCGGCATCTGTGGCTGCGCCCACTCGGTGGCCTACGCCGAGGCAGTCGAGCGCGCCCAGGGCATTCATGTCCCGCCGCGCGCCCAGTACATCCGCGCCATCATGCTCGAGGTCGAGCGCCTGCACTCGCATCTGCTCAACATTGGCTTGGCGTCTCACTACACAGGCTTCGACTCCGGCTTCCAGCAGTTCTTCCGCGTCCGTGAGAAGTCCATGGACCTGGCCGAGAAGCTCTCCGGTCACCGCAAGACCTATGGCCTCAACGTGATCGGCGGCGTGCGTCGCGACATTTTGGCCGAGCAGAAGCTCTCCACGCTCACGACCATCCACCAGCTGCGCTCCGAGGTTCAGGAGCTCGTCGACGTCTTGCTCTCCACGCCCAACTTTATTGAGCGTACGAGTGGTATCGGCATCTTGGACCGCAAGATCGCACGCGACTTCTCGCCGGTCGGCCCGCTCATGCGTGGCTCGGGCTATGCCCGCGACGTGCGCTTTGACCATCCCTTCGACGGCTACGCCGATCCGGATGTCCAAAAGATGCACGCCGCTGCGGCCGACACCTGCGATGCCTTCGGCCGTACCGCCGTTCGCATCCAGGAGGTCTACGATTCGATCGACATGATCGAGACCATGCTCGAGAACTGCCCGTCGGGCCCCATCCTCACCACTGATTGGGAGTACACCCCGCACAAGTACGCCATCGGCGCCACCGAGGCGCCGCGCGGCGAGGACGTGCACTGGGCCATGCTCGGCAATAACCAGAAGTGCTACCGCTGGCGCGCCAAGGCCGCCACGTACAGCAACTGGCCGGTCCTGCGCTATATGTTCCGCGGCAACACCGTGGGCGACGCGGCGCTGATCGTCGGCTCGCTCGACCCGTGCTACTCCTGCACCGACCGCGTGACGGTGACCGATGTCGCCGCCAAGCGCGACCACGTGCTCGACAAGGAGCAGTTCGAGAACGTCTGGCGCGACAAGTCGCCGCTTGCGGGCGAGGGCACCATGGCCGCTCCGCTCGATGAGGAGGCGCTCTAATATGCTGAAGCTTTGGAAGGTTAACGCCAAGGCCGGCGACGCGACGGTCAAGTACCCGTTTGCGCCGTTTCCCACCAACAAGGACATGCGCGGCAAGCCCGAGCACAACGCCGAGCTCTGCATCGCCTGCGGTGCCTGCGGCGTGGCGTGCCCGGCCGATGCCATTCGCATGGACACCGACCTTGCGGCCGATACCATCACCTGGTCGATCGACTACGGCCGCTGCATCTTTTGCGGCCGCTGCGAGGAAGCCTGCCCCATGGAGGCCATCAAGCTCACCGAGGAGTTTGAGCTGGCCGTCATGAGTAAGGACGACCTCACCAGCAAGAGCGTCTATACGCTCGAGCACTGCTCGCGCTGCGGCAAGCCGTTTGCCCCGCACAAGGAGATCGACTATGCCAAGCGCCTGCTGCAAAAGGCCGGCGGCATGGAGGCCGAGCAGGCTGCCCGTACCGTCGGTATGTGCCAGGAGTGCAAGCGCGAGCTCGACGCCCTGCGCGCCGCCTCGGCCGTAAAGACCGGCAACGCGCGCGGCATGGCTGCCAACGAGACGCTTGCGTCCGGTGAGCCCCAGGGCCCCGGCATGGAGTATTTGGGCGGCCACGGCGTGAACCCGGAGTATGTCGACCGCGAGCTCAACCCCGATGCGCCCGAGATTCCCGCCGGTCCTGCACCGGTCGAAGGCATCATCATGGATTTTGATACGAAGGAGGAGTAACCATGGCCGAACCCACGCTTTTGCCCGAGCGGCTTCAGTACCGCCCGACCAAGATCGAGCTCGACGAGAGCATCGAGAAGGCCAAGGCGACCCTTCTTAAGAAGATCAAGCGCTCGGTGTACGTCTACCGTGTCGACTGCGGCGGCTGCAACGGCTGCGAGATCGAGATCTTCGGTTCCATCACGCCCGTCTTCGACGTCGAGCGCTTTGGCATCAAGGTCGTGCCATCGCCCCGTCACGCCGATGTGCTGCTGTACACCGGTGCCGTGACGCGTGCCATGCGCATGCCGGCCCTGCGCGCCTTTGAGGCCGCACCCGATCCCAAGATCGTGGTGTCCTATGGCGCGTGCGGCTGCACCGGTGGCATCTTCTACGACAACTACTGCGTCTGGGGCGGCACGGACAAGATCTTGCCGGTCGATGTCTACATCCCCGGCTGCCCGCCCAGCCCCGCGCAGACCATCTACGGCTTTGCCATGGCGCTCGGTCTGCTGGACCAAAAGCTCCATGCCGAGACCACCGTGGAGGCCGCCGGCGAGCAAGCCGATATCCTGCACCCCGGCGTGCCGTACAAGCTGCGCGTTGCCATCGAGCGCGAAGCTCGCGCCATGAGCGGCTACCGTTACGGCCGCGACCTGGCCAACGAGTTTATGGATACGCTCGAGGGCGCGCCCAAGGGCGATATCCGCGGTGCCATGGCGCTGCTCATCGACAAGCAGGACGATCCGCGCCGCGTCGAGGTGTACTCGGCGCTGCAGGATCTGGTGCTGGCCGGAGGTCGCTAGATGGAGCTCACGGACCGCTCTGGTTACTTTGCGGGCCCCGGCATGCTCGGCGGCTCCTTTGGCGATGCCTCGCGCGCAAGCGACGAGGCTGCCGAGGGCGTCGCCGACCCCTGCCTGGGCCATGCGCCCGACCAGGTGGTCTTCTATGAGCTCACGCGTAAGTTTGTGGAGACCGAGGAAGACGTTCCCCAAGAGGCCTGCGACGTGCTGTACTACACGCTCGCCGTGGGCCACCACACCGGCGTGCTCGACTGCTTTGAGCCGCGCCTGTCGGTGCCGGTGGATGTGTTCTATTCGCTCGTCGACGCGCTGCCGGAGGGGGAGGCCAAGACCAAGTTCGAGGCCATCCGCTCCTTTGGCGAGTGCCAGCTCGACAAGGCGGCGGTGCCGTCGCTGCTCGAGGCCTGCGATGCGCTGCTCGACGAGCGTGGTTTTCGCGGGTCGGCCAAGGCCGGCATCTCGGTGTTCGACGACGACTTTGGCCTGCATGCCCAGCAGGTCGCGTTTCTGATGAAGTTCCGCGATCTGGTTGAGCGCGTGCGCGATGTGTCGGGCGTGTATCTGACGGGGAGGTTGCAGTAATGGGTCGCGTTGTGGATGGACGTGTGAACGGCGCCCCGTTTGCGGGTATCGTGCTCACGGCGGGAAGCGTGCTGCGTGCCGACGATGCCGCCGGCCCCGTGCTCTCCAAAAAGATGGAAGACACACCTATCGCCGGTTGGTACACCATCGACGGAGGCCAAACGCCCGAGAACGACATCATCGAGGTCAAGCGCGAGCGTCCGCCTCGCCTGGTCTTGGTCGATGCCGCCGACATGGCACTGCCCGTCGGGTCCATCCGCTTGCTCGACAAGCGCGATGTGGCCCGCAAGTCGATGTTCACCACGCATTCGCTTCCTTTGTCGATTCTGATCGAAGAGATTGAGCAATCGTGTGATGATATCGTCTTCGTTGGGATTCAGCCGGGCGACACGGAGTTCTACAACCCCATGTCCCCGGAAGTCTTTGACGCCGTCGACGCCGTGTACGACGCCGTGGCCGCCAATGACTTTTCCCACTTTGTCCGCTTGGGGCAAGAGCAATAGGAGCGCTTGTCCCTGCTGATTAGGAAAGAAGTGATTGACATGGCAGATTCCAAGGCAGAATATCCCGCTCCCGATTGCCTGGCGCCCGCCGCGATCGAGGCCAAGACCGAGGCCGCCGGCGTGACCAAGGCCAACCTGCCGGTCGCAAAGGCCTTTCTGTTGGCAATGTTCGCCGGCGCGTTCATTGCCTTCGGCGGCCTGTTCTTTACCGTGTTCTTGAGCGATAGCACGCTGGGCTGGGGCGCTCAGCGTGTCGTGGGCGGCCTGTGCTTTTGCCTGGGCCTGGTGCTCGTGCTGGTGTGCGGCGCCGAGCTGTTCACCGGCAACTCGCTTATGGTCTGCGCGCTCAAGAGCAAAAAGATCACCCTGGCTCAGATGCTCAAGGCATGGCTCGTCGTGTGGCTTGGTAACTTTGCCGGTGCCCTGTTCATCGTCTTTTTGGTGTACATGGCCGGCATTTACAAGCTCAACGGCGAGGCGGTCGCCAATTCCATGGTGAGCGTCGCCGCCGGCAAGGTGACGGTCGACTGGGTGACGATCTTCTTCCGCGGCATCCTGTGCAACATCTTTGTGTGCCTGGCCGTGTGGATCGGTACCGCCGGCAAGACCGTGGTCGATAAGGTTGTGGGCATTCTGCTGCCCATCGCCGCCTTTGTGGCCTGCGGTTTTGAGCACTGCGTTGCCAACATGTACTTTTTGCCCATGGGTGCCGTGATGCACGCGTGCGGCTATGGTGCCGATGTCGCCGGCGCCGATGCGCTCAACGTTGCGGGCATTGCGTTTAACCTGTCCGCTGCCACGCTGGGCAACATTGTGGGCGGTGCGGTTCTGGTCGCGCTCGGCTACTGGTTTATCTATGCCAAGAAGTCCGAGGCGTAATAAGCCGGAATGACGTACGGGCCTCCCGAGGGGCGTTTGCCTTTTGGGAGGCTCTTCATGTCTTGCTGCGGTAGATGCTGCGGGCTTTGCGTCGCGGCAGCTGGCGGCAGAGCTGTGGTGCGGTGGGGCCTGAACCCCTGAGCTGGAAGGAATAATCGAGATGGCATCGAGAACTATGCATGACGGTCGCTCCGTGGTGACGACATGCGGGGGATGCTATGCCGATTGCGCCTTTGCGGCCCATGTTGAGGATGGACGTGTGGTGGCCGAGTTGCCGGTGCCGGGGCATCCGTGCGCGGCGCGTGCCCTGTGCGCCCGCGGACGGCATCGCCTGGCAATGCCGTTTGACGAGCGTGACCGCATTGTACACCCCATGCGACGCCGCCGGGATGGCTCGGGGTTCGATGCGATTACCTGGGACGAGGCGTTCGCGCAGATTGCCGAGCGTCTTTTGGGGATTGTTGACGAGTGCGGGCCTCGTGCACTGGGCATGACGCTCGGCGTTCCCTCGTTCGACCGCTACTGGGCCTATCGCTTTATGCATGCGCTGGGTTCGCCCAACGTGTACGGTGCCGATGGTGCCTGCGAGGTAAGTCGTCTCACCGGATGGGAGCACAGCCTGGGCTACAGCCCCGCCTCCGACCTGGCGCATACCGACTGCATCATGTACCTGGGGCGTTCCATCGTCGATTCATCGACGATGGGGGCCGTCGATGCGCTCAACGATGCGCGCCGGCGCGGGGCGAAGATCATCGTGGTTGACCCCCGGCGCAGCGGTTCGGCCGCGCTTGCCGATCGCTGGCTCCGCGTGCGTCCGGGCTGCGACTTGGCGCTGCTGTTGGGTATTGTCCACGTGCTCATTGCCGAGGGCCTGTACGACCACGAGTTCGTTGCCCGCTATACCACGGGTTTTGACGAGCTGGTGCAGGCGGCCAGTGCTTGGACGCCCGAGTGGGCCGAGTCGATGTGCGACGTGCCGGCCGCAGAGATTGTCGCCACGGCGCGCGATCTCGCTGCCGCCGCGCCTGCCGCTGTGGTGGATGCGGGTTTTCATGGTGGCATCGGTATCGCGTATGCCAATAGCACCCAGACCGCGCGCGCTATCTGCTTGGTCGATGTGCTGCTGGGCTGCATCGGACACGCGGGCGGCGCCCTCAATCCGCCCACGCCGCTTGTGTTGGGCGACCTCGATCCCGCACGCTTTGCGACGCCGCCGGTGCCTCGCGGACCCAAGCTGGGGTCCGAGCGCTATCCACTGGTCGATCCAGTGCGCGGCCTGTGCACGACCATCGGCCAGTCGATTCTTGCCGGCGATTTGCGTGGGCTCATCGTCTATGCCAGTAACCCCGGTGCGGGCTATGGCAATGCACAGGCTTGGTTGAGTATTTTGCAGCAGCTCGACTTGCTCGTGACGATTGATATTCGCTGGTCCGAGACGGCGCGTGCTTCTGATTTCGTGCTGCCCGACGTGACGTATCTGGAGGCCGAACGCGGTGTGGGAACGGTCGTGGGCCGCAACGACGCGCGCGTGTTCTACCGCAACGCCGTGCTGCCCGTGTTGCATGGCGACACGCGTCCCGGTCGGGAGATCTTTGCCGGGTTGGCTGCGGCCTGCGGCGTGGGCGAGTACTTCCAGTTTACGTCTGACGATCTGGCGGCTGCCCAGGTGGCTCCGTTTGGGATCGACCTCACTGCGCTCAAGGAGCGCGGTTGGGCTGACACGGGCGTGCAACTGCCGCCGCGTACGGGCGAGCCTGTGATTCCGCTCGACGGCGGCAAGATTGCGCTGGTAAGCGATGTATGGGAGCGCGCCGGCCTGGGTCGTGTGCCCGGCTGGATTGCCCCGATGGTGGAGCCAGGGCCGGGGATGTTTCGCCTCATTAGCGGCAACCGACCCTTTGAGTCGCACACTTCGCGCAGACTTGCTGCGGCGGGTGCCGCCGAGGCGGGCTCGGATCTGGATGCCGTGCAGATGAATGCCGATGCTGCTGCGCACATGGGCATCGCCGACGGCGAGGTCGTCGAACTCGTGAGCGATATGGGCCGCGATCGCGTGCGCGTGGAGACGACGCCGTATCTGCATCCGGCGTGCATCTTCACCTCGGCCGCTCCCGGCGGGCGTTCGTTTGGCGCCGATGTCGGTGGCGCTCAAGCCTTGGGCGTGGGTCCGCTCGACCATACGCCGTTGCGTTGGGACCCGTTGACGGGCGCTGCGCTCACCCAGGAAAACGCCGTTCGCGTGGAAAAGATCGCGGCACGCGAGGATAATAGCGATTGATTGACTCAGCCGATCGAATTGGCTGATAGTTTGACGTTCGAACGATTGATTCACCTTTGGTTTTGAAAGGTCGCACATGAGCGATAGCCAGAACATGTCCGATGAGGTACGCGCCCGCCTTCGCGCTATTCCTTCCGTCAACGAGCTGCTCGCAGAGTGGCCGGTTGTGAAGGCGGCGGGGGAGACCTGCGACGCGGTGGTGCATGCCGCCGTCACGGCCGAGCTCGACGAGGAGCGCGCCGCGATTCGTGCCGGTGCCGCCCCGCGTTCCAAGCGCGACCTGGCCTCGGCCATCGAGTGGCGTGCGCATCGATCCGCACTGCCGAGCCTGCGCCCTGCCGTCAACGCCACGGGTGTGGTCATCCATACCAACTTGGGTCGCGCCCCGCTCGCGGAGTCGGCGGCAAAGGCCGTGGCCGAGGTCGCGCGTGGCTACAGCACGCTCGAGTACAGCGTGGACACCTGCTCGCGCGGGTCGCGCAAGGAGCACGCCGCGCAGCTCATCCGCTCGCTTACCGGTGCCGAGGACGCGCTGGTCGTTAACAACAACGCCGCCGCTGTGCTGCTGGTGCTGGCGACCCATGCCGCAGGCAAGGAGGTCATCGTCAGCCGCGGCGAGCTTGTCGAGATCGGCGGCAGCTTCCGCATCCCCGATGTCATGGCGGCTTCGGGCGCCAAACTCGTCGAGGTCGGCGCCACCAACCGCACGCACCTGGCTGATTATGAGCAAGCCATCACGCCCGATACGGCGATGATCCTCAAGGTCCATCCTTCCAACTATCGCATCGAGGGCTTTCACGAGGAAGTGGGCTCTCGGGAGCTTGCCGCCCTGGCCCACAAGCATGGCCTGCTGTTCTACGAGGACCAGGGGTCGGGCGCACTGTTGCCCGATGACATCCTGGTGCGCGGCGGCGAGGAGCCCACGCCGGCTTCGGTCGCGGCGGGGCTCGATATCGTGTCGTGCTCGGGCGATAAGCTGCTCGGTGCCGCACAAGCGGGCATTATCATGGGCCGTCGCGATCTGGTCCAGGCCTGCGGGTTGCATCCGCTCATGCGTGCCCTGCGCCCGGGCAAGCTCGCGCTGGCGGCGCTCGAGGCCACACTACGCATTTACATGGACGGGGCTGATGTGGCCCATCGCGAGGTACCGGTGCTCAACATGCTCACGCTTCCACAGGCTCATCTGGAGCGTCGCGCACGCAAACTGCGCGAGCTGATGGTGGCAGGCCTCGATAAGGCTGGCTGTCCGTGCGCCGTGCAGGTGGAAATCGTCGAGGAGTCGTCGACTCCCGGCGGCGGCTCGCTGCCTACCGTCGAGCTGCCCACGATGTGCGTGGCCGTCTGCCCGGCCGACGGGCGCCTGTCCGTCGACACGCTCAAGCGTTCACTCGTCCAAGATTTCGACACGCCGGTCGTCACGCGCGCCTCGCACGACCGAGTCCTGTTTGACGTGCGCACGCTCGTGGGCGACCGCGATATCGAGACGGCGGCATCGACGCTCGCCGCGTGCGTTAAGAAGGCGGTTGCACGATGAGTGAGGTTCAGGCGCTGGTGGAGTGTCCCGTTATCGTTGGCACGGCGGGCCACGTCGACCACGGTAAGTCGGCACTGATCGAGGCGTTGACCGGCAAGAATCCCGATCGTCTGGAGGTTGAGCGCCGTCGCGGTATGACCGTGGAGCTGGGCTTTGGCGAGCTGGCGCTGCCGAGTGGCAAGATCGTTGGCCTGGTCGACGTGCCGGGCCACGCGCATTACTTGCGCGCCATGGTGCAGGGTGCCACGGGTATCGACGTGGCCGTGCTGGTGGTTTCTGCCGTGGAGGGCGTAATGCCGCAGACGCGCGAACATGTGCACGTGCTGGAGCTGCTGGGCGTCACGCATATGGTGGTGGCGCTGACGATGTGCGACCTGGCCGACGCCGAGATGACCGAGCTTGCCGAGCTCGATGTCGATGACTTTTTGTCGGGTACCGTGTTTGCGGGCGCGCCGATCGTGTCCGTGTCGTCTAAGACGGGCGATGGGATTGACGGGCTGCTTTCGGTGCTCGACGAGCAGGTAAGTGCCTGCTGGGATGCCTGTCGCGACCGTTCCGAGCGGAGCGATGCCGCACCTCGACTGCCGATTGACCGCTGCTTTACGATCAAGGGCGTCGGTACCGTGGTGACGGGAACGTTGCACGATGCGCCCGTCGCGGTGGGCGACGAGCTGATGGCTTTGCCGCCGCGTACGGTCTGTCGTGTGCGTGGGATTCAGGTGCATGGCGATACGCAGCAGGCACTGCCCGGACAGCGTGTGGCGCTCAACCTGGTGGGCGACGGCGTCGCTGCGCTCGATCGCGGTGAGATGCTCGGCGTGGCGGGTCGCTTTGGCCAGACGCTGCGCTTTATGATGACGTTTACGTATTTGGGTCGCGAGGGAGCCAAGCAGCGTGTGCTCGAGTCGGGTGCGCGTGTGCACGTGATGGCCGGTACGGCCGAGGTCGTCGGCCGCATCATGCTTATGGAGGGCGAGGCCCCCATGGCGGTGGGCGAGACCCGTATCGTTCAGGTGCGCCTGGAAGACCCGCTTCCGCTGCGCGCCGGGGACCATGCCGTGGTGCTGTCGTATTCGCCCGTTATGCTCATTGGCGGCGGGCGCGTGCTGCTTTCGCGCTGTCGTCGCTCGCGCGAGCTTTCGGCGGGGGAGCGTACGCTGCTTGCAGCACTTGAGGCCGGCGATGCCGTTACTGGTGTGGACGCGTGGCTGGCGCTGCAGGCGTTGCCGGTCGTGGCTGCCGACGTTGCCGCGGCGCTGGATCTTGTTTCCGGTGAGGCCGATGCGGCACTGAACGAGTTGGCGGCGCGAGGTGTTGTTCGCGAGCTTGCCGGTTCGTGCGATGCGCTGTATGTGAATGCCGCCGTGCTCGACGCCGCGATGGATGCACTGGCGGCGACCCTGTCAGCCATGCACGCGGCGGCTCCTAAGGAGACGGGCTTTACGCCCGGCGCGGTCGCCCATGCCGCCTGGCCCGCTGCGGATGAAGCCGTTGCCGCGGCTCTGATTGCCGAGGGCTGCTCGCGTGGCGTGTGCGCCGTCGAGGGTGCCGAGGTGTTCGACCCGCGCTCGGCCGCCGCGGCGGCACGCGTGGTGCGCGAGGCCTGCGAGCGGATCGTCACGCTGCTTGACGAGGCTGGCCTCGATGCACCGGCGCTTCCCGAAGTGGGCGAACAGCTGCAGCTCGGCCGCGACACCATGACGCGTGCCTTGCGCGAGCTTTCGCTCAACCGCTCGATCGTAAAGATCGAGCGTGATGTGGCCCTGTCTGCTGCCGCTGAGGCCCGCGCGCGTGAGCTCGTCGCCGCTGCCATTGCCGACGCCGGTGGCGCTGCTACCACGAGCGTGCTGCGCGAGGCCCTTGGTGTGTCGCGCAAACGCGCCATCAGCATCTTGGAACACCTGGATGCCGTGCGCTTTACGGTGCTCGACAAGGAGGCCGGCGGCCTGCGTTCGCTGCGCTAGGGTAGTCATTTTGGACGGATGATTTTTCTGGGACGGGGATTAAAAAATCATTAGGCACACAATGATTTTTTAATCCCCGTCCCAGAAAAATCATCCCTTGTCCCAAATTAGCTGCCCTGGTGCCCTTTGCGGCTGTGGGCTGCCTGGTTTGGTAAAATATCGCCGCACTTGGGAACGGATGGGCTCCGGTGGGCTCCGCGGTCCTCAAAACCGTTGCGAGGCGTGCAAAACGTCTTGGATGTGTTCGATTCACATACGTTCCCGCCATACGTTACCAGCGCTTTTGTGCTCGCGGTCTTGCTGCGTGCCGCAAAGGCGCTGTTTTGTTTTTGCACGGGCTTTTCGTAGCGCCGCTATTTCGGCGGCGGTATTTAGCTTCGTGCACCGGGTTTCGAGCATGCCGATGGGGGTGGTTTGCCGTATGACTACCGTAAGACGAGCCGATCTTTCTTGCGTCGTCCAGGCGGGCGGGCTGTCGTCGCGCATGGGTTGCGACAAGGCGCGGATGTTGTTTTGCGGTGAGCCGCTCATCGAACGCGTGCTGGGTCGGCTGGCGCAAGTTGCCGGCGAATTGGTCGTGACGACCTCGCGTCCCAGCGAGCTTGCCTATCTTGAGGAGCTCACATTTGGCGGTCTTGTGCCGCGCGTGGTAACGGACCTTGAAGGGTCGGCGGGTGCCATGCGTGGCATCGCGAGCTCGCTGGATGCCGCTCGGTTGCCCCTCGCGGCGATCGTCGCCTGCGATATGCCGTTCGTCTCGCCAGAACTGATCGGCGCGCTTTCGGATCGGGTCAAGGAAGGCCCGCTCGATGTGTGCGTACCGCGCGAGGAGCGGGGGATTGAGCCGCTGTGCGCCGTGTGGTGCCGCCAGGCTTGCGCGCCGGTTGCCCGTGAGTTGCTCGACCAGGACCGCCAACGCATCCGCTGTTTGATCGACCGGGTCCATGCCGGCTATCTGGATGAGCCGCAGATTGTTAAGGCCGCGGGCTCGACGCTCTGCTTCGAAAACGTCAATACGCCCGAGGAGTTTGCGGCGGCCGAGTTACTCGCCTAGACGATTGGAGTTACCATGTCTCACGATATTTGTCCCGACACGGGAGAGCCTTGCACTTGCGATGGTTCCGAGCTCTGTACCTGCGGCTGCGGTGGCTGTGGACATACTGCGGAAGAGGAAGCGGCCGCCGCGGCGTATCGTGAGGCACACCGCGAAGGCCCATCCGGTGATGCCCTCGACCACGAGCGCAAGATTATCGTGTCGTTCGATAGCACCTTCGATGTGATGGAATGCGAACAGCTGTGTCTTGCCGCCGGTGTGCCCGGGCGCATCATGCCACTGCCCGGCTCCATTACCGCAGGCTGCGGGCTGTGCTGGGCCATGCCATTCTCGGGCGATGCGCTCGCCGCCTTCCGAGCCGCCACCGAGGGCCGCATAGCCCCTGCCGACTACCATCAGCTCGTCCTCTAGCCACCACACCACCACAAAGGTGCCTGTCCCCAATGTGGTGGTTTGGAACATGTGGACGAAACAGCTTCGAAACACGCGATTTGCGCGTTGGGCACTCAAAAACGCTTCTACCTGCATCGTAATCAAAACGAAACATCTGCTCGTCGGCTTATGCGAAACTTTGCTGCAACAGTGCGATATTATCCATACTCGATAAAGCTCGCGGCGCATGGGGCGCCTCGAACGACACTTTTCTTTTCCATCAATTGGAGGAAGCATGAGCTACACGCAGAAAGTTCTCGACGAGCTCAAGGCCCGCTATCCCGAGCAGCCTGAGTTCATCCAGGCCGCGACCGAGATTCTCGGCACCATCCAGCCGGCGCTCGACGCCCATCCCGAGTACGAGGAGGCTGCCCTGCTTGAGCGCCTCGTCGAGCCCGAGCGCATCGTCATGTTCCGTGTTCCCTGGGTCGACGACCAGGGCAAGGTTCAGGTCAACCGCGGCTACCGCGTCGAGTTCAACTCTGCCATTGGACCCTACAAGGGCGGCCTGCGCTTTAACCCGACGGTCACCCTGGGCATGCTCAAGTTCCTGGGCCTGGAGCAGATCCTCAAGAACAGCCTGACCACCCTTCCCATGGGCGGCGGCAAGGGCGGTTCCGACTTTGACCCCAAGGGCAAGTCCAACAACGAGATCATGCACTTCTGCCAGTCCTTCATGACCGAGCTCTATCGCCACATCGGCCCCAACACCGACGTTCCCGCCGGCGACCTGGGCGTTGGCGGCCGCGAGGTTGCCTACCTGTTCGGTCAGTACAAGCGCCTGACCAATGAGTGGACCGGCGTCCTTACCGGCAAGGGCCTCTCTTTTGGCGGCTCGCTCGCCCGTACCGAGGCCACCGGCTACGGCCTGGCCTACTTTGTGGACGAGTACCTCAAGAGCCGCGGCGACTCCTTCGAGGGCAAGAACGTCGTCGTTCACGGCTCCGGTAACGTCGCCATCTACGCGGTCCAGAAGGTCTCCCAGCTCGGCGGCAAGGTGCTGGCCTGCTCCGACACCCATGGCTGGGTCGAGGATCCCGACGGCATCGACTACACCGTGCTCGAGCATGTCTACAACAAGAAGCGCTCCGGCCACGACAAGGGCGTTACGCTCGCTATGTATGTCGACGAGAAGCCCAATGCCACGTGGCACGAGGGCGACGGCCGCGGCGTGTGGCAGCTTCCCTGCGATATCGCGCTGCCCTGCGCTCGCGAGAACACGCTGCTGCTCGAGGACGCCCAGGCACTCGTCGCCAACGGCTGCAAGGTGGTCGGTGAGGGCGCGAACATGCCCACGACCATCGAGGCCACGACCTACTTCCAGGAGCACGGCGTCGCCTTTATGCCCGGTAAGGCTGCCAACGCCGGCGGCGTGCTCGTGTCCGGCTTGGAGATGAGCCAGAACGCCGAGCACCTGTCCTGGACCTTCGAGGAGGTCGACGGCAAGCTCGAGCAGCTCATGCGCGGCATGTTCCACAACGTGGACGACACCGCCAAGGAGTACGGCGAGGAGGGCAACTTTGTCATGGGCGCAAACATCGCCGGCTTCCTGAAGGTCGCCGACGCCATGCTCGCCCAGGGCGTCTGCTAAATCCAGCTCGACATAGCAACTGATGAGGCTCCCAGCATTTGTGCCGGGAGCCTTTTTCTATGGTGGTGAGGGCCGTGCGCCCTCGTTTGGTACACTAGAGGACACTGGACAAGTGGAGAGATGGGGGAGAACGTGCTCAAGTTCGGTACCTACGTCCGTGTTGGAAACGCGGCCGAAGCCTATGAGCTCTTACAGAAGAACCGCAACAACAAGATTGTGGGCGGTGGCATTTGGATGCGCCTGGGTTCGCGTCGCGTGGCGACGGCGATTGACCTTTCGGCCTGCGGACTCGATCAGATCGAGGAGACCGAGACCGAGTTTCGCATCGGTGCCATGTGCACCCTGCGCCAGCTCGAGCGTCATGCTGGGCTCAACGCGCTTGTCAACAATGTCTTTGAGTTCGCCGTCCACGACATCGTGGGCGTGCAGCTGCGCAATACCGCCACGGTGGGCGGCAGCATCTACGGCCGCTTTGGTTTTTCGGACGTGCTCTCGGCCTTTTTGGCGCTCGATTCGTATGTTGAGCTGACGGGCGCCGGCCGCGTGCCGCTCGCCGAGTTCGTCGACATGGGTTACGTGCGCGACGTGATCGAGCACATCGTGGTCGTTAAGCACGACTATCGTGCAAGCTACGAGGCTGTGCGCAAGGCCGCGACCGACTTCCCCTCGCTCAACGTCACCGCCGCCTGGTGGGACAACAGCTGGCATGTCACCGTGGGCGCCCGCCCGCTGCGCGCGACCCTGCTGCAGGGTGAGGCATGCGGCCTTACCGCCGAGCAGCCTTCCGAGGACGAGCTACGCGCCCTGGCCGCGTCCGTACGCGCGCTGAGCTATGGCACCAACCTGTGGGGCTCGGCCGACTACCGCCGCCGCATCTCGGCCCCGCTCGCCATCCAGGCTGTGCGTCGCGCCGCCGGCATCGAGCTTTCGGCCGCGCTTGCCCGCGAGCTCGAGACCGTGCAAGTGCCTAAGTTCGCCACGGACGAGTATTCCTGCCGCCGCGTGCCCGGCGTCGATTCTAGTGAGGTGCGCTAATGGCTGCCAAACTCATCGATCTTTCCTTTACGCTCAACGGCCGTAAGGTCAAGGTTCAGATTGCCCCCGACACCATGCTCTTTGCACTGCTGCGTGAGCAAGGTTGTGCGTCGGTGCGCTGTGCCTGCGAAACCACCAACTGCGGCCTGTGCACGGTGTGGCTCGACGGCGACCCGGTGCTGAGCTGCTC
>CAJKFS010000023.1 GCA_905199225.1 uncultured Collinsella sp. | reverse complement strand
CTGCGCAAGACGAAGGCCACATTAAGTGGCCTTCTTTGCGTGCGGAACTCGCGATCAATCAAATATATTGCGGGCGGGCACGCGGCCCTCTTGGGTTCGGGGCGCGGCACACCGGACTGGTTGTCTGAATTAAAGAAAGTGAAGGCCCCTTTCGGGGCCTTCTTTTTATAAAAATTCGCCTACTCGGTGGACTTCGGGTTCTAGGTCTACGTCGAACTGCTCTTTGACTTTGGCTTGGATGTCGCGGATGAGTTCGTCGACGTCGGCGGCGGTGGCGTGGTCGGCGTTGACGATGAAGCCGCAGTGCTTCTCGCTCACCTGCGCGCCGCCAACGGCGTGTCCGCGCAGTCCGGCATCCATGATGAGCTTGCCGGCAAAGTGGCCCTCGGGGCGCTTGAAGGTGGAGCCGGCACTCGGCATGTCGAGCGGCTGCTTGTCCTCGCGGCGCTGGCGGTAGTCGTCCATGTCGGCCTTGATCATCGCGGCGTTGCCCGGGGCGAGATTGAAAGTGGCCGAAAGCACGATAAAGCCGTCGTCGGCGATGCGGCTCTTGCGATAGCCCAGGTTGAGTTCGTCGGCATCGAATTCGATGATGTTGCCGCTGCCGCGGGTGCCGTCGTCGAGCTGGCGAGCGGGTTTGTAGATGCGCACGGACTCTAGCACATCGGCCATGCAGGCACCGTAGGCACCGGCGTTCATGTAGCAGGCGCCGCCGACCGATCCGGGGATGCCCGAGATGGGCTCCATGCCGGTGAGGCCGGCCTCGGCTGCCGCCGCGGCGACATCGGAAAGCAAGGCGCCGGCTGCCGCCGTGACGTGCGTGCCGTCGACCGTAATGTCGGAGAGGCCTTCGCCCAGCGCCACGACGACGCCGCGGATGCCCTTGTCGCCGACAAGCAGGTCGGAGCCGTTGCCCACGATGGTAAGCGGCAGGTCGCAGCGATAGCAGGTATCGAGCGTGGCGACGAGGCCCTGCTCGGTATCGGGCGTGACAAAGACGTCGGCCGGGCCGCCGATCTTAAACGTGGTGTGCTCGCGCATGGGCTCGCTCATCAACACGTTGTCCTCGCCGGCAACGCCAGCGAGCGCGCACAGCAGGTCCTCGTTAAAAAAGTCGTTCTCGTGCATATGAATATCCGCCTTTTGGTGGTCGTCGTCATCAATCGATTGCAATATACCCCACCCGGACGGATTTGGTGCGCTGACGGCGATAAAACAGCCGTCTACCGGATTGGTAAAGTGTTTATCACCGAGGTAGAGGGGTAGTCGCTATACTTTCAAGAGATTGCGCGTAAACCCGGAAGGAGCGAGATGGCCAACAAAGTCACCCTCAAGCAGATCGCCCAGGAGGTGGGGCTTTCCCCCTCGTCGGTCTCGCTTGTGCTCAATAATCGGCCCTGTCGCATCTCGGAAGAAAACCGCAAACTCATCAAGGAGGTCGCGGCGCGCAACCACTATGTTCCTAACCAGATTGCGCGTAGTTTGGTCATGCGCGAGTCGCGCACGCTGGGCCTTATCGTCCCTAACATCGAGAGCCGCTTTTTTGCCTCGCTCGCCGGTAGCCTGGAAAAGCGCTGCCGCGAGGATGGCTATGCACTCTTCATTACCAGCTCGGGTGGAAGTGCCGATGACGATCTGGAGCTGCTGCGCCAGCTGGTGACGCGCGGCGTTGATGGCGTCTTCCTGGTCGTGGGCGACGAGTTCTCCGACGACCGCGCCCTGCGCGAAGAAGTCAGCCACCTGCCCATCCCGGCCGTAATGGTCGACCGTGCCATTGAGGGGCTCGAGTGCGACAAGGTGATGTTCGACCACGAGATGGGTGGCTACATGGCCACTCGCTATCTGATCGAGCAGGGCCACCGTCGCATTGCCTGCTTGGTTAACGCGCGCCGTTCCAATACGGGGCGTAAGCGACTTGCCGGCTATGAGCGCGCGCTGCGCGAGGTTGGCTTGCCTATCGACGCGCGTTTGGAGTTTGAGAGCGAGTACTACATTCCGAGTGCCTACGAGGCCTCGGAGGCGGTGCTCGCGACCGACGCCACCGCCGTATTTGCAAGCTCGGACAACATTGCCCTTGGTCTGCTCAAGCGCTTACACGAGATGGGGAAGAGCATTCCGGGCGACATTTCGGTGGTGAGTTACGACAACTCGGCCGCCGACGTTCTCTTTGAGCCGGCGCTGACCGCGATTGAGCAGGATCCTGGTATCCTCGCGGAGCATGCTTTTGGCTGCATGTCCAAGCGCCTTGCCGGTAGGGGCGGTAGACGTGCCGAAGAAGTCGTTCTGGAGCCGGCGCTTATCGTGAAGGGCAGCGTGCTCGATCTTACCGAATGTAGCTAAGCGTACTTGTTTGTTTGCATAGATTGCATGCGGAGTGTCCGCTATTTGCCGGCGGGGCCGGGGTGCCTGCCTTGTTTTGAGAAGTTCGCGGAGCCCACTTCTCAAAACAAGGCAGGCACCCCGGCCCTCGTCCGTGAACTCTTCCGCTGGGCGAGCTATAGACGCCGCGCACCGATAGGGTAAGGCGGCGGCTTGAAATTGGTGCTATATTCAGGTTGAGTTGTTTAATGCTAGTACGGGAGGCTGATATGGGGCTGTTCAAGAAGAAAAACCCGCAGGATGCCTTTGATCCCGATGTGTTTACCATCACGGATACGATTTTGGACCCGCCGCGGTTTACGTTTTTGCCGGCTATCTACCAGGATGCCACGCATCGCAAATGGGCCGTACATCAGCG
Organism: uncultured Collinsella sp.; assembly: GCA_905199225.1. Classification (GTDB taxonomy): domain Bacteria; phylum Actinomycetota; class Coriobacteriia; order Coriobacteriales; family Coriobacteriaceae; genus Collinsella. The sequence continues at coordinate 36,413 of CAJKFS010000023.1, read as the reverse complement.
CGGCGGCGAGCCGAAGATTTTTGACTATGCGGACGTGCTGCAGTGCGAAGTGGCCGAGGCGGGCGATCCGGAGGCCGAAGAAGCGGTCTCTAAACAGGAATTTGCCCAGCGTATCCTGGCAAATCCTGCCAAGGCAGCAAAAATAAATGCTGCCAAGCGTAATATGTGTCTTGGTATGGGCGTTGTTGTGGCGGTTCAGACGGGAAAAGACGAGGTTTCCAAATTAGAGATTCCCGTTATGACCGACGAAGTCAAACGCGATTCAAGTCTATATAAGTCGTATCGGAATGTCGCCGAGAAGATCAAGGCAGAATTTGATGCCATGGGAGGGCTGGCCTAATTTTGGCGGCATACGTTTCTGAATGAGGAGTCTGTGCAATGGCAGGCGAATCTTATGCAATTCCCCCCAAAGATCATGCTGTTGAGGGAATTCTTTGGTATATCCAGCACCATCAGCTTGCCGGCGGCGATCGCCTGCCGGCCGAGCGCGTGCTGTGCGAAGAGATTGGCGTTTCGCGTACGGCGTTGCGTGCCGGTATCACGCGGCTTATCTCGTGTGGAACGCTCGAGAGCCGTCGCGGATCGGGCACGTATGTGTGTCCTCCCAAGCCGCTGAACGTCTTCCAGGAAACGTATAACTTTTCCGATGCTGTGCGGACTGCCGGCCTGCACCCCTCTTCTCGTCTGGTTTCCACCGGGACCATCGAGGCGGATGAGGCGCTTGCCGACAAGCTTGGGGTGGCTGTAGGCGCTCCCTTGCTCCGCATGCAGCGCGTTCGACTTATTGAGGGCGAGCCGGCGTCAATCGAGACCGCTCACGTTAACCTGTCCCTGTGCCCATCGCTTCCCGAGCACGATTTTGAGTGTGAGAGCCTTTACGATGTCTTGCTCAAAGAAGGTGGCGTGCGCGTTGAGCATGGACGTGAGCATATCTCCATCTCGCGTTTGAACGTCGAAGAGGCCGAGCTGCTCCAGCAAGAAGAGGGAACGCCGGTGTTCTATGAGAGCTCGATCGAATTTGATAAGGACATGCGTTTTGTGGAGCATTGCAAATCGGTGATTTTGCCCACAAAGTTCCGCTTTGCCGATAACGGCGAAGAGAACGGCATGAGGAGCGTGGCAGGTGAACAATGGCTGAAACAGTAGATGCCACCCCGGTTTATATGCGCATTCGACGCTGCATCGAGGAACGTATCGAGCGCGGTGCATATCCCACGGGTTCCATGATTCCGTCCGAAAAAGACCTCGCCGAGGAATTTGGTACGACACGCTTGACCATCCGAAGCGCTGTCGATGAGCTGGTTCGGCGCGGGCAGATTCGCCGTGTTCGGGGAAAAGGTGCCTTTGTGGCGCAGAAAGTACCTGCTTTTTTTGAACGCACGGTCGGTTTCCGTGAATCGGTCCGTGCTTCGGGCGGCGAGCCGTCCGTCCGTATTCTCGCGCGTTCCAAGCGTTATGCGGGGCCATATTACGCCGACCTGTTTGGCATCGCCGAGGACGACCTGCTCTATTCCGTTCGACGCCTGAACTGCATAAACGGTAGCCCCGTATCGATTGAGACGGCGCTGATTCCCTGCCTGCTGTTCCCAACCATCGAAGATATTGACGTGTCGGTCTTCAGTTTGTACGAGACCTATGAGATGCTGGGCCGAAAGCCAGTCATGGCACAGGAAAAGCTCGATATCGAGGCACTGGGCGCACGAGATGCCGGCCTCCTTGGACTGGAACAGGGCGATCTTGTTTTGCTTTTGGAATGCGTGAGCTATGACGCGAGCGGTCAGGCTATCGAGTATGTAAAGTCCTTCAATCGTGGCGATACGGGCGGCTACACCTATACGTACTAGCTGGTATTTTGTGAATAACGGCTGGGAAACTAACCAGTTTTGATCGTTGGGTCAGCTGTATATACAACCTTACATGGCTCAAAATCGACCGTTCGCCGAAGGGGATAAATTAATCGACAAAGAGGTATCAAAAAGCCGTAACCTGTAACTGTGATTGGTATCAAATACTAATGATTTGTAACGAGGTGAGACGATGAAGATGCTCGATTACGTTCAGCTTGCCCATGTGCGTATGGGGGAGAACCTCGAGCGTTCGTCTGAGCTGGTAGCGCAGCTCGTTGATATTTTCCAGTCCGGTTCTTTTAACGCACTGCGCATCGTTGCTTCGGGTTCGTCGCGCCATGCCGCCGATTGCGCCCGCGATTACCTGCAAGATGCGCTGCAGATGCAGGTGTCCGTTGTGACGCCCGAGGCCTTCGTCGATTTTGAACACACCTATCCGCAGCATGCGCTCAACATCGCCGTCTCGCAGAGTGGCTATTCGACCAATACGATTGCGGCGCTCGATTACATGCGCGCACACGATATGGCTGCAGTTGCGCTCACGGCAAACGTCGAGGCACCCATCAAGGAACACGCTGACATCGTTCTTGACTACGGTGTGGGCGTCGAGTCGGTGGACTTTGTAACTCTGGGCGTCGAGGTTCTCGTTGAGTATCTGGTGCTCTGTGGTATTTACGGCGGTCAGGCGCGCGGAACGGTTGACGCCAAAGGCGTTGCCCAGCGTCTTGACGACCTGCGCGAAGCTATCCAGGCCAATGCCGTGATGTGCAAGACCGCCGAGGAATATGTCCAAGACCACATGCTCGAGCTTTCTGAGCACATGCCCGCCATGGTCGTCGGCAACGGCCCCAACTACGGCGTTGCCGAGGAGGCGGCGCTCAAGCTGAGCGAGACCATCAAGATTCCTGCCATGCATCACGAGGGCGAGGAGTTCGTTCACGGTCCCGAGATGCAGATCGTTCCGGGCTATCTGGTGTTTATCGTTGACGATCCGCAGGGGTCGGAGCGTCTTGCGAATATCGCCGATGCGCTATCGAACGTTACGACAAAAACGGTGCTGCTCACGGCCCATCCCAGGGGTAAGGCTCACGAGGTTGCGGTGCCTCAGGTGGCTCCGCTGCTCAGCGCAATTCCCAATTTGGTGTTCTTCCAGACGATTGCGGCAATGATCGCCGAGCGTCTGAAGTCATGGGACGTGCACCCGTATCTTGATGCCGTCTCCAAGCAAATGGAGGTCAAGGCAGAGGGCTACGAAGAATCAGTCAATGCGCTTAAGGCCAAAGCGGCCGAGTGTTACGGAATGTAAGCGGGTTTGATGCCCGTTGGCATGGGGGATGTGAAGACAACCCCAGAAAGGAGAGACAAATGAAGGAAACCGAGAAGATCGAGATCATGCATTTCGACCAGGAGGGCTATCTCGAGGACGGCAAGGCGCTCTACGAGACCGGCAAGAAGATGACCGCGCTCGCCGACAAGGTCGCCGACGAGGGCTACGACGCCGTGTTCCTGATGGGCGTCGGCGGCACCTGGGACGAGCTCATGCAGCTCGAGTACCTCATGAACAAGTTCGGCGACCGCGACCTCGAGGTCTACCTGATCCACGCCGCCGAGTGGAACGTCATGGGCCACAAGCGCATGACCGAGAAGTCCGTCGTGCTCACCGCCTCCGAGTCCGGCACCACCCCCGAGGTCCTCGAGGCCGTCAAGAAGATGAAGGACATGGGCGTGCGCGTCTACGCCATGACCAAGCCCGAGGGCCCCATCGGCCAGGCTGTCGGCGCCGAGAATTGCGTCAAGATGGCTTCCGATCATGGTAACGGCGGCTGCGAGATGGGCTACTACCTCGCCGACTGCTTCGGCCTGCGCCTGCTCAACCGCCGCGGCTGCTTCCCGCAGTTCGATAAGTTCATCGAGCAGACCAAGGATGTTTGGACCCACCTGGTCGACATCCGCAAGAGCTTCGAGCCGCGCGCCGAGGAGCTCGCCAAGAAGTACGCCCTGGCCCCCTACACCATGTTCATCGGCTCCGGCGCCCTGTGGGGCGAGACCATCCTGTTCTCGATGTGCATCCTCGAGGAGATGCAGTGGAAGCGCACCCGCTACATCACCTCGGCCGACTTCTTCCACGGCACCCTCGAGCTCGTGGAGCCCGGCGTCCCGGTCTTCCTGTTCATGGGCGAGGACGAGAACCGCAAGCTCGACGAGCGCGTCCGCGCCTTCCTCAACCGCGGCGTGACCGGCGACACCGACATCAACATCATCGACACCGCCGAGTTCGCGATCCCCGGCCTTGACGACGAGTTCCGCGTCATCGTCTCCCCGTGGATTCTGACGGTGCTCGTGACCGACCGCCTGGCTCGCTACTACGAGACGGTCACCAAGCACAACCTCAAGTATCGTCGCTACTATCACCAGTTCGACTACTAAAGAAAACGGGTGCGGGAACGTGCCGGGCTATTGAGAGGAACACAGAATGAGACAGTACATCATCGCCAGCCATGCGCACTTCGCTACCGGCATCAAGGAGAGCGTCGAGCTGCTCTCGGGCGCTCGCGACAACGTCCACGATCTTTCGATGTTCGTCGATGGCCGCATGGACGTGGCCGAGGAGGCCCAAAAACTGCTGGCAGGCATGTCTGCTGACGATGATGTCGTTGTCTGCACCGACCTCTTTGGCGGCAGCGTCAACAACGAGTTCACCAAGATTGTCCAGACGCGTCCCCGCACGTACCTCGTTACCAACATGAACCTTCCTCTCCTCATCCAGTTGCTGTTCTCTGACGAGTCGGCGCCGGTTGAGGAGACGATTCGCGCCATCGTCGCTGCGGACGATACGCGCGTGAAGTTTGTCAACGATCTTTTGGTCGATGACGACGAGGAAGAAGAGTTCTAATCCGCAGCACCTACTGACACGCCGTAAGACGGCACAAGACCTTTGGGGGGTCACATTATGATTCAGCTACTTCGCGTTGACCATCGCCTGCTTCATGGCCAGGTCGCAGTTTCCTGGGTTCAGGGCCTTGGCTCCAACTGCATCTTCTGCGTGGGCGATAAGGTCGCTAACGACCCGGTGTGGAAGACGACGATCAAGATGGGCAAGCCTGCCGGCTGCAAGCTCGTCATCAAAGATATGGAGCATGCAATCGAAGCTATCAACTCGGGCGTGACCGACAAGTACAAGATGATCATCTGCGTCGCCACTATCGCTGAGGCAAAGCAGCTTGTTGAGGGCTGCCCGCAGATCAAGTCGGTCAACCTGGGCAACACCAAGCCCAAGGACGAGAAGCGTCCCGATGCTCGTCAGGTCTCTCGTCAGATCTTCCTGACCGCGGCCGAGGAAGCCGATGTGCGCGAGATGCTGGATCGTGGCGTTGAGGTCGAGATTCGACCCCTGGCCGATGACCACAAGGTTGACTGCGCCAGCGTGCTCTAGGCGTTCAATTTCGAAGAGTCTGAGCTCTTCGTAGTGTCCTATTAGGAAAGGGGGATATATGCTTACCCAAGCAATCCTCATCGGACTTATCGCCGCATTTGGTAAGTTCGACTGCCAGCTCGGTACGCTCTACGCGTTCCGCCCCATCGTCCTGTGCCCGCTCGTGGGCCTGGTGCTGGGGGACCTGCAGTCCGGCCTCGCGATCGGTGCGAGTCTGGAGCTGCTGTTCATGGGCTCGATCTCCATCGGCGCCTACGTGCCGCCTGATGAGACGATCGGCGGCGTGCTCGCCTGCGCCTTCGCTATCCAGCTGGGCCAGAGCACCGAGGCAGCCATTGCGCTTGCCATGCCCATCGCCACGCTGTGCCTTGCCATCAAGAACATCCTCAACGCCGCCCTGCCGATCCTGGTTGACCGCGCTGATGTCTTCTCCGGCCAGGGCAACCTTAAGGGTGTCTATGCGATGCACTTCCTGATCGGTTTGACCGGTATCATCATGGCGTTCCTGCTGTGCTCGCTGTCGTTCTATCTGGGTGCTGACGCCATCCAGGGCCTGCTCGACTTCATCCCGCCCTTTGTCCTTGCTGGCTTTGGCGTTGCCGCCAACATCCTGCCGGCCATGGGCTTCGCCATGCTCGGCCGCCTGGTGCTCACCAAGCAGCTCGTGCCCTTCTACTTCCTGGGCTTCCTGCTGTGCTCCTACGCCAACGTGCCCGTCCTGGGCGTCGCCCTGATCGCCATCATCATCGGCATCGACAAGTTCGACCTGCTCGGCCTGGGCGGAGCCCAGCCCCAGCTCTCCGCGGAAGGGGATGAGGACGATGACTTCTAGTCCCGAGAACAAGATCACGCGCTCCGACCTCGTCAAGAGCGCCGTCAACGTCGGCGCCCTGGGCATGGAGTTCTCCTGGACCTACTACAAGCAGATGAACATCGCCTTCTGCCTGATGGTCGCCAACATGCTCAAGAAGATCTACGCCGGCCGCCCCGACGACTACGCCGAGGCCCTGCACCGCCACTGCGCGTTCTTCAACATCACCGTCCAGTTCGCCCCGTTCGTCGGCGGCATCGCGATGGCCATGGAGGAGAAGGTCGCCCGCGGCGAGATCGAGCCCGAGAGCGTCAACGACGTCAAGGCCGCCCTCATGGGCCCGCTGTCCGGCATCGGCGACTCCATCTTCCTGTCGACGCTGCGCGTGGTCGCCGCCGCGGTGGGCATCAGCCTGTGCCAGGCCGGCAACCCCTTCGGCCCCATCGCCTTCCTGCTCATCTACAACGTCCCCGGCTTCGCGCTGCGCATCTGGGGCGCCGTCAAGGGCTACGAGCTGGGCGTGGGCTTCCTGGACGAGGCCCAGAGGACCGGCCTCATGCAGAAGATCATGACCTGCGTGGGCATCGTGGGCGTCATGGTCGTGGGCGCCATGTGCAAGGACATGTTCTGGGCCAGCATCCCGGTGGCCATCGGCTCGGGCGAGGACGCCCAGACCCTCCAGGACATCCTGGACGGCATCATGCCCGGCATGCTCGGCATGATAGCCTTCTGGCTGTACTACTGGCTGCTGTCCAAGAAGATCAACCCCATGGTGCTGATCGTGGCCACCATGGTCGTGGGCATCATCGGCGCGTTCTTCGGCGTGCTGGCGTAAGGGCCCGGCTGCATAGATTTTCGTTGCAACCTGGAAAGGGGATGGAGCAGGCCTATGCCCTCCATCCCCTTTTTGTATAGAAGGAGTTCGTATGTTCGCGAAGGATCGCGAAGCAATGCGCCTGACGCCGGCAGAGGTCAGGCTGATTCTTATTGAGTCCCTGCAGTGGTGTGCCAACAACGCGGTCTACTTTTTGGGGCTTATCGGTGCGGCCACGTATGATCTGGCCGGCACGGCCTTTTTGGTTGCCGCCATTACGCTCGTGCGCAATCTTATGACGTCGGTGGGCAATATGGTGTCGGGCTCGGTCATCGACCGCTTTGGACCGCGCCGGACGTCATTTGTGACGTGCGTGATTACGGCTGTGCTATCGCTTGGCGTGGGGTTGGCGCCGTTGTCTGTCCCCGGGCTTGTGTTTGCCGCGTGCGTCTTGGGACTTGCGGGCGGCTTTATCAACACCTGCACGCATGCGTTTCCGGGATACCTGGAGTCGACCACCGAGGGCCGTACCCGCGTGAACGGCCTCATGGTGTTCTACAGCAATATTGCCTATACCGCTGGCCCGCTGCTCGGCGGTGCCATCGTGAGCTGTTTTGCCACGCAATCGGTCTATCTGCTCATGGCGGGCATGATGGGTGTGGCGGCCGTGCTCTCCTTGGGCTGTCACGAGTGTGTTGCTCCCGCAAAAGGGGAGAAGCCGAAGGGCGGTATTCTGGGCGGCATGGCCGAGGGCGCGCGACTTACGTTTCGCGACCACGACCTGCGCCTCATCTTTATCTCGGGCTTTTTGGGTTTCTTTGCGTTTGGCGCGTTCGATTCGCTGGAGTCGTTGTTCTACCGTATGTACTCAACGTGGATATCGTCTGGCTGGGCTGGCTGTCCTCGGTCGTGGGCCTCACTTCCTCGGTGGGCGCGTTCATCCTGACCAAGCTTTCTGCTCGCCATGTCAACCTGCGATTGCTGCTCGGCGCGCTCATGGCCGTGGGCATTGGGTCCATGGTGTACGTGGGCACCGATATGCTGGGGGTCGCGATTATCGGTCAGGCGATTAACGGTCTGGCCTGGGGGTTCCTGGAGCCGCTGCAGATGATCTTGATTCAGGAGCGCGCCGACATCAAATACCTGGGGCGCATTACCGGCTTTGTGCGTTTTGGCCTGATGAGCGCCGGCGTGGTGCCGCTGCTGGCGGCTCCATTTTTGGCGGAGGTTTTGGGCGTCCAGGCGGTGTTGTTTGGGGCATCGACCATTATTGCGCTGGTAGGAACGCTGTTCTTTGTCACACAAGGGAGGCGCCAGAGGTGTTAGCTATACATTCAATTCTAATTTAATACCACTCACCAGAGAAATTCGACCGTTCACCGAGGATTGGAACAGATTGAAAAGTGGTATTAAAAACACGTTGGGTGTATGTCTATAATTGGTATCGAAAAGAAACGCGATGTATAGATTCGCGTGCTGGACAGAAAGGAAAAGCCATGAAGGAAACCGAGAAGATCGAGATCATGCACTTTAGCCAGGAGGGCTACATCGAGGACGGCAAGAACGTCTACGAGACCGGCAAGAAGATGACCGCGCTCGCCGACAAGGTCGCCGACGAGGGCTACGACGCCGTGTTCCTGATGGGCGTCGGCGGCACCTGGGACGAGCTCATGCAGCTCGAGTACCTCATGAACAAGTTCGGCGACCGCGACCTCGAGGTCTACCTGATCCACGCCGCCGAGTGGAACGTCATGGGCCACAAGCGCATGACCGAGAAGTCCGTCGTGCTCACCGCCTCCGAGTCCGGCACCACCCCCGAGGTCCTCGAGGCCGTCAAGAAGATGAAGGACATGGGCGTGCGCGTCTACGCCATGACCAAGCCCGAGGGCCCCATCGGCCAGGCTGTCGGCGCCGAGAATTGCGTCAAGATGGCTTCCGATCATGGTAACGGCGGCTGCGAGATGGGCTACTACCTCGCCGACTGCTTCGGCCTGCGCCTGCTCAACCGCCGCGGCTGCTTCCCGCAGTTCGATAAGTTCATCGAGCAGACCAAGGATGTTTGGACCCACCTGGTCGACATCCGCAAGAGCTTCGAGCCGCGCGCCGAGGAGCTCGCCAAGAAGTACGCCCTGGCCCCCTACACCATGTTCATCGGCTCCGGCGCCCTGTGGGGCGAGACCATCCTGTTCTCGATGTGCATCCTCGAGGAGATGCAGTGGAAGCGCACCCGCTACATCACCTCGGCCGACTTCTTCCACGGCACCCTCGAGCTCGTGGAGCCCGGCGTCCCGGTCTTCCTGTTCATGGGCGAGGACGAGAACCGCAAGCTCGACGAGCGCGTCCGCGCCTTCCTCAACCGCGGCGTGACCGGCGACACCGACATCAACATCATCGACACCGCCGAGTTCGCGATCCCCGGCCTTGACGACGAGTTCCGCGTCATCGTGTCTCCGTGGATCCTCTCCTCGCTGATCACCGATCGCCTTGCCGCTTACTACGAGACGGTCACCAAGCACAACCTCAACTACCGTCGTTACTATCACCAGTTCGACTACTAATCGGTGACAAATAAGCTACTGATCAAGAAGCACCCTGCCCGGGCGCATGCGTCCGGGCATTTTTATGCCGAAATTCGCAAGAAAGGGGAATCGAATGAGGCAGTTTATCGTTGCATCCCATGCCCATTTTGCGTCTGGAATCGTCGAGAGCATTGGGCTGCTTTCCGGCGAGCGCGAAAACGTCCATGCGCTCTCTATGTATGTCGACGGAAACGAGGACCTGACCAAGGAGGCCGCAGCGATTCTGGACGGCTTTGCCGCGGACGATGAGGTCGTTGTTTGCACCGACCTCTTTGGCGGCAGTGTCAACAACGAGTTCACCAAGATCGTCCAGACGCGTCCCAACACGCACCTCGTGACCAATATGAACCTGCCGCTCCTTATTCAGCTGCTGTTCGTGCCCGAATCCACCCCGATCGATGAGGCCATTCGCCAGATCGTCGAGGCGGACGACACCAAGGTCAAGTACGTCAACGACCTGCTGGGGCAGGCCGAACTCGATGAGTTTTAACCACTAGGGAGCACATCATGATTCAGATGATTCGTGTAGATTATCGACTGCTTCACGGCCAGGTTGCCGTTAGCTGGACCTCGGCTCTGGGTGCCGACTGCATCCTGCTGGTGAGCGACACGGTCCTCAATGACAAGCTTCGTCTGCAGGCCCTGTCCCTTGCAAAACCGGAGGGCTGCAAGGTTGTCGTCAAAAACACCGAGGATGCCGTCAAGGCGCTCCAGAGCGGTGTGACCGATAAGTACAAGCTCTTCGTGGTTTGCGAGACGATCCAGCAGGCCGGTGCCGTCGCCAAGGCGATGGGGATCAAGAAGATCAACCTCGGCAATGTTGCCTTTAGCGAGGACGCCCGCCAGGTCTCGACCAGCGTATTTCTCACGCCCGAAAACGAGGCATACGTCAAAGAGCTGCTCGGCGAGGGCTATGAGCTGTTCATTCAGATGATTCCGGCAGATGCGAAGACTGACGCCGCGAAGGTCATCGGTTAGGGGCCATCATGGTTATCAAGACAATCCTGATTTTCCTTATTGCCCTTTTGGGTTATTCCGAGTGGCTGACGGGTACGAGCTACCTCCAGCGCCCGATCGTGCTCGGACCTCTGGTTGGCCTTGTCATGGGCGACATGGTGACCGGCACGATCATGGGCGCCACGATGGAGCTTGCCATGGTCGGCGCCATCTCGGTCGGCGCCTATAACCCGCCCGATACGATTTCCGGCACTATCCTGGGCGTATCTCTTGCCATGCAGGCCGGCGCGGACGCTTCGGCGGCCCTGACCCTGGGCATTCCTATCGCAACGATCGTCCTGGCGCTCGATACCGCCCTGGGCCAGCCGGTGATGCTGCTGCTGGTGCACCGTATCGACAAAAACGTCGAGGACGGAGACACCAAGGCCATCACGCGCAACATGCTCATCGCCGGTTACGCGCAGAGCTGGTGCGGCCTGCTGATTATTCCCCTGGCATTCTTCTTTGGCGCCGATGCTGTTGCCAGCCTGCTCAACATCATCCCCGATTTCGTTCAGACCGGCATGGATGTCGCCGCCGCCTTCTTGCCCGCACTCGGCTTTGCGATGCTGGCGCAGATGATTATGAACAAAACGGTGGCTCCGTTCTTCTTCGCTGGCTTCTTCCTCGTCGCCTACTTTGGCATTAGCACGACGGGCGTGGCGATCTTTGCCGCGATCATCGTCGTCGCGATGACGGTTTTGGGTGATAAGAAAAAAGCGGAGCAGCCCGCAGTGGCAACCGAGGATCCTGCGATTGGGAGTGGGTTCGATGAGTTTTAAGTTTGAGTCTTCTTACGACGGGCTGATTTCCCGCGCAGACCTTAAGAAGCTGTTCTGGCGCTCGATTCCCTATGAGCATTCCTGGAACTACGAGCGTATGGGCCATATCGGCTTTATGTGGGCCCTTATGCCGATCCTTCGCAAGCTGTATCCGCAGGATGCGGACTTTAAGGCCGCCCTTAAGCGCCATATGGAGCTCTATAACGTCACGCCGTACATCTCGACGCTCCCCATGTCCATCGCCGCTGCAATGGAAGAGGTCAACGCTACTGACGATAGCTTTGACACGAGCGCGATCTCAAATGTCAAGCTTGCTTTGATGGGACCGCTGTCCGGTGTGGGCGATGCCTTCTACTGGGGCACGCTGCGAATTTTGGCAACGGGTGTCGGCACGTCGCTGGCGCTACAGGGCTCTATTCTTGGCCCGATTTTGTTCCTGCTCGTGTTCAATATCCCTCACTACATCATCCGTTACCTGCTGACGTTTGTGGGGTATCGCTTTGGCTCGGACATGATCAGCAAGGTCCAGGAATCGGGCATTATGGACACGATCGTCAAGATGGCCTCTATCATGGGCGCCATGGTGATCGGCGCTATGACCATGGAGATGGTCACCGTGGACATTCCGCTCATGGTCGGTGCGGGCGATGGTGCTCAGACGCTGGCCGAGCTGCTCAACGGAATCTTCCCGGGCTTTGTCACGATGGGGCTGTTTGGAATCGTCTATCTCATGCTCAAGAAGAAGATGAATCCGCTCGTGATCATGCTCGTGATCCTGCTCGTGAGTATCGCCGGCGCGTTCTTTGGAGTGCTTGGTGTTCAGTAGGGCATCCGTCATAATGAGAATAATGTAAGAGGGGGCGTCGCGCACACTGTGCTGCGGCGCCCTTTTGCCGAAAGGTGGACAAGATGGAGTATCCGCAGCTTGCCGTCATGAATATCAGCCATCGTTATTTTGACCTTGAGGAATTCTTTTCTTCGGCAGCGGCCTCGGGCTACACGTGTTGCGAGCTTTGGACCGGGGCGATGCATCTGTATGTCGATTGCCATGGATACGATTCGCTCGAGCAGGTGCGGGAGCTGTCGCAGCGGTATGGGGTTCGGATTGTGGGGCTTTGTCCCGAACAGAACAACCCCAAGCCGTGGAATATCGCGGCGCGTGGGAATGAGGCGCGTGCCCGCACGCTCGCGTACTTTAAGAACGTTGTGGATATCGCGGCGGAACTTGGAGCCGAGCAGGTCATGGTCTCGAGCGGCTGGGCATTTTTGAACGAGCCGATCGAGGACGCGTGGGGTCGCAGCGCCTCGATGCTGCGTGCGATTGCCGAGCATGCGGGAGAGCGCGGCGTGCGACTGGTGCTCGAGGCCCTACAGCCGGTTGAGTCGATGATCGTGAACTCGGCGGCCGACACGAAGCGCATGATCGAGGCAGTTGATCATCCGGCACTTAAGGCGTGTCTGGATTTGGGCGCTATGGCGGTGGCAGGGGATACCATCGACGATTATTTCGATCTGCTTGGCGAAGATGTCGCCCACGTGCATTTTGTCGATGTTGCGGCAGATGGCACGACGCATCTTGCCTGGGGTGACGGCGACCGCGATATGCGCGCCGACCTGGATAGGCTGGTGGCGCGCGGCTATCGCGGAGTTGTTTCGGCCGAGACCTATGACGGGCGCTATTTCGCCGACCCCGCAGCTGCCGATGCGCAGGTAATGGCAGAGTATCGTCGTGCGATTGGCGCCTAGGCGGGTTTGGGTTGCGTCGATCTGCCCTATGTTTCCAAATGAATACGGCGTGAGCGGCCGCGATGGATTTTCCCCGCAAACACTCTAGTATGCTAAAGTACCCAGAAGACCGGCGGAGCTATGCCGGTCTTCTGTTCTATATGAAACACAGCATGAGGAGGCTCACCAGATGACGGCCACACCGTGGGGATTCCGGGACATATTGCCCGAGGAGGCTCAGGCGCGCGAGGAGATTGCGCTGACGGTGAAGGGCTGCTTTAGGGAGCATCATTACCTGCCGGTCGAGACGCCGCTGCTCGAGGACAAGGGCTCTCTCGAGGAGGGTGGCCGCATTGCGGACACCCCGTTTAAGCTCTTTGATGATGACGGCCGCCTGCTGGTGGTCCGTCCCGACAACACGCTGCCGATCGTGCGCTTGGTTTCGACCCGCATGCGCGCGGCCGATCTGCCGCTGCGCCTTCGCTACGAGGCGCCGGTGGTTCGCGAATGCCAGCGCAATGCCGGCGGCTCGCGTCAGTTTACGCAGTTGGGTTTTGAGCTTATCGGTGTGGGCGACACCGCGGGCGATGTCGAGATCGTCTCGCTGGTGGCGGAGGCCGTGCGCAAGCTGGCGCTGCCCGATGCGCGCATTATTGCGGGCAGCGTTCGTCCGTTTAAGGAACTGCTCGCGGCCTGTGAGGATCGCGAACTGGCTGCCGAGGCATTGCGTTGCGTACACGCCAACGACTTTGTGGGCCTCGATGCCCGTGTGGCGGCAAGCGCCGAGCCCGAGGCCGTCAAGGCTGCCATCAGCGAGCTGCCGCGCTTGCACGGCGGCGCTGAGGTACTCGACCGCGTCGACGCGCTTCTGGCGGCGGTGGGCATTGTCGCGCCGCTCACGCGCGAGCTGCGTGCCCTGGTCGAGGGCCTGGCTCCCGAGGACGCCCAGGTGCTGTCCTTCGACTTCTCCATCATGAACTCGTTTGATTACTACACGGGTCTGGTCTTTAAGGCCTATGCCGGCGGCCTGCCCGATCCGGTGGGTTCGGGCGGTCGCTACGACTCCATCTTTACCGGCGCATTTGGTGACGGTATCGAGGTGCCGGCGGCGGGCTTCGCCTTTTCGCTCGAGCGCCTGGAGGCCGCGCGCACCTCGGCCGAGGACGCTGCCTCCGATGGCGATCACGCCGTGGGCCGTGGCGCCGAGGGCCCGCTGCGCATTGCCGTGCCCAAGGGCTCGCTCAAGGCCGATACCCTCGATGTGCTCGAGGCTGCGGGCCTGGACGTCTCCGAGCTGCGCGACCCCGGTCGTCACCTGATCGTGCGCGGTCGTGACACGCGTGCCGGCGAGGGCGCGGTCGGCGATATTGAGTTTGTCATCGTGCGTCCCAGCGACGCGCCGGCCTTTGTGGGTTGCGGCGGCGCCGACTGCGGCATCTGCGGCTGGGACTCGCTCATCGAGGCCGACCTCAACCTGCTGCAGCTGGTCAATCTGGGCTACGGTCTGTGCACTTTTATTGAGGCGGAGCCTGCGTGGCGCGCCGGGCAGGCCGAGCGCAACTATGCCCGCCGCGGGTCGCTTCGCGTGGCCACCAAGTACCCGCGCATCGCGAGCGCCTGGTATGCCGAGCGCGGCGTGAATGCCGATATCGTCTCGCTGCACGGCAACATCGAGCTGGGCCCCATCGTCGGTATGACCGACCGCATCGTGGACATTACCGCCACGGGCGCGACCCTGCGCGACAACGACCTGGTTATTACTGGTCGCATTATGGACTGCACGGCGCGCTTCTTCGTTAACCCGGGCGCGGCGCGCCTGGACCCACGTGTGCGCAACCTGGCCGATCGCCTGGCGGCGGCCGTGAAGGACAAGCATTTTGAGCCCGTCGCGGGCTCGGCACAATAGCGCGAGCGCGTGCGGGCGCCCCCATATCCGGGCTGCGGGTCGATTGTCGCCGCCGCCTGGTCTCACGTTTCTCAGACGCAACCTCAACCGATAGGGGATACCGATATGAAGACCATCAAACTTGCTCCCGGCGAGCGCCTCGTCACCAATCAGCTCAACCGCAAGGGCGTGTTGCCGCAAAATATCGTCGACGCCGCCCGCGATATCGTGACCAACGTGCGCGCCAACGGCGATGCCGCGGTGCGCGATTACTGCCAGCGTTTTGACGGTGTTGAGCTGGAAAGCTTCCGCCTGCCGCAGGAGCAGATCGATGCCGCGCTCGAGGGCCTCGATCCGGCCTTTGTCGCCGCACTCGAGAAGGCTGCGCGCCAGATTCGCGAATTCCACCAGCGCGAGGTCGAGCAGAGCTGGTTTACCACGCGCCCGGACGGCACGATGCTCGGCGTTAAGGTGACCCCGCTTGCCGCGGCCGGCATCTACGTGCCGGGAGGCCGCGCGCAGTATCCCTCCACCGTGCTCATGAACGCCATCCCCGCCAAGGTGGCCGGCGTCAAGCGCGTGGTCATGGTGACTCCGCCGCAAAAAGATGGCCTGATCAGCCCGTATACGCTTGCGGCTGCCAAGCTCGGCGGCGTGGACGAGATCTATATGGTGGGCGGCGCCCAGGCCGTGGCCGCGCTGGCGTATGGCACCGAGACCATTCCTCGTGTCGACAAGATCACCGGTCCGGGCAACGCCTTTGTCGCCGCGGCCAAGCAGATCGTGTCGGGCGACGTGGGCATCGACATGGTCGCCGGCCCGTCCGAGGTTTGCGTGCTGGCCGACGCCACGGCCAAGCCCATGGTGGTCGCGGCCGACCTGATGGCCCAGGCCGAGCACGATCCGCTGGCCGCCTGCTATCTGGTGACCTGCGACGAGCAGTTTGCGCGCGAGGTCGAGGCCGGCATCGACATCTTGGTCGTGCAGTCGCCGCGCGCCGAGATCACGCGTGCCTCGCTCGACAACGAGGGCACGATCGTGGTTGCCGCCGACATGGCCGCCGCTGTCGAGGCCGTGAACACCGTGGCGCCCGAGCACCTGGAGCTGCACTGCAAGGACGCGATGGGCCTGCTCGGCGGCATTCGCAACGCCGGCGCCATCTTTGTGGGCGCCTGGAGCTCCGAGCCGCTCGGCGATTACGTCGCCGGCCCCAACCACACGCTGCCGACCGGCGGCACGGCCATGTTCTCCAACCCGCTTTCGGTGGAGGAGTTCGTCAAGCGCTCGAGCGTCATTTGCTATACGCCCGAGGGCCTGCTTTTCGACGCTCCCGCCACGCAGCGCCTGGCCGAGGCAGAGGGCCTGTGGGCACACGCGCTTTCGGCCGCACTGCGCCGTCGCGTGCTGGAGCAGGGCGAGGACTCCGTGAGCGCTGAGTCGCTGGCCGCGGCCGACCTGACCAAGGTTGCCTGGCCGGGCGACGCCGTGGCGACGGTTGCTGAGGGCGTAGACCTGGCGGCGGCTGCGAGCAGTGCCGCCGGTGCGGCCGGCGAGGAGGCCTAATATGGCCGAGCTTTCACCCCGCATGAAGGAGCTCGTCCAGCCTTACCTGGCCGGTATTGAGCCCTATGATCCCAACTTTACGCCCACGCGCATCAACCTTTCGGCCAACGAGAACACCTATCCTGTGCCGGCCGGTGTGCGCGAGGCGGTCGATGCGGCCCTTGCTGCCACGCCGCTCAACCGCTATCCCGATCCCATGTCCAACGACCTGCGCGACGAGCTTGCTGCTTGGCATGGCGTGACGCGCGAGAATATCTGCGTGGGCAACGGCGGCGATGAGCTGCTCTATAACTACCTGCTGGCGTTTGGCGGCGCGGGGCGGACTCTGCTCAACTGCCCGCCGTGCTTTAGCGAGTACGCCTTCTTTGCGTCGCTGTGCCAGACCGAGGTGCGCGACGTGTGGCGCGATCCGGCGAGCTTTGAGCTCGACCAGGCAGCGGTGCTCGCCGCGGCGCCCGCGTGCAACCTGGCGATCGTGACCTCGCCCAACAATCCAACGGGCGACGTGGCCCCGCTCGACTTTGTCGCGGCTCTGTGCGATGCGTGCCCCGGCATGGTTATGGTCGACGAGGCCTACGTTGAGTTTGCCGACGATTCGTTTGGCGCGGCCACCACGGCGCAGGGCCTTATCGCCGAGCACCCCAACCTGGTGATTCTGCACACGCTGTCCAAGGCGTTTGGCGCCGCCGGCACGCGCTTGGGCTATGTGATCGCGGCGCCTGAGGTTATCGAGGTGTTCGCGGCGATTCGCCAGATCTATTCGGTCAACGTGCTGAGCCAGGCGGCGGCGCTTGCCTGCGTGCGCGCCCGCGATGCGTATGCGCCCGTGGTGGCACAGGTCGCATCCGAGCGCGAGCGCGAACTGGCCGCCCTGCGCTCGATGGCTGCCGAGGGTCTGCCCGTGGAGGCATGGCCGAGTGCGGCGAACTTTGTGCTTGTGTGCACGCCGCATGCCACGCGCGTGAGAGAGCGTCTGCGCGACGAGTACTCCATCCTGGTGCGTGACTTTAGCTACGCGCCGGGGCTCGCGGACTGCCTGCGCATTACCGTGGGCACGCCGCAGGAAAACGACGAAGTGCTGGCTGCGTTTGCCGCGCTGGTGAAGGAGGAGATGTAGATGGACCGTTATGCCGAGGTGACCCGTAAGACGGGGGAGACCGATATTGTTGTCAAACTCGACCTGGACGGAACCGGAGTGTGCGATATCTCGACCGGCGTGCCGTTTTTCGACCACATGCTCAACGCCTTTGGCCGTCATGGTCTGTTTGACCTGACGGTGCACGCGGTGGGCGACGTCGAGGTCGATGCGCACCACACCGTCGAGGATACGGGTATCGTGCTGGGCGAGGCGTTTTGCCAGGCGCTGGGCGACAAGGCGGGCATTACGCGCTTTGCCGACGCGGCGATCGCCATGGACGAGACGCTCGTGATGGCTGCCGTGGACATCTCGGGTCGCGGACAGGCCTATTGCGAGCTGCCCGTGCCGACCGAGCGTGTGGGTAGCTTCGATACCGAGTTGGCCGTTGAGTTCTTCTACGCCTTTGCGCGCGATGCCAAGCTCACGCTCCACGTGCGCGAGTTGGCGGGCGGTAACTCGCATCACATTATCGAGGCCGCCTTTAAGGCCGTGGGCCGCACGATGCGCCATGCCTGCGAGCTCGATCCCCGCGTGCAGGGCGTCCCCAGCACCAAGGGCTCATTGTAACCTACCAAAAAGGGACAGGTTTATTTTGGCAGGTTTTATCTGCGGAAATGCTGTCTCATGCGGTGGGTGAACGTTTAACCGACCAAAATAAACCTGTCCCTTTTTGGCAGGTTTTGGACGATGAGAAAAGGGAGGGTCGCGTGGGCGAACCGAAGATCGTGGTGGTCGACTACCACAAGGGCAATCTGTCGAGCGTCGTGCGCGGGCTTGCGCGCGCCGGTGCCGTTGCCTGCACGTCGGACGTTCCGGAGCAGATTCGTAACGCCGACGGCTTGGTCATCCCGGGCGTGGGCGCGTTCTACGACGCGATCGCCTTTATGCGTGAGAGCGGCGAGGCAGACGCGGTGCTCGATGCCGTGGCCGCCGGAACTCCGCTGCTCGGCATCTGCCTGGGCCTTCAGCTGTTTTTTGAGCGCGGCAACGAGGGCGTGCCGGCGGACACGGGCGCGGTTGTGGATGACGCTCCCGAGCAGGTCGGTGGCCCTTGGGTCGATGGCCTGGGCATCATGCGCGGCTCGTGCACGCGCCTGGAGTCGAGCCGTCTGAAGGTGCCGCACGTGGGCTGGGACCAAGTGCATATGACGCCCGCCGGTACGACCGATCCGCTGCTCGCCGGCTTTGCCGAGGGCGCCAACATGTACTTCACCCACAGCTACGCGGTGGCTGACGACGCCGATGTCGCCGATGTCTTGGCACGCACGCACTACACGCGGAGCTTCCCGTGCATCGTGCGCCGCGGCAGCGTGTGGGGTTGCCAGTTCCATCCCGAGAAATCCTCCGCGCTGGGTCAGCGCATCCTTAAGAACTTCGTCAACATCGTCGAGGAGGCCGGCCGATGATCCTGTTTCCCGCAATCGATTTGATCGGTGGCAAGGTCGTGCGCCTGGAGCGCGGCGACCGCAACCGTTGCAAGGTATATTCCGACGACCCTGTGGCCGTTGCCCGTTCCTTTGCCGAGCAGGGCGCAAGCTGGGTGCACGTTGTCGACCTGTCCGCCGCCTTTGGCGAGGACGAGGACGCGTGCGCTGCCAACTCGGCGGCGATTAAGGCCATCTGCGGCGTCGACGGCCTGTCCGTGGACGTGGGCGGCGGCGTTCGCTCGCTTGCCCGCATCGACGAGCTGGCCGGCTACGGCGCGCGTCGCATCGCACTGGGCACCGTGCTCGTGACCGAGCCGGGCTTTGCCGAGGTGGCGGCCCGCGGCTTTGGCGAGCTGCTGGTGGCAGACATCGCCGCGCGCGACGGCCAGGTCAAGGTGAACGGCTGGCGCGATGGCGCGGGCGTGGCGCTCGACGACGCCGTGGCGCAGCTCAGCGAGCTGGGCTTTAAGCACCTGGTCTACACCGACATCGCGCGCGACGGCATGCAGACGGGCATCGACGTGGCAGCATATCGCCATGTGGCGCAGGTCGCGGGCTTTCCCGTCGTGGCTTCGGGCGGCATCTCGACGCTCGATGACATCCGCGCGCTCGCCGCGGTGGGCGAGGACGCCATCGAGGGCGCTATTACCGGTCGCGCGCTCTACGAGGGCAATTTTACGCTGGCCCAGGCTCTGGCCGCCGCCCGAGGGGAGGAGTAGCCCATGCTTACCAAACGCGTGATTCCCTGCCTGGACGTCAAGGACGGCCGCGTGGTGAAGGGCGTGAACTTTGTGAGCCTGCGCGATGCGGGCGACCCGGTGGAGCTGGCGCGCGCCTACGACCGCGAGGGCGCGGACGAGGTCGTATTTTTGGACATTACCGCAACGAGCGACAACCGCGCGACGACCATCGAGATGGCGGCGCATGCGGCCGAGGAGCTTGCCATTCCCTATACTGTGGGCGGCGGTTTTCGCGACCTGGCGGGCATGCGGACCATGGTTGCCGCCGGCGCCGACAAGGTATCGCTCAACTCTGCCGCCGTGCGCGATCCGTCGCTGATCAGCCAAGCTGCCGCGGCGTTTGGCAGCCAGGCTGTGGTCGTGGCAATCGATGCCAAGCGCGTCGGTTTGCCCGGCGCATCTGGTGCCGACAAGTGGGAAGTCTTTACCGCAGGAGGTCGCAACGCTACGGGCATCGATGCGGTGGCGTGGGCCGAGGAGGCGGCTCGTCGCGGCGCCGGCGAGATTTTGCTCACCAGCATGGACCGCGACGGCACCAAGGCCGGCTTTGACCTGGCGCTCACTCGCGCCGTGGCGCGCGCGGTGCCGATTCCCGTCATCGCGAGCGGTGGCGTGGGTACGCTCGAGCATTTTGCCGAGGGCGTGATCGAGGGTGAGGCCGACGCCGTGCTGGCGGCAAGCGTCTTTCACTTTGGAACCTTCAGCATTTGCCAGGTCAAAGAGTACATGGCATCTCAAGGTATCCCTGTGAGATTGGATTTTTAAATGGAGCAAGTGACAAGCGCGGCCGAGCTCAAATATGACGCCAGTGGATTGATTCCTTGTGTGGCTCAGCAATATGACACCGGTGAGGTGCTTATGGTTGCTTGGATGAACGAGGAGTCGGTGGGGCTGACGCTCAAGACCGGCACCACGTGGTTTTGGAGCCGCAGTCGCCAGGAGCTCTGGAACAAGGGCGCGACGAGCGGCAACATGCAACAGGTCAAGGAGCTTTGGGCCGACTGCGATAACGATACGCTGCTGGTCAAGGTTGACTCTCCGGGCCCGGCTTGCCACACCGGCAACCGTACCTGCTTCTTTAAGAAACTCGCGTAGGGCGGGCGCTCGATTAGACGCTCGGCCACCAGAAAGGATTGAACTATGGGTGTGCGCACCGCAAACGTTCAGGATGGAAATATCGGTGAGACGCTGACAGGTCTGGCCGAGGTGATTCACGGTCGTCGTGATGCATCGCCGCAGGAGAGCTATACCGCGCGTCTGCTGACCGACGTCGAGGATGAGCTGCTCAAGAAGCTTGCCGAGGAGGCGAGCGAGGTGATCATGGCCTGCAAGGATAACGATCACGATCACATTCGCTACGAGGCCGGCGACCTGGTCTACCACCTGCTCGTGACGCTCGAGCGCTACGGTATCACCCTCGACGAGCTTGCCGGCGAACTCAACGCCCGTCGCCACTAGTCTTAGGCGAGGGGTGTGGGTTCCCATTCGCCGGTGGCGTGGGGGATGTCGAAGGTTCGATAACCGCAGTCGTAGGCGTGGGCATGCGCCTCGCGGATATTCCAGCAGATGTCGCAGGCGCGGTGCGCGTCCGAGCCAAAGGTGATGGGTACCTCGGCGTGGGCGAAGCAACGCAAAAGACCAGTCGCGGGATAGTAGTCGTCCAAGCCCTTGTGCGGTGCGGCCGTCGAGATCTCAACGCGGCGGCCCGTGTCGTGAGCGCACTCGGCCATCTGCTCCCAGAACGGCGCGGGGTCAAAATCGGGCGCAAAGCCTTCCTTCGAAAAGCGCATGACCAGGTCGGGGTGGGCCATCACATCAAAGTTAAGCGGGCTCTCGCAGGCGCGGCACCAGTCGTCGACATAGCGCTCCCACACGCCGTGTACCCCCAGGTTTTCCCAAACATGCAGGTTGGTGTCATCGTCGATCCAACCGCAAAGGGAATCGGGTGTATCAGGACGAGCGACGTCCTCCGTCCCCGCCGTGCCCGCAGCACCTGCCGCAATATCGCCTGGGTTGCCAATCCAATGCACGCTGCCCAGGAGTACGACGGCGCCCTGGGACCAGCGCTCAACCAAAGGCTCGCAGCCCTCGTACCAATCGCATTCAAAGCCATAGATAAAGCTGAGCTCCGGCGCAATCTGCGCGGCAAGCTTGCGAGCATCCTCAAAAGCCAGACGATGTGCCGGCAGGTCGCCCTCAGTAACCTGCACTTCGCAGTTGGCATCCATGCTGGCGGGCAAGGTGAGGTGGTCGGTCGAGACCATGACCCGACAGCCAGCCGCCGCGGCGGCGCGAACGTTTTCCTCAAAGGAGGCATGGCCGTCCGAAAACGAGGTGTGGGTGTGGCAATCGACCAGCGGGCAAGCAGACATGGCAGCTCCTTTGCGTCAAGCGAATCCGCTCCATTGTAATGGCGCGACCCCTGGCGCGCCGGGAACGCCACAAGTCGAAACCGACTGGAAAGGGCAGGCGGCGCGCAAGGGCTGCCGCACGACATCGACCCTGCCTCAAAACGTGTACGTCAGCCTCCAAAAGCTGCAAAAAATGACGTGTTTGGAGGCTGCCGTACACGTTTGGATAGGGGCGAGGACGATCCCGGCGCACGCCGACGTCCGCGACGGGCAAAAGTCCCGCCCATCCCATGACGCCGCCCCCACGCCGCCCGCGATGTGCTAGCGTTTGGGTGAATAAAACGAGCCCGTGCGGAAAGGATCCGGACCGTATGCAACGTGGAAGTACATCTCCGCTGTCTCGCGAGACCGATGCGCCTGAAACTATCGTCAAGCTGGAGTGCGACATCGATGACGCGTCGCCCGAGGTGCTCGCCTACGCTGCCGACCGCCTGCGCGAGGCGGGTGCGCGCGAGGTGCATTGGCTGCCCCTCTATTGCAAGAAAGGCCGCCCCAGCTGGCAGCTACAGGTAATCTGTGCTCACGAGGATATCGAGCGTCTGCAGACGATCATCTTTTTGGAAACTACGACCAACGGTATCCGTCGCCAGGTCATGGAGCGCGTTTGCCTACCACGCCGCTTTGAGCGCGTAACGACGCCATGGGGCGAGGTGTCCGTCAAGGTGGCCACCCTGCCCGACGGCAGCGAGCGCGCGGCGCCCGAGTACGAAGACTGCGCCCGTCTTGCCCGCGAGCATGACGTGCCGCTCCAGCGCGTGATGCAAGCGGCACAAGCCGCGGCACTGCGATTTGAGTAACGCGGCCGGTGACACGCCGCGCCCAGCCCAACTAACCACACCCGAAAGGACCGCCATGAAATACCTCATCGCCTCCGACATCCATGGCTCGGCATACTGGACCGAGTGCCTCGTCGCCGCTATCGAGTCCGAGCAGCCCGACCGCATCGTGCTGCTGGGCGACCTGCTCTACCACGGCCCGCGCAACGACCTGCCGCGCGATTACGTCCCCAAGCGCGTGATTCCGCTGTTCAACGCCCTGGCCGACCGTATCATCGCGGTGCGCGGCAACTGCGACGCCGAGGTCGACCAGATGGTGCTCGATTTCCCCGTCATGGCCGACTACGCCACCCTGTTCGACGAGACCGGCCGCGAGCTGTTCCTGACGCACGGCCACGTCTTTGGCGCCGGCATGCACAACAGCGTCGACCACGCGCCCGCGCTGCCCGAGGGCTCCGCGCTCGTCTACGGCCACACGCACATCAAGGTCAACGAGGCGAGCGAGGCGCACCCGGGCCTGTGGCTTTTCAACCCCGGCAGCGTGAGCATCCCCAAGGACGGCACGCACAGCTACGGCATCTATGAAGGCGGCGAGTTCCGCCACGTGATCCTGGGGGAGGAATAACCATGGCGCAACACATGGCTCAGCAAAATGCCGAGGGCTCGCGCGATCTGTCGACGCTGGTCGACGCGTCGGCCGAGCTGCAGCATCTGGTGCAGACCATCTGGCGCCTGCGTCAGCCCGATGGCTGCCCGTGGGACCGCGAACAGACGCATCAGAGCATCGGTAAGAACATGATCGAGGAGGCCTACGAGGCACTCGATTGCATCGAGGCCGATGACGCGACGCATCTACGCGAGGAGCTCGGCGACGTGCTCATGCAGGTGGTGTTGCATGCGCAGATTGCGGCGGACGCCGGCGAGTTTACGCTGGCCGACGTGGCGCGCGATATCGACGCCAAGCTCATCCGCCGCCACCCGCACGTGTTTGGCGATGCGGATGCCGACAACCCCGACGAGGTACTCAAGATTTGGGACGAGGTCAAGCTTGCCGAGAAAGCCGCCAAGGACAAGGCCGTGGCAGCGGGCGAGGCCGCGCCCGAGGGTCTGCTCGACGGCGTGCCCACGCATCTACCGGCGCTGATGCAGGCTCAGAAGGTGTCGCGCAAGGCGGCTGCCGTGGGCTTTGAGTGGGAGACGGTCCAGGACGTGTGGGATGAGGTCGCCGAGGAACGTGCCGAGTTTGAGGCCGAGGCCCCTGGCTCGCCCGAGCGCGAAATGGAGTTTGGCGACCTGCTCTTTGCCTTGGTCAACGTCGCGCGCAAAGAGGGGATCGACGCCGAGAGTGCCCTGCGCGCGAGCACGGCCAAGTTTCGCCGTCGCTGGGCCGCGATGGAGCAGATGGCGTCCGACGCCCACGTGGATCTTGCCGAGCTTTCGACCCACGGCCTCAACGACCTGTGGGATGCCGCAAAGGCGGAGGAGTAAGACTGCGGGAACGACGGGCTGACATGCCTCATCGTTCCCGCTAAATTTTTCGAAAATCAAGTGTATCCCTCGGCTAACTTAGGGCATAATGCAAAAAGTGCGACATGGCTAACTTACGGAGACGCACCGATGGTGCACGGTCGGCCGGTCGCTTGCATCCACTACGTTTCCAAGTGAGAGGGAGACAACATGAGCGATATTTTGGACGCCTACGGTCGCGAGGTGCTCGACAGCCGCGGCAATCCCACCGTCGAGGTCGAGGTCGTGCTCGAGGACGGCAGCTTTGGCCGCGCAATGGTGCCTTCGGGTGCTTCGACCGGCGCCTTTGAGGCCTGCGAGCTGCGCGACGGGGACAAGGGCCGCTACCTGGGCAAGGGCGTTTCGCAGGCCGTCGAGCACGTCAACAACGAGTGCGCTAACGCCGTCGTGGGCCTCGACGCCTTCGACCAGCGTGCCGTCGATGCCGCGCTGATTGCCGCGGACGGTACCCCCAACAAGACCAAGCTCGGTGCCAACGCCATCCTGGGCGTGTCGCTGGCCGTCGCCCGCGCCGCTGCCGAGTCGTCGGGCCTGTCGCTGTACCAGTACCTGGGCGGCGTCAACGCTCATCTGCTGCCCACACCTATGATGAACATCCTCAACGGCGGCGTGCATGCCGACAATAACGTCGACTTCCAGGAGTTTATGATCATGCCGGTGGGCGCCCCGAGCTTTGCCGAGGGCCTGCGCTGGTGCGCCGAGGTCTACCACACCCTCAAGGGCGTGCTGCACGAGGCCGGCCTGGGCGGCGGCGTGGGCGACGAGGGCGGCTTTGCCCCCAACCTCAAGACCAATGCCGAGCCGTTCGAGTACATCACCAAGGCCGTCGAGAAGGCTGGCTTTAAGCCCGGCGTCGACTTCATGTACGCCATGGACCCGGCCTCGACCGAGTTCTACAACGCCGAGACCGGCATGTACGAGCTCAAGGGCGAGGGCGTTGAGTATACGAGCGCTCAGATGGTCGATTACTGGGAGAAGCTCGTCGACACCTATCCCATCATCTCCATCGAGGACGGCATGGCCGAGGAGGACTGGGACGGCTGGGTCGAGCTCACCCGTCGCATTGGCAACAAGGTGCAGCTGGTGGGCGACGACCTGTTCGTCACCAACACCGAGCGCCTCAAGAAGGGCATCGAGCTGGGTGCCGCCAACGCGATCCTGGTCAAGGTCAACCAGATCGGCACGCTTACCGAGTCGCTCGAGGCCATCGAGACCGCCAAGGAGGCCGGTTACGCCTGCATCGTGAGTCACCGCTCCGGCGAGACCGAGGACTCCACGATCGCCGACCTGGTCGTGGGCGTCAACGCCGGCCAGATCAAGTCGGGCGCCCCGTGCCGCAGCGACCGTATCGCCAAGTACAACCAGCTCATCCGCATCGAGGACGAGCTCGAGGGCAGCGCGCGTTACGCCGGCAAGGCCGCGTTCTACAACATTCGCTAGGCACGCGGAGGTCGCGGGGGCGGGGAAGACTCGGATTTGCCTTGCTCCAGCCGGGCGCTGTTGAGCACCATTGGGCGCTGGGCCATATGGCTCAGCGCCTTTTTTATGTCGAGCAAAGGCTGTCGAAGGTGGTGCGCACGCTCGTGCTATAACTAGAATACTTAGCGCAAACAAACCTCAACCGCACAAGGCGCACATGGATCAGATTTACGACAACAGGTACTATTCCGCCGGTTCGCGTGAGCCGTCGCCTCGCCGTGCGCGCACGGTGCAGCTCGGTGGGTCCGCCTACGCCGGCGCCGACCGCTCCATGCAGCGCCCGACAAGTACCTCGCGCCCCAATGCTCAAGTGAATACTTCGACAGATGGACCAGTGCGCCCGGCACGTTCGTCGCATGCTCAGCGCTCGTCGGCTCAAACGCACGATAGGTCGAGCAGGCCCTCGAACCGTTTTTCGGGCTCGGACTTTATGCACTACGCCAACGACAACGCGGTAGTCAAGGCGATCTACGACTTTACCCACGGTCCTCAGCGAGGGCTATTCATCGGCATCGTCGTTGCCCTGGTGCTCGTGAGCCTGTATTTCCCCGTGCGCGACCTGTACGTGGCAAAGCGTTCGAGCGATATCTTGGCCAAGCAGGTCGAGATTCGCCAGCAATACAATGATGGGCTGCAAAAAAGCGTCGACAAGCTGCTCTCGGAGGAGGGTATCAAGGATGCGGCATCCGAGGACCTGGGCTTGGTGATGCCCGGCGAGAAGAGGATTGAAGTGCAGGGCCTGGACGGCGATTCGGATGCCTCGTCGAGCCAGAAGTCGTCGAACGCCAAGAAGGCCAGCGAGGTGGCCAAGGAGATCGAAGAAGTCGGCAAGGACGCGCCGTGGTACATCCAGGCGCTCGACATGCTGTTTGGATTTAACGGCGTCGAGGGTCAGACGGTCGCGTCTAGCGGCGAGTAGGCGAGTAGCGCCCGGAGGGGAGCCCGCAATGGCAGATTGCAAACGATATAAGGTGGCGGCGATCGACCTGGGAACGGTGTCGTCGCGACTGGTGCTGGCGCAGGTCGAGGCCGGGGCGATCGTGGAATCGTCCAAGCATACCGAGATTACCGATCTGGGCGAGGGCGTTGACGCGACGGGCCGCTTTTGCGAGGCGGCCGTTGAGCGTGTGCTCGCTGCATGTCACATGTTTGTGGACGAGGCCCGTGCCTTTGGGGCCGTGTGCATCTGCACCACGTGCACGAGTGCCGCACGCGATGCGTCCAATGCCGCGCTGCTGCTGGACGGCCTGCGCGATCTGGGGCTTGAGCCACAGGTGATTCCGGGCGAGGTCGAGGCGCGCCTGACGTTTTTTGGCGTGGCGCACGACTTTGCTGGCGAGCGCATCATCGTCGCCGATTCGGGCGGTGGCTCCACGGAGCTCGCGACGGGCGTATACGCTCCGGAGCGCGGGGTTTTTGCGCTGGAAGGGACGCGCTCGCTGGACATTGGCTGCCGTCGCGTGACGGAGCGCTTTTTCTCCGCGTTGCCGCCCGCGGATGGCGAGCTTGCTGCCGCTGCCGCGTGGGCAGGCGAGCAGTTCGCCGCCTATTTTGAGGGCCTGCCTGTCGACTTTGAGCGCGCCGAACGCTTAGTCGCGGTGGGCGGCACGGTGACTACGCTGGTGGCTCTGGTCCACGAGCTGGAACCGTACGATTCGAGCTTTGTGCACCTACGCGAGCTGTCGCTGGAGCAGGTCTCGGCCGCTATCGAGCGCATGTCTGTGTTGGACGCGGAAGGCATCGCCGCGCTACCGGGTGTACAGCCCAAACGCGCGGGCGTGATCTTGGCTGGTGCCGTGGTGATTCGCGAGCTTATGCGAGCCGGCGGCTACAAGACGCTCACTGTAAGCGAGAACAGCTTACTCGCCGGCATGGCCGCCACCATCAACGAGACTCTCGACGGCGCCGCCCCCACCATCGGCTGGACCCCAGAGCTCAGTACCCTCTAAATAAGTTGCGGTGAAATAGTTCCTAAATGGGCCGGTAAACGGTATAAACAGGATCTATTCCACCGCAGCTTAGAGTCCCACCGGCATCTAAAAGAAACGAGCCCGCGTCCCTTGGGGACACGGGCTCGAAAGCTCCATATGGTAGGGGCGGTGGGACTCGAACCCACAATCCTTGCGGCGAGAGATTTTAAGTCTCCTGCGTATGCCAATTCCGCCACGCCCCCGTGAGACTAGAAGTCTAGCACAAGCCGTCCGTTACGCGTTGACGGCCATCGAGTGTTGGCCCGACTTCTCCAGGAACTCCTGGAACTTGGCTTCGTCGCCCTTGTTTTGGTACTGCAGGGCCAGCAGGTATTCCAGGCGGCAGCTCTTGACCTTGTCGTCACCGGCCTCCTTGAGCATGCGCTCCAGCTCGGGAATGTCGTTGTGGCGCTTCAAGATCATCGTGTCGTACATCAGCTGGCATTCGTGTGCGACTGCCTCGGCCTGACCGCCCTCAAAGCCCTTGATCTCGTGCAGGAGCTCCTTGGATTTTTTGCGGTCCTCCTGGCCAACGTAGTAGTTAAAGGCCTTAATCACCAGGTCGACGCGCTGCATCTTGGGCAGATTGAGTCCCAGCAGCAAATCGAACATCTCGTCGGCGCGCTTGTGGTCCTCGCGCAGCAGATAGGAGTTCAGGCGCAGGTAGTCGCGGTTGTAGCGCGGGTACAGCATGCTGGTGAGTTTGCCATCGAGCAAGCGATCGAACTCGTCCCACTGCTTGGCAGCCATAAGCTGTTGCAGGCGCTTAAACGTGGTGCGTTTTTTTACGCTAAAGAACACCGATATGGCGATACAAATAATGACGACGGCGGTCCAGAGGGTGCGGGAATCGGGCATTTCAGAGTCCTTAGTCGCTCGTAAAGCGAGCGGTATGACAACACGTACTAGATGTATTATACGCAGCGCGCAAGCAAACTGGCATAAAAGCTCATCGAGGCTGAGTGCCATCGCTCGCTGCGGTACACTTACCTAAAGTAAACCACGAAGGGAGACATTACCTATGAAGAAGATCGTTTTGGCTTGCGGTGCTGGCGCTGCTACTTCCACGCTCGTTGCCCAGAAGGTCGCTACCCTGCTCGACGCCAACGGTTACGCCGACAAGTACGAGATCGTGCAGTGCGCCATCTCCGAGGCCAAGGACGTTTGCGACGAGGGCGCCGACCTGCTGATCGCCACCACCGTTGCCCCCGAGGGCCTCACCTGCCCGTACGTGAGCGGTGTGCCCTTCATGACCGGCATGAACCGCGTCGCCGCCGAGAAGGCCGTCCTCGACGTCATGGCTCAGTAGGCGCTGACTGTATGAGTGAGCAGAACGCCAATCCGGTCGAGCTCTTTGGTATGCGCGTTGCCCATGTGGGCATTAACGCCGCCAACCCGGCAGACGCCTTGGAGATCGCGGAGCTGTTCTCGACGATGATGGGTCTGCCCGTTATCGAGATCCCGGTTTCGTACTTTAACGATTCGCTGGTCGAGGTCATGAAGCAGAATGGTCGTGGCACCAAGGGCCACATCGGCTTTGCCGTCAACGACATTGATGCGGCCGAGAAGTGGTTTGCCGAGCGCGGGCTCGAGGTCAACGAAGAGTCGCGCGCGCTGCTGCCCGACGGTAGCACCAAGCTCGTGTACTTTAAGCGCGAGTTCGCCGGCTTCGCCGTGCATCTGTGCCGCGAGTAGCGTACAAGCTGCTTTAGTTAGCAAAAAATGGGGTAAGGCGCGTGGCCTTGCCCCATTTTTAATACCGAGAGGGTGACTGACGGGCTGCCGTAAATCGAAGGTGAATGGCTTTCCGCGAAGTGAACGAGTGAAATCGAACCCCTAGAGCATCGACGCTTTGGAGACGCCGTTTCCTGCGGTTTTGTCAGGTTTTTCTTGCGGTTTTGGCGCCAAAAAGTGCGGATGCTTCGGGGGTCCAAAATAGGTCGTTCACTTCGCGGAAAAGCATTCACCTTCGATTCGTGAGAGGCGCCCCTACCGCGGCAGGCGAATCGAAAAGCGGCTGCCGACCCCTTCGACCGAGGTCACACCGATGACGCCGCCGTGGCTGTCGACGATCCACTTGGCGATAGCGAGCCCCAGGCCCGAACCCTGTGCGCCGGCATCGCGCGCGTTGTCAGCGCGGTAGAACCGTTCAAACGCGTGAGCTGCGGATTCCTGGTTCATGCCGATACCCTCGTCCTCAACACTTATGTCGATCGTGCCCATGCCCGCATCGGGTGTTATGCCAAATGTGACGGTCGTTCCCGCACTCGAGTACTTGGCGGCGTTTTGCACGATCACGCGCAGAGCCTGCTTCACGAGCGCGACATCGACGGATGCGTCGCAGCGCGGGTCACTGGCAAACGCAGTATCAAAAGCCAGTCGATACGCGTGCGCGGCATCAATCATCTGCGATTCTTCGCATACCTCGCCGACCAGTGCAGCCAGGTTGGTATTCACGCGCCGCAGCACGGTGCGGCCGGCATCTCCGCGTGCCAAAAACAGCAGTTGTTCCACGAGCTCCTGCATATGCTCGCTTTCGGCCTTGAGCGAGGCGATGGACTCTGCCAGCACGTCTGGGTCGTCTTTGCCCCAGCGGTCGAGCATGTTTACGTAGCCCTGAATCACCGCGATGGGCGTGCGCAGTTCGTGACTCGCGTCGTTGACAAAGCGCATCTGCTGCAGCTTGGCCTCTTGCATCTGGCGCAGCAGGCGGTTGAGCGCGACCTCGATGCTCGCCAGGTCGGCGTCGCCGGTGGTGACGCTCGGCGAGTCGACGCTTGCGCGCTCGATGGCCTGCTCCAGCGTTTCCATCTTGCCGCCGGAGAGCTGCATACGGCCGAGCTCGTCCACGCGTAAGGCCAGGTCGTTGAGTGGTGCCATGGTACGGCGCACGCGGCGGGCGCCGCCGAGCATGTTGAGCACGCTGATGACCTGCCAACCCACAACGACAAGGTAGAGAGGCCATAGCGCGACGAGGTCCTGCGCGAGCGGGAAGGTCTTGCTGGTGTGCGCAAGCTCGACGGTATAGGCGAGCGTTGCCAGGTCCCAGCCGCGCGCGGGCGTCAGCGACATGCCGTGAACGGTGGCGCCGGGAATCCAGCCTGCGGTAAATCCGCCTTCGGGCAGCGTTTGGTTGTAGCCATAGACGAGGATCGCCGCCGCAATCACCACCAGTAGCAGGTCGAGCCAGACATAGCTCAACAGGCGGCGCCACATATAGCTCCAGTTGATGGCGCGGGCGATGGAGGTGACGCGCTTGGCCTCGGCGTTACGCACGGCAGACATAGCCCACCCCGCGCACGGTCTGGATGATGCGGGCACCGCCGGCGTCCTCGATTTTGGCACGCAGGTGCGCGATGTGCACATCGACGTTGTTGGTGTCGCCCACGTATTCGTAGCCCAGCGCTTCGTGCGCGATGCGCTCGCGCGTGAGCACAGTCTCGGCATGCGCCATAAGCAGGGCGAGGACGTCGAACTCGCGGGCCGTGAGTGCGATGGGCGAGCCGCCGACCGTGACTTCGCGGCGGTCGAGATCGAGCGCGACCGAGCCCACGGCGAGCGTGGCGGGGGAGGGAGAGGCAGAAGCCTGGGTCGAGTCGCTGACCGGGGGTATCGCAGCGGCGCTCCCGGTCGCGCCGCCCGCCATGCCCGTCCCGGCACCGACGCCGCCAATGCCCGAAGCCGCCCGCACGGCCTCCGAGCGCTTCAGCGCCACGCGGATCCGTGCGAACAGCTCCTCAATCGCAAACGGCTTGGTCAGGTAATCGTCAGCACCGGCGTCGAGCCCGGCCACCTTGTCCATCACGGCATCGCGCGCGGTAACCATAATCACCGGCACATCCTTGTGCTTGCGGATGCGCCGCAGCACCTCCATGCCGTTGAGCTGCGGCAACAGCACATCGAGCAGAATCAGATCGTAGTCGCGCTCCAGCGCCAGGTCCACGGCGGTGCGGCCGTCGGCGGCGTGCTCCACCTGGTAGCCCTCGTGCTCCAGCTCGAGCGTCACAAAGCGGGCGATTTTCTCCTCGTCCTCTACGATCAGGATCCGTGCCATGCGTGCCCCCGTCTGCGATTACTTGTCGTCGTTGAGATTTTGCTTGATGTCGTCCGCGGCATCGGCAGCGTGATTCATAAGGTTGTTGATGCTGCCGGGTACGTCGCCGTCGCTATCGATGCGGTAACGCATGCCAAAGAACAGGCCAATCAGCATCAGCCATATCGTGGCGCCCCAGGCAAACAGCGCGACGATGGGGATCAGGATGGGAATGTTGAGGATGATCGCGTCGCGGCGCGTGGCGATAAACTTGGTGTCTAGGCTCAGACGGAAGAGCTTTTTGAGGTACTCCCACACGCTGTCCATCTTCTTGGAGAAGTCGGTCTTTTCGCTCGACTTCTCGTAGGCGGCCTGCGCGGCGACCATCTCGGCCGAGGGCTCATTGACCGGCTCGGACTCGGTGGCGGCGTGCGCTGACGTGGTCTGGGTCTTGCCCTGCGACTCGAGCCAAATGATGGCATCTAGGATGTTGCCGTCGGTGGCATCGAGTGCTGCCTTGGCATCGGTGTAGCTCACGTTGCACTTGGTGCGGATGGTTTCAACTTTTTCGAGGTCGTCCATGACCTGTCCTTTCGTTCGATGGGCGCGACGCCGGGCGATTTGCCCGGGCGCGAGCGTTGCGTTCGGCGACCTGCGTGGCGCCGCCCCGCCCTTGGTCGAACTCTATAGTGCAGGTTATAGATTAAGCGATTCTTGAGCCAAGATTAATGTTGGATGAGTTTTTGGGTGGCAGTGGGAAAAGTATTAGACCTCGATAGCGGGAGATGGGGTGCCGATGACAAGCCGGCGGCAGAAATGGGATAAGCAAGGCGAACGGATCATATGGATCAAAATCGCGTTGCAAAAGTATGAAAATATCCTACAATTGCAACATGAAGTACTTTAGCAACATAACGGCGATAAGCGAGCTTTCCGAGGGCGAGGGCGTGTTCACCACAGCCCAGGCAGCTCGCATGGACATCTCTCGAGATGCGCTGGCACACTCATGCCGTGCGGGTCGTCTTGAGCGGATATGCCACGGCGCCTACCGGATGGCTGGAACACAGCGCCGAGACACCGACGAGCTCAACGCTTTTTGGAAGCTCACCAATCCTTCCCTTTGCGCGTGGGAGAGAAAGCGCCAGTGGGATGGCATTGCCGTGAGCGGTACGACTGCGGCGAACCTACAGCAAATGGGCGATTTCTATCTGTCCCCCTACAGAATGACCGCACCCATGCGCATCAATACAAGAAACGAATCCCTTTCTTTTGCAAAGCGCGAGATTGCTGAGCAGGATATCGTTTGGCTCGACGGCCTGCCGGTAACCAAACCCGAGCGCACGCTTGTCGATCTTTGCCTCGATTGCGAGGATCCTTCATTAATCATCGATGCCTATCACGACGCGCTTGGGCGTGGGCTCGATACACAGCGGCTGAAGGATCTTGTAGAAGAGAACTCTAAAACCGCCAAACGACGCGAGTTAATGGCGCCTTTGCTGATAGCTCTAGGTTGTGACTGAATACGCAGGCCTGATGTTGGCTAGTTGCAAGTTGGGGCAATTGTTTGTCCGTGCGACACGTTAATCTAAGTTACCGTTGAAAGGCGTTGCAACAAAGTGTTGCAACTGCCATGCATCGCGTTTAATCTTGATAACGCTGTGTCAATTAGCGGACAGTTCGTCCGTAGTTTGTTCCGATTGGATAGCATGAAAGACGTTAGGGAAGAGATAACTGCCAAACGCAAGGAGCTCGCGCTGACTCAGAAGGAGTTCGCCGCCGCTCTTGGCATGGGACCTAATGGTGATAGAACCGTCCGGCGTTGGGAGACTGGCGAGACCAGTCCATCTGCTACGGAGCTCACGTTTATACGCTCCCTAGGTTATCAGGCGCCCTTTGCGCAGGGTGATCGGGAGGACGCTCCTTTCACTTACATTGACCTATTTGCTGGTATCGGTGGCATTCGCTTGCCGTTCCAAGAACTTGGTGGCAAGTGCGTTTTTTCTTGTGAGTGGGATAAATATGCACAGAAGACGTACCGCATGAATTACGGTGATCAGCCAGCTGGGGACATTCATGACGTTCGTTCGGACGACATTCCAAAATTTAACGTTTTATTGGCGGGATTTCCGTGCCAGCCATTCTCGCTCGCGGGCGTTTCAAAGAAAAAATCGATGGGACGTGCTACTGGCTTTGAAGACAAGACGCAGGGGACATTATTTTTCGAAGTAGCTCGTATTATTCGCGACAAAAAACCTGATGCTTTCCTGCTGGAAAACGTTAAAAACCTAACGAGTCACGATCGCGGCAAGACCTTCAGGATTATTATGCAGACCCTTAAGGACGAGCTTGGTTACGATGTGCATTACAAGGTTCTTGATAGCAAGAATTGGACTTGCCAGCATCGTGAGCGCATTTACATTGTTGGCTTTAAGAAAAAAACTAATTTTGATTGGGACCAACTAGAGCTTGGGGGCGGTGGGCACACCGTCGGGGAGATTCTTGAAGATGCTCCTGATGATCGATACGTTCTTTCCGACAAACTGTGGGCTTATTTGCGTGCATATAAGGAAAAGCATCAGGCGGCAGGCAATGGCTTTGGCTATAGCACGGTTGGCCCCAATGACACGACAAGGACGCTTTCAGCACGCTATCACAAGGACGGAAGTGAGATTCTTGTTTCACGTGGCGAGGGGAAGAACCCTCGCAAGCTGACTCCGCGTGAATGCGCCCGACTTCAAGGGTTCCCCGATCAATTCATTATTCCGGTTTCGGATACGCAGGCATATCATCAATTTGGTAATTCTGTCACCGTACCGGCTGTGCGAGCAGTGGCCAAGCTGATGATGGGAGCGTATTTCGATGGACTACGGAGTTCTGAGTAGCTATTTTGACGGCGCGGTTGCGAAGAAACTCGTTGCTGTTGATATTGATAGAAAACGCAGCAACCAGCATGAATTCAACGGAACTGCGGAGCTCCGTTCCCTGTTTGGCGACGATGATATAAGAAATATACCGACGACCTTCGTATTTCTTTGCGACGATGCAGACCCTTTGTTTGATCACGGGTTTACGACTTGGTACGACGCGCGCAGGAAGCATCCGACTAGGACAGAATACAGGCTCTATTACAACGATAGCGAAGCGATACGAGCCTCGAGAATCGGTGACCTGATGGTCATTGCACCTTCAGACGAGCATGGTCTTCTGATTGTATTTGCTAGACAAGGATCAAATGCCGAGTGCCAATTAAGATGGCTTTTCGGTTTGAACGAAGTTGACGACAGTGGTTTTTCGCGGTCAACCGCAGATGACAGGCGAATAGACTCAATCGCCGCATCCATTCTTGAAGCGATTGGCATCGAAGTTTCGCTTCCCACGTCGGCTGTTACGTATTTGGATGAAATGGTCGAAAAGTTCGGTGATTCTTTTCCCAAAGGGATTGAATTCACGAGGTATTCCATCTCGACTTTGGGTGTGCTTGATTGGAGGAGCAACCCCGACAAGTGCCTTCTTGACTGCTATGAGCGAGAAGAGATTCTCTTTAAGGTATTCGAGAGGCATTTGCTTGAGCGCGATTTGGCTCCCTATCTAAGAGGCGATCTCGATGTTGATGGAGTGTTACGGACCACGATGTCAGCTTTCCAGCGGAGGAAATCGCGCGCGGGAACTGCTTTCGAGCATCAACTTGAGTACCTGTTTAAGGGATGGGGCATAAGTTATTCCGCTCAGCCGTATACTGAGGGCAAATCAAAGCCAGATTTCATTATGCCGTCGATTGAGGCTTATAGAAATCCTTTGTATCCTGCCGAGAAGCTGACCATGCTTGGTGCAAAAACGACCGTTAAAGAGCGCTGGCGCCAAGTGTTGGAAGAAGCGGATAGAATTGAAAATAAGCATTTGATTACACTTGATGTGGCGGTGAGCACCGAATATACAGACTCGATGCGTGAACATAATCTTCAACTGGTTGTGCCTCGTCCTGTATTTGGCTCATATACCACTGAACAGCAAAACTGGCTGATGGATGTCGGCGAGTTTTGTCAACTGTTGGTCGAGAAAGAACGTCGGTAGGCAATTCTATACTGAGGTTCTACTTCTTTTGGGCATTGATTATTTGATCGAGTTGCATTAATAAAATAGGTCACCTTGCCGTCGCTCTGCTGAAGTGAGTGAGCTCGAACTTGGTTTTGTTCTATGTTGGCGAGGTGCTGGAGTGCGCGCCGGCGTTGGCCTTCATCGTCGATATCTATTCCGCCGCGAGCGTGTTAGTGCGCCCGCATTCGCAGCTGAGACATTTGAGTCGTGCCTTGTCGCGCCTCCCTTTAGGATTCCCACTTCGCCATACGGCTGCCATGTTTTATGAAATAACTCACCCTACATTTTCCGATGCTTAAGCAGTTTCTTATTCGCCCGCTTACCAACTGAGTATTTGCTCGCTTGAGCACTGTTGAATATCGCGAAACAGCACCGCCGATAT
>CAJKFS010000022.1 GCA_905199225.1 uncultured Collinsella sp. | reverse complement strand
GGACGCCGCCCTCTCAAGGCGGAGATCACCAGTTCGAATCTGGTACGGGCTACCAAAATTGAACGCCCGGGCCTCGTAAGAGACCCGGGTTTTGTGTATTGACCGTATATACGGCGCCTGCCGTGTTTCGCTCAGATCGAGGAGTAGCCATGGATCTGCCCATCAGCTTGCAAGACATCACGTATGCCGAGAACTATCTGGCGCAGGGCGACCTGGCTACGGCGACGCCGCTGCTGGAGCGTCTGGTGGAGCTCGCCGAGGAGTATATCGACGCTGAGTGCAAGACGGAGGAGAAGCGCCAATACTTTAGCTTCGATAGCAAGTTTGAGCGCTTGGCCTATCGCCGCGTGGAGAAGGATCCGCGCGAGCTCATGCAGGTCGAGGTGCCGTTTGACCGCCTGTACTCTGACATGGCGTTTGCCTACATTCGCCAGCAGGATTATGTGAGCGCTCGTAATGCCCTGATGCAGGCTGTGCGTTGGGACCCCATGAACTGCAACTATCGCTTGGATTTGGCCGAGCTGTTCCGCGCTCTCGAGGACAAGCAGGAGTGGGCTTCGCTTTCGTTTTCGGTGCTAGAGCGCGCGAGCGATGGCAAGTGCGCCGCCCGCGCTTACGCCAATCTAGGTCAGTACTTCTTGGAGCCCGAGACCGAGAACGTTTCGGCTGCCGTGGGCTGCGCGCGTCTGGCGCTGCGCCTGGCGCCCAACGATGCGCATACGACGCGCCTGCTCAACAAGATCCATACCACCTATCCGGATGCCGCCGATGAGAGCGACGAGCACGTGATGGGTGAACTGGCCCTGCAAGGCGTTCCGACCTCGCCTTCGGCCGAGATTGCCATCTGCCTGATTATGTGCGCGACCGATGCTGCAAGCGACGGCGACAAGCAGGAGGCGACGCGCCTGACGGTGCGTGCTCGCGACTTGGTGGGCGAGGAGGCCTGCGCGGCGATTATTAAACTGGTGCGCGAGAGCGATGCCGAGCTCAATGCCGAGCGCAAGGCAAAGCGCGAAGCTACGGGCAAGGGTTCCGATGGCGCCAAGGAGGCCGGCGATGCCCAGTAAGCGCGAGCGCAAACTCATTTCCAAGAATCGCTCGGCACATCACGAGTACTTTATCGATGAGACGTTTGAGTGCGGTATTGAGCTGAGCGGCACCGAGGTCAAGTCGATTCGCGAGCGCGCCTGTCAGATCACTGACACTTTTGCGCTGATTCGTGGCGGCGAGTGCTGGCTCGTCGGACTGCATATCCACCCTTATAGCCATGGTGGCGTGTGGAATCGCGATCCCGACCGTCGGCGTCGTCTGCTGCTGCACCGCAAGGAGATCGACTTTCTTGACGGCAAACTTCGCAACCGTGGTTATGCGCTGGTTCCGTTGGAGCTCTACTTTAATACCGACGGCCGCGTAAAGCTGCTGCTGGGTCTGGGTCGCGGCAAGAAGCTCTACGACAAGCGCGAGGACATGGCCAAGCGTGATGTCCAACGCGAGATCGACCGCGCCCTCAAAGAGCGCAATCGCTGACCACCCTTCATAAGTTGCGGTGGAATACGGACTGTTTTGCCTGATTGAGGGACTATTCAGTCCCTATTTCACCGCAACTGCGGGCGTCTCATCTTTCTTACTGTTCTGACACATATGTCTCAAAGGCGGCGTCCGTTATGGGCGTCGCCTTTTTTGTGGGTACATACATCCATGAGGTTCCAACCCGAGCTAGGGGAGTGATCGTTATGGACAAAACTGCGTTCTTTACCATGCCGAGCGGCCTGTACGTGGTGAGCTCCGCGGCAGACGGGCTGCGTGCCGGCTGCGTTATCAACACAGCGGTGCAGGTGACGTCCATGCCGCCGCGTATTTCGGTTGCCGTGAACAAGGACAACGTCACCTCGGGCGTCATCACATCGGCCAAAGCGTTCGCGCTGACCGTGATCGATCAGACCGCCGACATGCTCTACATCGGTAACTTTGGGTTCCGCACCAGCAGCGATTATGACAAGTTTGCCAAATACGAGACCCGCGAGACGGCTCTGGGCATGCCCTGTGTGCCCGAGCACGCGACGGCCCTGTTTAGCTGCCGTTTGATCGACACTGTGGATGTGGGCACGCATCTGCTGTTTATCGGCGAGGTCGAGGATGCCGAGCGCCTGAGCGACGAGACGCCGCTCACCTACGATTACTACCATAAGGTCCTGAAGGGCAAGACGCCTCCGAAGGCGTCCTCGTATCAAGGCTAGAAATGTTTTAAAAATACTTGCATTATATTATTGAGAATCTATACTATTAGATGAAGTACATCACCAGTCGCGTTCGAGAGGAGAACATCATGACTGAGGAGAAGAAGACGTATAAGTTCGTGTGCATCGTTTGTGGTTACGAGGTTGAGGTCGACACGCCCGAGCTGCCCGAGGATTACGTGTGCCCGGTGTGCGGCGTCGGTCCCGATCAGTTTGAGCTCGTCGAGGAGTAGCTCGTCGGCACGCGGCTCACGGCAACACATAGCTCTGTCCAAGGGTCCCGGTCGGATATCCCGGCCGGGACCCTTTTCCTCCGTCCCCAAGGGATCACGGTTGCCGTTGGCCGATCCTGTCTGTTGTGAGTCCGGCCGACCTTTTGTCTTAATCTGTAACGTCTAACGGTGGAAATTGGGTCCACTTGTTACAGATTGAGACAAACGGAGCTGTCCCTCGGAATGATCTCGATCTGTAACATCTAGACATCAAAAGCGGGTCTAGATGTTACAGATCGAGACGTTTGCCTGGGTAGGTGCCCCGCCCCATTACATCCCTGTCAACAACACGACATCGAGAATCGTCACGATGGCACCGATCCCTACAAGCAGCGCGTTGAGTGGACGCGAGTTGGCGTATTTGCCCATGACGCGGCGTGAGCTGGTGAGCCGTATGAGCACAAAGACCGTAATCGGCAGCTGAAGCGACAGCAGTGCCTGACTCCAGATGAGACCTTCAAAAGGATTTGGGACGACTAGGCACGCCGTCACTGCGCCGACGAAACAGGCCGCCACCCCAATCGATGAGTGTCGGTCGTGGATGTCGTATTCCTCGTCGAACATGCCCGCGGTGATGGTGCCCGCCGCCATGCCCGCCGTCACGCTGCTCGATAGTCCCGCGAACAGCAGCGCTACCGCAAAGATAGTTGAGCTTGCCGGGCCCAAGATGGGGGAGAGCGTGGCCGCTGCGACGGCGAGGTCGTCTACGACAATGCCGTGCGCAAAGAAGGTCGTTGCGGCCAGGATGACCATGGCCGAGTTGATTGCCCAGCCCACGCCCATCGAAAAGAGCGTGTCGAAGAGCTCGTAGCGCAGACGTTCTTCGATAACCTGCTCGCCTTGGCCTTCGAAGTGCATAGATTGGATGACCTCGGAGTGCAGAAAAAGGTTGTGTGGCATAACGACCGCACCCAGGACACTCACGATAATCGCGGCAGAGCCAGTGGGCATACTGGGCGTGATCCAGCTTGCGGCGGCTTGCGGCCAGTCGACCTTGACTAGTGCAAGCTCGGCCAAAAACGAGAGTCCTACCACGCCTACGAAGGCGATGATCCAGCGTTCGGCATGCTTGTAGGAGTTCGTCATGAGCATCGCCATCGATACTGCCGCCACGATGACGCAGCCCGCACGCACGGGCAGCCCAAAGAGCATTTGAAGGGCAATCGCGCCGCCCAGGACCTCGGTCATGGCGGTGGCGATGGTCGCGAGATAGGCACTGGCGAGCACCGTGCGCCCGACGAAGCGGGGGAGGTAACGTGTCGTGGCCTCGGCAAGGCAGGCGCCCGTGGCGATACCCAGGTGCGCCGCGTTGTGCTGCAGCACGATGAGCATAATCGTGGACAGCGTGACGATCCACAGCAGCGCGTAGCCAAACTGCGAGCCCGCGGCCATATTGGAGGCCCAGTTGCCCGGGTCGATAAAGCCGACGGTCACGAGCAGCCCGGGGCCGATATGCCG
This sequence comes from uncultured Collinsella sp., assembly GCA_905199225.1. Classification (GTDB taxonomy): domain Bacteria; phylum Actinomycetota; class Coriobacteriia; order Coriobacteriales; family Coriobacteriaceae; genus Collinsella. The sequence goes on along the minus strand of CAJKFS010000022.1, from coordinate 35,355 downwards.
CGCAATGTCTAGGCCTCCGTGACCACCGGTGCGCCGGGAGCCAAAATGATGTTTGAGATGGTTGAGCATAGTGAGCTCCTGCGTGCCGTTTGTTTGACGCCGCAAAGGATACCCGTTTTATGCTAAAAAGTTAACCAAGACTAACAAAATTGTTGTATTTGAATAGGATGGTGAAAGGGGATTGCCGAAATGTCTTGATCTGTAACAACTAGGGATGGAAATTGGGTCTTACTGTTACAGATTGAGATGTTTGAAGAGGTGAGTTTGCAGGCCGAACTTGGGGCCCTTGTTGTCGCCCTTGAGGTCGGCGGTGTCCACTCGTAGGGCGTGCGTTACGCGATTGTTTCGAAACGGGCGGGAAACACAACGGGCCGGTGATGCTCCTAGTATGCCTATTCAACTGATTGTCTAATATCTAGGGGAGGATCGCGATGCAGGCAGATTCCGCTCAGCAGCAGGGCCTTTATCGCCCCGAATTCGACCACGATGCGTGTGGCATCGGCGCGCTTGCCGATATCAACGGCGAGCGCCATCACCAGATTCTGGACGACGCGCTGTCCATTCTGGTCAACTTGGAGCACCGCGGCGGCACGGGACTCGAGAAGAACACCGGCGACGGCGCCGGCATCCTGTTCCAGGTTCCGCATCACTTTTTCCGCAAAGAGGCTCAAAAGTGCGGCCAGATTCTGCCGGCAGAGGGCGACTATGGCGTGGCCATGCTGTTCTTCCCGCAGGACGACAAGGGCGTAGAGGATGCCCGTCGCGTGTTTGAGGAGGGCTGCGCCGAGGCCGGCGTGCCGCTGCTCTTTTGGCGCGAGGTGCCGGTCGACCCGCACGATTTGGGCGAGACGGCCCGCGCCTGCATGCCTACCATCCTGCAGGCCTTTCTGGGCCGCCCCGACGACACGCCGGCCGGCGATGCCTTTGAGCGTCGCCTGTACGTGTGCCGCCGCACCATCGAAAAGAAGGCCGACGCTGAGTTCGCCCTGCGCGACAAGATCTTCTATGTGTGCTCCATGAGCTCGCGCACTATCGTGTACAAGGGCATGCTTGTGGCCACGCAGATGCGCCGTTTCTTCATCGACCTCAACGACGCCGCCGTCAAAACGGCCGTGGCGCTCGTCCACTCGCGCTACTCCACCAACACCACGCCCAGCTGGGAGCGCGCACATCCCAACCGCTTTATCATCCACAACGGCGAGATCAACACCCTCAAGGGCAACGTCAACTGGATTCGCGCCCGCGAACCCAACCTGTACAGCCCCGTGTTGCAGCACGATCTTGAGCGCGTGATGCCCATCATCAACCGCGAGGGCTCCGACTCCGCGATTCTGGATAACGTGCTCGAGTTCCTGGTCATGAACGGTCGTCCGCTCACGCGTGCCGCATCCATGCTGCTGCCCGAGCCGTGGGACCACAACGACAGCCTGAGCGAGGAGCGACGCGCCTACGACGCTTACCAGTCCATGCTCATGGAGCCGTGGGACGGCCCGGCCGCCATCGCCTTTACCGACGGCCGCACGCTGGGTGCCGCCCTCGACCGCAACGGTCTGCGTCCCGCCCGCTACTATGTGACGCGCGACGGTCGCTTTATGCTGGCAAGCGAGGTGGGCACCATCGAGGTGCGCCCCGAGAACATCCTGACGAGCGGCTGTCTGGGGCCGGGCCAGATGCTCGAGGTCGACTTTGCCCGCGGCCGCGTGATCTACAACGACGAACTGCGCGCCCGCTATGCCAAAGAAAAGCCCTACCGTGATTGGATTGCCGAGGAGACGCTGACCGTTGACGCGCTCGATGAGCCCGTTGCGGCAACGCCCGCCGAGGACGCCGAGGTGCCCGCCGCCGTACGCATGGCCAAGCTCGGCTATCACTGGGATGATGTTGACGAGGTCGTGCGCCCCATGGCCCAGCAGGGCAAGGCCCCGCTCGCCTCGATGGGCATCGATGCGCCGCTGGCCTGCCTGTCCAAGAAGACGCGTTCGTTCTTCGACTACTTCTATCAGCTGTTCGCTCAGGTCACGAACCCGCCGATCGACGCTCTTCGCGAGCATATGGTCACCTCGACCACGCTCTACCTGGGCAATCACGGTAACCTGCTCGAGGACTCCCGCGCCGCTTGCCAGCTGGTGCGCCTGGAGCGCCCGCTGCTCAACGAGGAAGAGTTCGACCGCATCTGCGCCATCGACCGCGTGGGCTTTAAGACTCGTCGCTTCCGTGCCGTGTACCGCCGCGATGCCGGCGAGGGTGCGCTGCAGGCTGCGCTCAAGCAGCTTGCAGAGGACGTTGAGGCCGCGGTCCGCGACGGCGTGAACATCGTGGTGTTGAGCGATCGCGCCGGAGCGGGCGAGGTGCCCGTGCCGTCGCTGCTCGCCGTGGGCTGCGTGCACAACCACCTGATCCGCGCCGGCGTGCGTACCTTTGCCGACATCGTGGTGGAGTGTGGCGACGCCGTGTCCCCGCACGACTTTGCGGCGCTGGTGGGCTATTCCGCGAGCGGTATCTATCCGTACAACGCGCATGCGTGCATCCGCGACTTGGCGGCGCACGGCGATCTGGACGTGACAGCCGAGCAGGGCATCGCCAACTACAACAAGGCCGCGACGGCGGGCATCGTCTCCATCATGTCCAAGATGGGCATCTCCACGGTGCAGAGCTACCACTCCGCGCAAATCTTTGAGGCCGTCGGCTTTACGCCGGAGTTCGTCAACGCGTACTTCGCCGGCACGGTGAGCCGTGTGGGCGGTATGGGTGTCGAGGACGTTGAGCGCGAGCAAAACGAGCGTTACGACGCCGCGCTCGCTATCCTTAAGAGCCCGGCTCCCGATCAGCTGCCCACGCTGGGTCTGACCAAGTGGCGCCCGCTCGGCGGCGAGGATCACCTCATCGATCCACAGACTGTCTACTTGCTGCAGACCGCCTGCCGTGAGGACAGCTACGACACCTTTAAGGAGTACAGCGCCCGCCTGCACCGCACCGGCCGTGCCGTGCGCCTGCGCGACTTGCTCGACTTTAACGCTAACGGTCGCACGCCGGTTTCGCTCGACGAGGTCGAGCCTGCGCTCAACATCGTCCGCCGCTTTAACACCGGCGCCATGTCGTACGGCTCCATCAGCAAGGAAGCACACGAGTGCATGGCCATCGCCATGAACCGCCTGCACGGCCGTTCCAACTCCGGCGAGGGCGGCGAGGATCCGCGCCGCGAGACCCCGCTGGCCAACGGTGACTCCAAGAACTCCGCCATCAAGCAGGTGGCAAGCGCGCGCTTTGGCGTGACGAGCCGCTACCTGTGCAGCGCCTTCGAGATTCAGATCAAGATGGCCCAGGGAGCCAAGCCCGGTGAGGGCGGTCACCTGCCCGGCAAGAAGGTCTACCCCTGGATTGCCGAGGTCCGTCAGTCCACGCCCGGCATCGGCCTGATTTCGCCTCCGCCGCACCACGACATCTACTCCATCGAGGACTTGGCAGAGCTTATCTTCGATCTTAAGAACGCCAACCCCGGCGCGCGCGTGTCGGTCAAGCTGGTCAGCGAGGCCGGCGTCGGCACCATCGCCACCGGCGTGGCCAAGGGCGCTGCCGACAAGATCTTGATCAGCGGCCACAATGGCGGCTCGGGTGCCGCTGCGCGCGACTCTATCTGGCACGCGGGTCTGCCGCTGGAGCTTGGCCTTGCCGAGGCCCAGCAGACGCTGCTGCAAAACGGTTTGCGCTCACGCGTGGTGCTCGAGGCCGATGGCAAGCTCATGGACGGCACCGACGTCGCCGTCGCCTGCCTGCTGGGTGCCGAGGAGTTTGGCTTTGCGACCATGCCGCTCATCTCCATGGGCTGCCTCATGCAGCGCGACTGCCAGCAGGATACCTGCCCGGCCGGCATTGCCACGCAAAACTGTCGCTTGCGTCGCGGCTTCCGCGGCAAGCCCGAGCACGTTGAGCACTTTATGCTCTTTGTTGCCGAGCAGCTGCGTGAGGTCATGGCGAGCCTGGGCTTCCGCACCGTCGACGAGATGGTCGGCCATCCCGAGTGCTTGCGCCAGATTGAGGTCCCGGGCAACCGCAAGGCCAACCTGCTCGATCTGTCGCCCGTGCTGGCGAGCGCGACCTGCGAGTTCGGTGCCCATATCCCGGGTGCCGACGGCCGTCACTTCCTGCCCCAGATGGCTGCGGACAGCGAGCTCGACAAGACGCTCGACTCCACGTTGTTTGTGCCCTATACGGCCGATGCCCGTGCGCACCTGCGTCCGATTCGCTTTCGCGCCGATATCGCCAACGTCAACCGCTGCGTGGGCACCATCTTGGGCAACGCGGTGACCAAGGCGCATCCCGAGGGCCTGCCCGCCGGCTCCATCACCATCGATTGCGATGGTTCGGCCGGTCAGAGCTTTGGCGCCTTCCTGCCGCGCGGCATTACGCTCAACGTGTGCGGCGACGCCAACGACTACTTTGGCAAGGGCCTTTCGGGCGGCGAGGTGTCGGTGCGCCCCAACCCGCATGCGACCTACAAGTTCGACGAGAACATCATCGTGGGCAACGTTGCGTTCTTTGGCGCTACGAGTGGCCGCGGCTTCATTAACGGCCTGGCCGGCCAGCGCTTTGGCGTACGCAACTCCGGTGCCACGGTGGTGGTCGAGGGCTGCGGCAACCATGGCTGCGAGTACATGACGGGAGGTCTGGCGCTCATCCTGGGCGAGGTCGGGCAGAACTTCGCCGCCGGCATGACGGGCGGCGTGGCTTACGTCTTTGACCAGTACGGCACCCTCGATGCCCGTGTGAACCACGAGAGCGTTGAGCTCAAGGCCCCGACGGCCGGTGAGCTGGCACAGATTCGCGAGCTCATCCAGGAGCACGTGGACGCGACGCAGAGCCCGCGCGGCATTAAGCTGCTCTACAGCTTTGAGACGATGAGCAAGCACTTTGTGAAGGTCATTCCGACCGAGTACGAGCGCGTGCTGGCGATTGTCGCCGCCGCCGAGGCCGTCGGCAAGACGCATGCGCAGGCCGAGGAGCTGGCGTTTGACATTGTGACCGGTCGCGCCGACGCCGCTGATGTCGCTCGCTTTGATGTGGCGGGTGGTGTCGCTGGCGCTGTGCCCGCCGCCGCCAGCTCTGTTGCTTCGACCAAGAAGGAGGCGTAAGTGCCATGGGTAAGCCCGGTGCTTTTCTTGATATCGATCGCGTGACCCACGAGCTGCGCCCCGTGGAGGAGCGCAGCCGCGATTTCGATCCGCTGTACGTGGAGCTCGACGACGATGCGCGCCGTGCCCAGGCGAGCCGCTGCATGATGTGCGGTGTGGCGTTTTGCCAAATGGGCGCGAGCTTTGGCAAGGCGCGTCCGAGTGGCTGCCCACTGCACAATCTGATTCCCGAGTGGAACGAGCTAGTGTATCGCGGCCGCTGGGACGAGGCTGCCGAGCGTCTGTCACTCACCTCGCCTATGCCCGAGTTTACGAGCCGTGTGTGCCCGGCGCTGTGCGAGGCCGCGTGCAACCTGGGCTCGGTCGACGGTCAGCCCACGACGATTCACGACAACGAGCGCGCGATCAGCGACCATGAGTGGGCAAATGGCGGTCCGCGCCGCTTTGAGCCGGCGGGGGAGGGCGCACCCACGGTTGCCGTGGTGGGCTCCGGTCCTGCTGGTCTGGTGGCAGCATGGGAGCTTGCACGTCGCGGTGCCTGTGTGACGGTATTTGAGCGTGATGACCGCCCGGGCGGCCTGCTCATGTACGGCATTCCCAACATGAAGCTCGAGAAGTCCGTTGTCGAGCGTCGCGTGGCACTTATGCACGAGCTGGGTATCGTCTTTGAGCTGGGCGCTGACGTTACGAACCCTGCGGTGGCGGCCAAGCTCAATGGCTTTGACGCCGTCGTGGTGGCTGCCGGTGCTCGCGCCCCGCGTGGACTGGCTGCTGAGAATATTGACGCACCCGGCGTGGTGTATGCCGTGGACTACCTGACGGCCTCGACCGTCTCGATACTCGATGGCGGCGAGCCTGTCGTCGATGCATGCGGCCTGGACGTCGTGGTCATTGGCGGCGGCGATACCGGTAACGACTGCGTGGGCACCGCGGTACGTCAGGGTGCGCGCAGCGTGCGCCAGTTTGAGTTCTTGCCGGCGGCGCCTGATGCGCGCGCGGCGAGCAACCCCTGGCCGCAGCGGCCCAACGTGAAGAAGACCGATTACGGCCAGCAGGAGGCCATCGCTGCCATGGGCGGCGAGATGCGCGCTTGGGGCGTGGATACGCTCGAGGTGCTGCTGGATAAGAAGGGCGCTGCCGCGGGCCTGCGCGTGGTCGATCTGGACTGGTCGGCGGGAAAGCCCGAGCGCATCGCGGGCTCCGAGCACGAGGTGCCGACGCAGCTGGTGCTCATCGCCTGCGGCTTCACGGGCCCGGAACACAGTGTGTTCGACGCCGTTGGCGTGCCCGTTGCCACCGCTGGTCGTCCGCTGCCTGTGATGGCCGCCGAGGGCTCGCATCTTGCGGCGCGTGGCGAGGGCGTCGCCGCGGATGCCGCGCCGGTGTATGTTGCCGGTGACGCTCGCAACGGCAGCTCGCTCGTGGTGAGCGCCATGGCCGACGCCCTGGCCTGCTCAGCCGAAGTCGCCGACGCGCTGGAGCTGTAAAGTAGTCATTTAAGAACGTCCCCAATGACTAGTCATTTTTTGTCTAGTCGTTGGGGACACTCTTTGCGAGCGATTTGCTCGTTTGTCGACGTACGGGTGTTCATTTGTCGACTTCTTGGGCTGTGGTCACCTGTTGTTTCTGTGGTGCCTGTGGGTATCTGGCTCAAAAGGACGGGCTGGCTGTCTATGTTTACCTGCGATTTTGTTGCGGTGCGCATTTTCGGTCAAGCATCCCGTCAAGTGTTTGGTCAGCAGTTGGTTTGCAGCCGGAGGCCTATTTTGTCCGTGCTGACAGTGGCTGCCCACCCTCCCCGTAAGCTCAAATTGAGGTTCATCAGTTTGAGGAGGATGCCGTGACTGACCACGTTTTAGACCGAGCGCATCTGGCTGAAGCCGTCGGCAACGATATTGCCGACATAGCCCATTTTTGGATGCTGCGGAAGTTTCAGTTTTTGGAGCCGGCGCGCGAGCAGTTTGAGATCATTGTCGACCCGTGGCTCAGCTATTGCACCGAGCCTTCCCAAAACGAAATCATGGCCTACAACATGGCATTTACCGATTGGCTGCTCTTCGAGCGCCCCTATCGCCATGGCAAGACGCTGCTCGAGCTGTATGTTGACGAGCCGCCGGCATCGCTTTCGCCTGTCTCGCTCAAGCGGCTCGAGCAGGTACGCGACACGCAGTATTTCTCGCGCTTTGGCATTTTGGACAAGGATCCTGCGAACGGCATGGCTGCGCTGAAGGATACGCGCACCGACCGTCGCTTTGATGTCTACGACCCGCATATCGTGCAAAAGGAGCATTGGAGCGACGGCGCGATTGCGGTGCGCCTCGCCTGCGTCGACGATGTCTGGCTGACGGCGGGGCAGCTCTACCTGTATGACATCGCGCGCCTGAGCGACACGGCGGTCGATGGGCCGGGTGCGGTGCATCCGGAGGACCTGCAGGACGGCTTCGACACCTCGTGCATCAGCTTCTTTTGCGCCTGGTCCGCGACATCATGGGCGCCCAGGGGCGCTACGTAAAGTCCCTCAACATCTACGAGCAGGAGTGGGAGTAAGGGATGGGCTGTCGCAGCGCCGCCGCGTGTCTATTTGTCTCGATCTGTAACGTTTAGGGACAAAAAACCGGTCTACCTGTTACAGATCGAGACGAATGCTTGGGCGCTGCTGATTTGTCTAAATCTGTAACGTTTAGGGCCCTGGAGAACGTCTAACTGTTACAGATCGAGACGTTTGGCACCTGGTTGGGGGAATGTCTCGATCTGTAACATCTACAGGCTAAAAGTCGACCTTGCTGTTACAGATTGAGACGGAAGGTTGGCGGCTGCCGAAAGATCTTGTTCTGTAACAACTAGAGGTTCAAAGACTGTCTTCCTGTTACAGATCAAGACATTTGTCAGCGGAGGCAACAGCGGCGATGGTCCATTTGTCCGATGTGGTGGTGATGGAAGTGTCTAATACCGTTCTCAAACACAAGCATACGACTCGCAACACGCTGGCGCGGAACAGGACGCTCGCGCGTCTCACGGAGACGGCCAAGCAAGGTGCGCTGCTCGCAACGCATGACAATACCGAGCTCATGTGGCTGCGACGCCATGTTGGAACCGACGATATCGCGGAGCCCGAGCCGTACCTGTTCTGTTTTCAGCATGATTGGGATGCATTGACGCCGGCGGAGCGAGCGCTGAGGACTATCAAAGGGCTTGCGGAATTTCATCCCGATTGGGCGTTTTGGGGCTATGACGCGGCGCTTTTGTGGGGTTTGGAGGTGCCGAATGATCTGCTCGGGCCGCGTTTTCTTGTTAAGACGGGCTGTTCGATGACGTTGAACAGCGGGTGCAGGTTGTTGCGTCCGCAGATGGCGGGCGCGCTCGAGCGTGTTGATGGCGTGCAGGTGACGTCATTTTGGCGCACGGTGGAGGATTGCTTGCTGCGTGCGCCGTTCTCCTACGGGTTGGCGATTGCCGATTCTGCACTGCGGGCGAAAGGCGTTTCACGTGGGGATTTGTGCGAGCGCCTCCGCGCCGATTGCGAGGGCAAGCGAGGGTATCGCAGGGCACAGGTGATTGCGTCGTATGCGGACGGGATGTCCGAAAACGGTGGCGAGTCTCGGTTTCGAGCGTTCTTTATTGCATACGGCTTTCCGGTTCCGGAGTTGCAGGTGGAGTTTCGCGATCCGCTCGATTCGAGCCAGGTGTTTCGGGTCGATTATTTCTGGAGGCTCGAGGACGGGACATGTGTCATCGGCGAGCTCGACGGAAAGGGGAAGTATGCCTTGCAGAACGGCGAGGGCTGGGAGTCGGTCGACCCATTCGTGGCAGAACGTCAACGGGAGTCCCATCTGACAATGCTCGGGCACAAGGTGCTTCGGTTTACGTTTGATGAGCTCAAGAATCCGGGGAAGCTGGTTGAGAAGATGAGGTTGGCGGGTATTTCGCGACGGCCCGATTTGGCTGAGGAGTGGAGACGTCAGTGGTATGGGCGCTGAGAGGTTTTGTCTCAATCTGTAACGTTTAGAGGTTATTTGAGCTCGTAACTGTTACAGATCGAGACAAACCGGTGAAGCGTCGACCGAATGTCTTGATCTGTAACAGCAAGGGGCCCAACAACCCTGTATCTGTTACAGATCGAGACACTTCCCTGGTGTCGCTGGGGTGGGACTGCAGCGTATTCCGTCCCCCACATCCCCTCTTCCCTCCGTTAACCGATATGTCTGTGGCAATCGGGCTACACTGGATAATAATGGACAGATGTTCAAGTTTTCTGAGGGGGAGGAGCTCGATATGGCGTCTGCCGATCGTTCCACGTTGTTTATCAATGCGACCGTCCTGGATGGTTCGGAACATATGGAGCCGCAGCCCGACATGGCCGTGGCCGTTGAGCGCGGTCTCATCACGTGGATGGGGCCGAGTGCTGTGGCGCAGGCGCCTGCAGGTGCCGAGGTCATCGACCTGGCAGGGGCGTATCTCATGCCAGGTCTAATCAATATGCATGTGCATCTGTGCGGCTCGGGCAAGCCGGTTTCGGCGGGCGATGCGGGTGCGCTGATGAAGAAGCTCGATAATCCCGTGGGGCGCGCCATCGTGCGCCATATCCTCAAAGGTAGCGCCCAGCAGCAGCTGGCAAGTGGCGTGACTACGGTGCGCGGCGCGGGCGACCCGCTGTTTGCCGATCTGGCCGTGCGTGATGCTATCGATGCCGGCAAGTATCAAGGTCCTCGCCTGGTGGCGCCGGGAACGGGCGTCACGGTGCCGGGCGGCCATGGTGCGGGCTTGTTCGCCCAGGTGGCAAACAGTCCCGCCGAGGCAGCCGAACAGGTGCGCGACCTGTATGCGCGCGGTGCCGACGTCATTAAGCTGTTCGTAACGGGCGGTGTGTTCGATGCGACCGAGGTGGGCGAGCCGGGCGTGCTGCGTATGCCGGTGGAGGTTGCCGCGGCGGCGTGCAAGGCGGCGCACGATATGGGCCTTCCGGTCATGGCCCATGTCGAGAGCACCGAGGGTGTGAAGGTTGCGCTTGAGGCCGGCGTTGACACGATTGAGCACGGCGCTCCGTTGACGTCCGAGATTCTGGAGCTGTACCGTGGCGCCGCGGGCACGCAGCTCGAGGGGCGTGCGCCCAGCGTTACCTGCACTATCAGCCCGGCGCTGCCGTTTGTATTGCTCGACCCGGAAAAGACCCATTCGACCGACACGCAAAAGAAGAACGGTGACATCGTGTGCTCGGGCATTATCGAGAGCGCTCGCGCGGCGCTGGAAGCCGGCGTTAAGGTGGGCCTGGGCACGGACTCGAGCTGCCCGTTCGTGACGCAGTACGACATGTGGCGCGAGGTGGCTTACTTTGCCAAGTACGTGGGCGTGAGCAACGCCTTCGCGCTGCATACGGCCACGCAGGTCAATGCCGAGCTGCTGGGGCTGGGCGGCGAGACCGGCACGGTCGAGTGCGGTAAGGCCGCCGATATCCTGGTGACGCGCGAGAACCCGCTCGATGACCTGTGCGCTCTGCATGAGCCGATACACGTGATGTGTCGCGGTGACCTGGTGCGCAAGCTGAAGGTCAAGCACATCCCCGAGGTTGACGCCGAGCTCGACGCGATTATGGCCATGCCGGCAGAAGCCCTGGCAGAGGAGCTCGCTCGCGACGGCGTGGCATAGGTGTGACAAAGGGGCAATCCCTTTGTCATAATCAGAAAAAGCCGAGGTCCCAGTGCGAGGCCTCGGCTTTTATTTGTCCCATAGTATGGCAGCTATGAGCGCGTCTCCATCTTGGCATGGCACTTGGGGCAGGTGACGCGGATCTTGCCTTTGCCCTTGGGAACGGAGAGCATCTGGCCGCAGTTGGGGCACTTAAGATAGGCCGTGGTCTTGCGGCCCTTCCACATCTTCTTGGCTGTGCGCTTGGCACGTTCAAAGTCTTCCTTGCTAGTACCGGCTGCGCGCGAGGCGTTGGCCGCTGCAGCTCCGCCGCCCAAGCTAGCTACAAACTTGCCCAAGCCGGGTACGTTTGCAGTCGCGGCGACAAAGGCCTCGTTCTCCTTGTGACGTGCGTCGATATTTTTGGACAGGCCGCGCAGCACGCCAATCACGATTACGGCGATGGCGATCCAGCTGAGCCACTGGATACGAGCCATCGAACCGATCATGGCGATGATAATGCCTGCGAAGCCCATCACGATGGTGAGTTCGTCAGCGCCATTGCGGCCCTTCATAAAGTCATTCATGCAAATTGCCTTTCATTCGATATGCCGCACGCCTTTATACCCGATTTAGAGCAAGGGGGACAGGTTAATCTGCACCAATGTGGTGCAAACGTACCTGTCCCCAATGCCCCAATTACTTGGAGAGCTTGTCGACGACGCGTTCGATCTCGGCGAGCTTGGCGGCTTTGAGGTCTTCGTCGCCCGATTCGATTGCCGAAGTCACGCAGCCCTCGATATGCGCCTTGAGCACGTCGGCGTTAATGCGCGCGAGGAGCGCCTGTGTAGCCATGAGCTGTGTGGAAATATCGACGCAATAGCGGTCCTCATCGACCATCCGCAAGATGCCGTCGATCTGGCCGCGTGCCGTCTTGAGCATGCGGGTCACCGATTTGTGGTCTGCCATCATGGCGGGTCCTCGTTTCTGGTCGATGGGGTCGAATGCTTCTGGTAGCTGCTACGCGGCGGTCACGGACAGGGCGTGGAACTTCTCGCCGGCGCCCTCGACGGCGGCAGCGAGCTGCTCAGCGGTCACGGTGTCGGCGCACTCCACCTGTACGGTCTGAGTCTCGTGATCGGCGTCGGCGTCGGTCACGCCGGCCACGTTGAGCAACGCCGTCTCGACGGTGGCGTCGCAGTGGCCGCACATAAGGCCGGAAGTCTTAATTGTGAAACGCATGGGTATTCCTCTCTGTTGTGTCGGCTTTCCCAGGCACCCGACCTTGACCTTCAAGCCGTCGCTCGCGTACCAAAGTACGCGTCGCTCCTCTTTCAGGTCAATCTCGGGCACCTGGAAAACCCGTTCTAAATGGACTTAATGGTGATCCTATTTTGCCACTTTGGGCTTAAAGGATTTTAGGCGCAGAGCGTTGCTTACGACGCATACGCTCGACAGGCTCATGGCCGCGGCGCCAAACATCGGCGAGAGTTGCCAGCCCGTGAGGGGGAAGAACACGCCCGCGGCGAGCGGAATGCCGATGCCGTTGTAGAACAGCGCCCAGAACAGGTCCTGCTTGATGTTGCGGATCGTGGCGCGCGAAAGCTCGATGGCGCGGGCGACGTCCATGAGGTCGCTGCGCATGAGTACCACGTCGGCGCCCTCCTTGGCGATGTCGGCGCCGGTGCCGATAGCAAGGCCCACGTCGGCGCGCGCCAGGGCGGGGGAATCGTTGATGCCGTCGCCCACCATGGCGACCTTACTGCCCGCATCCTGCAGCTCGCGCACGTGGCGCTCCTTGTCGGCGGGAAGCACGTCGGCGATGACCTGCTCGCTGGTCAGTCCCACGCGTCGGGCGATGGCCTCGGCCGTCACGCGGTTGTCGCCGGTGAGCATGCGTACATCGACGCCAAGTGAGCGCAGTGCGGCGATGGCCTCGGCGCTCGTCTCCTTGACCTCGTCAGCCACGGCAATGGTGCCAGCAAGCTCGCCGTTCTTGGCAAAGAACAGCGGCGTCTTGCCCTCGGCGGCAAATTGTTCGGCAAGACCCGCGGGCACGGTAACGCCCAGCTCGTCCATCAGGCGTACGTTGCCGGCTGCAATGGCGTTTTGCCCTTCGCGCGCCGTAACGCCTCGCCCGGGCACGGCAGTAAAGTCCTCGACCATGCGCGCGACGATCCCGCGTGTCTCGCACTCGGTCATAATCGCCTCGGCCAGCGGGTGCTCGCTCGAGCGCTCCAACGCGGCGGCCAACTTGAGCAGTGCCTTTTCGCTCATGGCGGGCGAGCCGTCAGCGCGCGTGGCTACCACGATATCGGTCACGGCAGGCTTGCCGCGGGTGACCGTGCCCGTCTTATCGAGCACCACGGTGCCCACGCTGCGCAGGTTCTCCAACGCCTCGGCGCTCTTGAACAGAATGCCCATCTCGGCGCCCTTGCCGGTGCCGACCATAATGGCGACGGGCGTGGCCAGGCCCAGCGCGCACGGGCAGCTGATCACCAGTACGGCGACGGCGGAGGTGAGCGCTTCGTTGACGCTTCCGGTCAGCACCATCCACGCCACAAAAGTTACGGCAGAGATTACAAACACCACGGGCACGAACACGCCGGCGACCTTGTCGGCCATGCGGGCGATGGGCGCCTTGGTGGCGTTGGCGTCCTCGACGAGCTGGATAATCTTGGCGAGCGACGTGTCGGCACCCACACGCGTGGCGCGGAAGGTAAACGAGCCCGTGCGGTTGACCGTGGCCGCGTTGACAGTGTCGCCGGCGGTCTTCTCCACGGGAATGGATTCGCCGGTCAGCGCACTTTCGTCCACGGCCGAGCTGCCCTTGAGCACCACGCCATCGACGGGGATGGACTCGCCGGGGCGCACACGCAGCACCTGGCCGGGCAGAATAGCATCGACGTCGACGGTGGCCTCGGTACCGTCCTCGGCCACGACGGTCGCGGTCTTTGGCGCCAGGTCAATGAGCGCCTCGATGGCGCCGCCGGTTTTGGACTTGCTGCGCGTCTCGAGGTATTTGCCCACGGTGACGAGCGACAAGATCGTGCCGGCGCTTTCAAAATACAGATTGTCCATGCTCGTCATCATGGCCTCGTGGACCTGACCCGCGGCTAGTTGGTCGGCCATGATGAACATGGCGTAGAGCGACCGGGCGATGGAGGCGGTGGCGCCCACGGCAATGAGGGCGTCCATGGTGGGCGCGCCGTGCGCGAGTGATTTAAACCCGTTGATAAAGTACGCGTCGTTGACGTAGACGATGGGAATGAGCAGGACGAGCTCGGTGAGCGCGAGCGTCATGCTGTGGGTGTGGTCGGTGAAGATGCCGGGCAGCGGCCAGCCGAGCATGTGCCCCATGCCTATGTAGAACAGTGGGACAAGGAATACGATCGAGACGATGAGGCGGGTGCGCATGGCAGAGGCGGCGGCCTCCAACTTTTTGGTCGGCGACTCCATATGGGTGACGCCAGACCTGGCCTGCGAGCTGCCGCTTTGGACAGCGTCGGTGCCCGTGCTGATGGGCGAGGCCGAGTAGCCAGCGCGATCGACAGCGGTGCAGATATCGTCGGGGGAGACCTGCGCAGGGTCGTAGTCCACCAGCATAGAGCCGGCGAGCAGATTGACCGCGACGCTCTCGACGCCGTCGAGCTTGCTGACGGCACGGTCCACGTGCGCTTGGCACGCGGCGCACGTCATGCCGCCCACGTCAAACTTATCTTGAGCCATGGCTTCTCCTTTCTGTGACGTAGTGTCGGAAATGTTAACCTGCCGATACTATACACCCATACCCCCTGGGGGTGTCCAGTACAGAAAGAAATGTATGAGATTTCGTTACAGATGAGGATGGATGGTTGGCCGATGGACCGTCCCAACCAATCATCTCAATCTGTAACATCTAGCAGGGAAAATGACCTCTAACTGTTACAGATCGAGACAATTGCCGGGGAGGGGTCCCGTCGCGGCAAGACGCCCGCCGCCTAGATGCAGAACCCGGGGATCACGCAGGTTAGCTTGTTTGGCTTGTCCGCAGGCGTTGCGTACGTAAAGGCGTCGCCGTCGTGGCCCACACGGTTTATGTAGAGCGTGCCTTCGGTCTCCGATGAGTCGGGGCTCACCGTGCGCTCCCACCAGCAGGTGTCCTTGCCCTTCCACTGGCGAACCAGCATCTCGTTCGTGGTATACGGACTTACCTTGAGCTCGCGGAAGAGCTGATACTCCTTGCCCTCGCCGTTGTAGATGTCTGCCAGGTAGTGATAGTCCTCGGCAAACGAATCGGACGGTTGCGTACCGCACAGCTCGACCATGGCGGGCAGCCAAAGGGTTGCGGGCAACTCGCTCAGGCACGATGCGCTGTTGGCGGCGCCCACATTGTTCGAGACCTTCTTGACCCCTTTTATGAGTGCGCGCAACTCGTTGGGCAGCAGCTTAAGGCCGTCGCCGTTGAGCCATTTCCGCAGCTCGCAATCTGCCCAGCCGGCGCTCGGCGGTTCAGCTGCAGCGTTGCGCTCGGCAATACCCGCGTCGAACATAAACGTCAGCCCGGCCTTGCCCGTACCGTCCAGAAGCTCATCGTGACGGATGCCCACAAGCTGCGCGCCGACCTCCAGCCCGTTGGTGAGCGTGACACGCTTGGTGCACGGATAGGGGATATGCCCATCGGCATCGAGCAGGTGATAGCGCTTGGCAATCTCGCGTGCCTCGCTACGGGTCTCGGCGGCCTTAATCTTGAGCGAAATCTCCTGCAGCTGATCCCAAGTGTAGTCGTCAAGTGAACCGCGGATGCCGTCAAGGTAGTCGGGGATGCCAAAGCCATGGGTTGCCGCCCCGATAACGCTGAGCCCCGCAACGGCTGCGATAGCGCCGCCGATAATAAAGCGGCGGCGGGTCATGGCATCGTGGCGGGCCTGATTCAGGATCTCTCGTGCGCGCTCGCCGGCGACGTCGACCTTAAGGTGCGTGCCAGAATCGATATCAATCGCGGCCTCGTCTCCTGTGCCTTCGCGGCCCTCGGATTCGGCATCAGTGAGGTATGCCGAGAGCACCTCGAGCATCTGCTGCTCGGTGGGACGATCGCACTGCTCGACTGAGAGACCCTTCATGATGATTTGGACGAGCGCTTCATCGCCCTCGCAGCGCGGCTCGAGCGGCGCCGGCTTGGTCTTGGTCTTTACGAGATAGAACGAGCCGGTTGCAGTGGCGTCCGTCGACTCAAAGTCAAACGGTTTGCGACCGCTGTAGAGCTGGTACAGAATGCTCGAAAGCGCGTAGACATCGATTGCCGGCGAACGGCGAAGAGCCGCGATGCCTTCGATATCCTGCGTGAGCATCTCGGGCGCGGCGTATGCGGGTGTGGCAAAGCGCCAGATGTCGGCGCGCCGGGTGATCGTGTCGTCGCCGAGAGCCATGGTCGCGGAGCCCATGTCGATGAGGCAGGGGTCAAAGGAACAATCGGCAATCTGCTGCTCGAGTGTTCGGCTGGTGGTGCGGAACATGATATTGGCAGGCGACAGGTCGCGATGGACGACCGGATTCACGAGGCCTTGGGTCATCAAGAGCGCACGAAGCACGGCGTTTCCGACGGCGGCGACCATCTGGGTGGTCAGCCCGCCCGAGGCGTCGTGCGGAAGCAGGGGCAGCGCCTGCTTGAGCGAGGTGCCCTCGACCCACTCCATGAGGATGAGAGGGTCATCCTCGCACGATCCGTAGCCATAGACGCGCGGAAATCCGCGCAGGTGCGAGACGGTACACAGATGACGGTACTCCTCGAACAGCGCGGCGGTGCTGGCCAGGTGCGCTGCCGATTGCTCGGCGGAGCGGTCGGGGGCTTGGCCGGAAAGGATGGCATTGTCCTTGAGTAGCTTGACGGCAAAGACCTCGCCGCTCGTGTTGGTCGCGCGCAGCACGTGCCCGATGTTGCCGTTGTTGCGGTGGGCCGTCTGGAGAATAAGCGTCATAAACCGACGCTTGGCGTCGTCCTCGGCGCTGGGGTCGACCGCCACGGCGGTATCGAACGTATCGAGACGGACGAGTTTGTCGCCATAGGCGCTATCGGTAGTATCCATGGCGTTCCTTTGTCTGGCATGGGTTGCCGCACGTTTACGCGAGCAGTGCGGATATCGGTAAAGTACCATGATAGCCGCACTGCCCACGTATACCGCTGAGCATTGTCGTTTACGACGCAGAAGGTAGAAGACGAAAGACGGACGGCGACCGTCTTTCGATCGCCGTCCGCGCTAGTCCACAATGACAAGGAATGTCGTGTAGAGACCCAGATGGAGCCTGTCGCTGTTTTCGATTTCCACTGGGGGATAGATCTTGCCGGGCTCGCGTAGGTCGCGCGGCGGCTCGATTACGATATCGCCGTCGCCCGCGCCCGATTCGAGCACCGTGCCGTTGGTCGATCCAAGGCCCTGGGCGTACCAGTGCTCACCCTCAAGCCAAATGCGAAGATGTTCGCGCGATGCGTCGGCGCCCACATCGGTGATGCTGGGCGAGGTTTTGGGCAAGGATCCAATTACCGTGCCACGCGGATCGCGTGTGAGGGGATGGATTTGCATGTCGACGCAGTTGTCGGCATGTGTCCTGAGCAGACCGAGGTTGGGAGCGACGGCGTGCGGCTGATCCAGACTGCCCATAAAGCCACGTCCGACGGTAGTTTCGGTGGTGCCAAAGTGCCCACCCGTCTTGCTGTCGCAAAAGCGCTCGACGGTGGCCACGCCCTGAACGGGATCGGCGAGCGCCCCCGTTGCCACAAAGAGCATAAGGTAAAGTGTGCTTTTCTCACGCACGGCATTGCCGTCAAAGTTGTCGATGCGATTGAGGGCATTTGCATATAGGCGGCTGTCCAGCTTGTAGCTGGCGAGAGCCGACATCATTTCGTTGGCGGCCGGACCGCGATAGTGCTCGGCGATTGCCCGATAGGCGGACTCGCCGCCGCCGAGCTTGCTGCAGATTGCCGCGGAAAGGTTGAGCGTGGTGACGGTAAAGTCGCTGTAGATGGCGGGCGCGCACTGGTCAGGCTTGCGATGGACGATGTAACGGGTGAGATACGAGCGGTTGGAAGAGCATTTCTCGAGCAGGGTACTGCCGAGATAAGAGTTTCCATTGATGAGCATTCGGGCGATCTCGAGATGTTTAAGACCGCCGAACGAGCGGATATCGTTATAGAGGACCGAGCAAGGCGTCTCTGCTGCCACGGATACCTCCTTTGATTGCTTCCTAGCCAATATGGCGATAGGAATTAATGGCTCCCGGTGGGCGACGTATTAAATGGCTGCGCAATATACAGCGTAACCAAAGCAACATTATAGGCCACATGTTCGAAATTGCAGGAAGACTGAGAGATTTGGTTTGGACTGGACGGAAATCCCCCTCTGTCTTGTTCTGTAACATTTGGACCCGGTTTTGCCCTGCATCTGTTACAGATTGAGACAATCGGCCAGGCCCGCCCCGTCCGCCTCGTCATCTGTGGTTTACGTGGGGGCATACGGAGTGCGGGTATACTAACCGGCGGCGAATCTGCTCCATCGCTTAGAGCTGCTGCGTCTGGACGGCGCGTGATAGGGCTGCCAAAGCGATCGCCAGCGTGCTGAGCAACGTCCTCTCTGTGCGCACCTGTTTTTGTATGTATTAGCGCACTACCAAGCACGCCCGCGCGGCCGCATGCCGTGCCCATTGCGCGTGCAGATAAGGAACAACAACATATGCGTAATTCTGTATCCGACGTCACGGACGCCGAGATTCTGGACGAGGCCCGCGAGGCCATGACCCAGGCTGCCTTCGATGCCGCCGATGAGGCCAATGCTGCCCAGACCGTCGAGTCCGCTACCGAGAGCCTGCCCGCCTTTGACGAGCTGGGCCTTTCGGACGAGATGCTTCGTGCTATCGAGAACCTGGGCTACACGGCGCCCACGCCTGTCCAGGCTGGCTCGATCCCCGTGGTGCTCGAGGGCCGCGACCTGCTTGCCGCTGCTCAGACCGGCACCGGCAAGACGGCCGCCTTCTTGCTGCCGACCATGAACAACCTGGAGCACATCGCTCCGCCCAAGCCCGTGCGCGAGCGTGGCGGTCGCAACCGCCGTCGCGGCGCCAAGAAGCCCGAGGGCAACGGTCGCGGTCCCTTGATGCTCGTCATCACCCCCACGCGCGAGCTTGCCCAGCAGATCGACGAGGTCGCGAGCAAGATTGCCGACGTCACTGGCCATGTCGCCGTGACCGTCGTGGGCGGCGTGAGCTACAAGCCGCAGACCGCGGCGCTCAAGTACGGCTGTGACATCCTGGTCGCTACGCCGGGCCGTTTGGTCGATCTGATCGAGCAGGGCGCCTGCCACCTGGACGAGGTCAAGGTGCTGGTGCTGGACGAGGCCGACCGCATGCTCGACATGGGCTTTTTGCCCGCCGTCCGCCGCATTGTGCGCGAGACGCCGGCCGAGCGCCAGACGCTGCTGTTCTCGGCGACGCTCGACGAGGAGGCCGTGGGCGAGATCACCGACCTGGTGAGCGATCCGGCTCGCGTGGAGATCGCGCCCGCCACGTCGACCGCCGACACCGTCGATCAGTTTGTGTTCCCGGTGTCCATCGAGGCCAAGAATAACCTGTTGCCCGAGTTCCTCAAGAAGGAGGGCCCGGAGCGCACGATCGTCTTTATGCGCACCAAGCACCGCGCCGACAGCTGCTGCCGTCGTCTGGAGCGCAAGGGCATCAAGGCCGCCGCGATTCACGGCAACCGCAGCCAGGCGCAGCGCGAGCGTGCGCTTTCGGCCTTCCGCGACGGTACCGTCGACGTGCTGGTGGCAACCGACGTGCTTGCCCGCGGCATCGACATCAGTGACGTGCGCTACGTCGTGAACTTTGACGTGCCGGCCGAGCCGACCGACTACATCCACCGTATTGGCCGTACGGGCCGCGCCGGTGAGCTGGGCTGGGCCATCACGTTTGTGACCGAGCAGGACGTTGACGAGTTCTACGAGATCGAGAAGCTCATGGACAAGACCGCCGACATCTACGAGGCCGGTGACCTGCATGTGGGTCCCAATCCGCCCGCGGTTGACCCCGAGCGCGACCCTGCGGCCTTTAAGGTGAAGAAGAAGACCAAGCGCGGCAAGTCCAAGAGCAAGAAGAAGCTTGAGCAGGCACGTCGCGACGGCAAGCGCAACGGCGACGACTACGGCGATGTTGCCGGTCGTTCCAACCGCGGTCGCGACGAGCGCCGCAGCGACGGCGAGCGCCCGAGCCGTCCCAAGCGCGGCGGCAAGACCCGCGTGCGCGAGGGCGTTCAAGCTCGCGTGGATGAGGCCGTTGAGAGCGTGGCCCGCGAGGTGGCTGCCGAGGAGCGCAACGGTGCTGCTGAGCAGGCCCCGCGCGGCAACCGTGCCGAGCGCCGTGCCAAGCAGTTCCAGGGCGAGGCACATCGCCGTCGTCGCGAGGACGAGGACCGCGGCGGTCGCCGTCACGTTGAGCGCGAGGACGGGGGCCGTGGTTCGCGCGGCGGCAAGCGCGGCTCGGGCGACCGTCGTCGTTCCGGTCGCGATGGCGAGCGCGGCGGACGTGACGAGCGCCGCGGCGGCGAGTCCCGCGGTGGGCGTGGTGACCGTGGCGGCGAGACCCGCGGCGGCAGGCGCTTTGACGAGCGCGAGGGTCGCGAGGGCGGCCGCGGCGGTGAGCGTCGCGAGGGCGCACGTGGCAACGGCAGCCGCAGCGGCGCTGGCCGCTCTAGCGAGTCGTGCGATCGTCGCGACCCGCGTGCCAGCCGCGATCGTCGCGATGACTGGCGCAACTACGACGACACCCGCGAGGAGCGCCGCGGCGGCTACCGCGGACGTGGTGGCAACCAGGCTGGCTCCCGCGGCGGTCGCTCTGGCGGTCGCGATAACCGTGGCAGCTATGGCAACAACCGCGGTGGCAAGCGCGGCGGCAACTCCCGTCGTCCCGGCGACGGCGGTGGCAAGCGCAAATAACATACGCATCGCACGCTAGAGCGATGCGAACCAAGGGCCCCGAGCAAAAACTTCGCTCGGGGCCCTTTTGTTTGTCGTATCCGACCGCTAGTTCGGATGCGATTTCCTCGGGAATGCATGTGGAGGGTCGCGAAGACCCGTTTTCTGCCATGTGGCAATGGGTCCCATGGGGTGCACCGTGCATTTTTTGGAATATTCTGCAGTTCGAGCCGGCTGCATACGATTCGGCATCGCCAACGGTGGTCTTCGGATATCCCTAGCGATCGTTTTGAGCCAAATTTCGTCGTTTCCCGGAGCAAAGGTGCGTCATTCCCGCTATGTCGGGCCACAAAATGATGCGGCATCCTACGGTTTTGCCCACCCGCGGCAGTGCCGACGCGGTCACGTTGCAGAATACTCCGTTTTTTGCACGGTCCGGGATGGGGTACCTCAGGAGAATACGGCGGTATCTCATAAAAATATGCAATCTGCAGCGGGAATTATGCAAAACGAAGGCTAGGCGCCAAAGCGAGGAGCGTTCTGCGTGCCATATACTCTGTCTAAGCATGCGGGCGGCTTGCTGTGTTGCCAAGCGCAGGGGAGGATGTTCGGTGAACGTGTTCGAAATTGTGTTTAGTCCAACGGGTGGAACGGAGAGGGTGTCTGGCCTTGTGACCGGGGCACTGGACGGGAATACCGTTACCGTCGATCTGACCGATAGCGGGCAGGACTTCCACGGGGTCTCGATGACGAAGGATGACGTGGCGGTTATTTCCGTGCCATCATATGCCGGTAGGGTTCCGGCCGTGGTGGTCGACCGTTTGGGTATGGTGCGCGGCAACGGAGCGCGCGCCGTTTTGGTCTGTGTATACGGAAACCGCGCGTTTGAGGATACGCTCGTAGAGCTGGAGGACGTTGCGAAGAGCGCCGGATTTAGGGTGGTTGCGGCCGTTGCTGCCATTGCAGAGCATTCCGTTGCACGTCAGTTTGCTGCTGGGCGACCGGATGCTCAAGACGTGGCACAGCTTGCAGAGTTTGCGCAGCGGATCCGGCAAAAGTTACTGGATGGGGATATGTCCGAGCCCTCTATTCCCGGCAATCGTCCTTATAAGCAAGCTGGAGGCCACAGCATGGTGCCCCAGACTACGGAGGATTGCGTCTCCTGCGGTGCCTGCACTGCGTCGTGCCCTGTTTGTGCTATCGACAAGGACGATCCCAAGCAGGTGGATGGCGAGGTGTGCGTCTCCTGCATGCGGTGCGTCGCTGTATGCCCGCGGGGTGCTCGCAAACTTGACCCTAACAAACTTGCCGCTGTTACCCAGATGCTGAGCAAGGCTTGCGTCGAGCGCAGAGAATGTGAGCTCTTCATCTAGCGCAGGAGCGTCAATCAACTTTTCTCCGCCGCCTCCGAAAGGCGGCGGCATCCCTTCTCTAAGTTGCGGTGGAATACGGACTGCTTTTGCCTTTCAAACGGCTTTTCAGTCCCTATTTCACCGCAACTCACAATTGGTGCATTGGGGTCAGAGCAAGGAGTGCCCCAGGTGCCGGCAGGAAAGGAACGTCCCTAAGTGCCGCATTCTGGGTAACGCGTTTTATCAAATATGGCATTTATCTGCGGTAATGTTCTATTTCACCGCTGAGGGTGACATTTTATACCGCCTGCCGAACCGTATGGAGACCTCACAACTTTTTAGGTCAGTGTTGTGCGTGTAGCAATTTCGCCCGGCCTCGCCTCCGGGCTGCCATGTGAGAGGGGATCTTATGGCTCGACTGCACGTAATGGAACGCAGCCACGCTCAGGCCGTCATGGACGACCTGCACGATGCGCTCGGACGTCGTCTGGCGGTGAGTTCGCTCGCCCCGTGTCCCGTTGAGTTTACGGCAGCGCTCGTCAACCTGTGCTCCACCCAGAGCTGCGGCAAGTGCACGCCCTGCCGCGTGGGCCTGAGCGCGCTGAGCGATCTGCTCGCCGATGTGCTCGAGGGCCGCGCCGACGAGTCCACGCTCAATCTGATCGAGCGCACCGCCCGCACCATCTATCTTTCGAGCGATTGCGCCATCGGTTACGAGGCCGGCGCCATGGCGCTTACGGCTATCCGCGGTTTCCGTGACGATTTTGAGCACCACATCCGCGAGCACTCCTGTGGCTTTGACCGCGAGGCCCGCGTTCCGTGCGTCTCGGGCTGCCCGGCGCACGTCGACATTCCCGGGTACATTTCGCTCGTCGAGGCCGGCCGCTATGCCGATGCCGTCAAGGTCATCCGCAAGAACAATCCGCTGCCGCTCGTCTGCGGCCTGGTGTGCGAGCATCCCTGCGAGATGCACTGCCGCCGCGGCATGGTCGACGACCCCATGAACATCCTCGCCCTCAAGCGTTTTGCCGTTGAGCACAGCGACCTCAACGACCACAAACCGCATGTAGTGGACGACACCGGTAAGCGCGTCGCCGTGATCGGCGGCGGCCCGGCCGGCCTTTCCTGCGCCTACTACCTGGCCGTGATGGGCCATAAGGTGACCATCTTTGAGCAACGTCACCACTTGGGCGGCATGCTGCGTTACGGCATCCCCAGCTATCGTCTGCCGCGCGAGCGCTTGCAGGCCGAGATCGACTGGATTTTGAGCGCCGGTGTCGACGTGGAGCTCGACCACTCCGTGAGCGGCGAGGAGCTCGCCCGCCTGCGCGACGAGTTCGATGCCGTCTACCTGGCCATCGGTGCCCACAGCGATAAGAAGCTTGGCCTTCCGGGCGAAGAGGCTCCCGGCGTGGAGTCGGCCGTCAAGATGCTGCGCGCCATCGGTGACGACGAGCTGCCCGACCTGAGCGGTCAGCGCGTGTGCGTCATCGGCGGCGGCAACGTGGCCATGGACGTGGCTCGCTCTGCCGTGCGCTGCGGTGCCGAAAAGGTGAGCATCGTCTACCGCCGTCGCATCTGCGATATGACGGCCCAGGACGCCGAGATCGCCGGTGCCCAGGCCGAAGGCTGCGAGGTGCTGGAGCTGACGGCCCCGCTCGCCATCGAGATGGGCGAGGACGGTCGCGTGAGCGGCCTGCACGTGCAGCCGCAGATTATCGGCGAGCCTCGCCGCGGGCGCCCGGCCCCGCGTGCCGCCGCCACGCCCGAGCGCGTCATCCCCTGCGAGCGCGTGTTTGTCGCCATTGGCCAGGACATCGATTCCAAGCCGTTTGAGAAGATGGGCATTGCCTGCAAGTGGGGCTGCATCGTCACCGATTCGGACGGCGCCGTGCCCAACTTCGATGGCCTCTTTAGCGGCGGCGACTGCCAGACCGGCCCCGCCACCGTCATCCGAGCCATCAATGCCGGCCGCGTGGCTTCGGCAAACATCGACCGCTACCTTGGTTTCGACCACAAGATCAAGCTCGAGGTCGAGCTGCCGACCGTCCAGTTTAAAGGCAAGCATGAGTGCGGCCGCTGCGAGCTGGGTGAGCGCGAGGCCGGCGAGCGTATTCACGATTGGAATCTGGTCGAGCAGGGCCTTACCGAGGAGGAGGCTCGCCAGGAGGCAGGCCGCTGCCTGCGTTGCGACCACTTTGGCTTTGGTGCGTTCCGCGGAGGGAGGAACCTGGAATGGTAGAGCCCAACAAAACCACCGTCAGCGACAACACCGAAAACGGAGCGCACAATATGGTCAAGCTCACTATCGATAATTGCGAGGTCGTGGTGCCCGAGCATACCACGATCCTGGATGCGGCCAAGTCCGTCGGCATCCAGATTCCCACCCTGTGCTACCTGCGCGATCTGAACGAGATCGGCGGATGCCGCGTGTGCGTGGTCGAGGTTGAGGGCTGCGACCAGCTTGTTGCCGCCTGCAACAACTACGTGCTCGACGGCATGGTGGTCCGCACCAACAGCCCCAAGGCCCGCGAGGCGCGTCGCACAAACGTGCAACTGCTGCTGTCGCAGCACGATTCGCGCTGCACGAGCTGCGTGCGCAGCGGCAACTGCAACCTGCAGACCATCGCCAACGACCTGGGCATCTTCTATCTGCCGTACGAGCAGCATCTGGCGCGCGAGGGCTGGGACTTCGATTTCCCCATCATCCGCGACAACGACAAGTGCATTAAGTGCATGCGCTGCATCAAGGTGTGCGAGAGCGTGCAGGGGCTCGGCATTTGGGATCTGACCAACCGCGCCACGCACACCGCCGTGGGCACCCGCGGGCGCGCGCCGATCGGCAAGACCGATTGCGTCGCGTGCGGCCAGTGCATCACGCATTGCCCGACGGGCGCGCTGCGCGAGCGCGACGACACCGAGACCGTGTTCGACGCCATCGCCGATCCCGACAAGATCGTGCTGGTGCAGATCGCGCCGGCCGTGCGTAGCGCCTGGGGCGAGGAGCTCGGCATTTCGCGCGAGGAAGCTACCGTCGAGCGCCTTGCCTGCGCACTGCGTCGCGTGGGCTTTGAGTACGTGTTCGACACCGATTTCTCGGCCGACCTCACCATTATGGAGGAGGGCTCCGAGCTGCTCGAGCGCCTGGGTAAGGCCGCTAAGGGCGAGGGCGACAGCCGCGGTTGGCCCATGTTCACGAGCTGCTGCCCGGGCTGGGTGCGCTTTGTGAAGGCGCGTTACCCCGAGTTTGTCGACAGCCTGTCCACGTCCAAGTCGCCGCAGCAGATGTTCGGCGCCATCGCCAAGACCTATTACGCCAAGGTGCTGGGCGTGGAGCCCGAGCGCCTGTTTGTGGCGTCCGTGATGCCGTGCACGGCCAAGAAGGCCGAGTGCGCGCTGCCGAGCATGGTGGGCGAGGGCGGCGCGCCCGACGTGGACGTTGCGCTGACGGTGCGCGAGATGGTGCGCATGATCCGCGCGAACCACGTGAGCGTGGACACGCTCGTCGAGGAGCCGCTCGACACGCCGCTGGGCTTTGGCACGGGCGCGGGCGTGATCTTTGGCGCCACGGGCGGCGTGATGGAAGCCGCGGTGCGCTCGGCCTATTACCTGGTGACGGGCAAGAACCCCGATGCCGATTTCTTTACCGACGTGCGAGGGCTCGACGGCTGGAAGGAAGCCGTGGCCGATATCGACGGTACCAAGGTGCGCGTCGCCGTGGCGCACGGGCTGGGCAACGCCGCACGTCTGCTCGACGCGATTCACGACGGCCGCGTGAGCTATGACTTCGTCGAGGTTATGGCATGCCCGGGCGGCTGCGTCGGTGGCGGCGGTCAGCCCATCCACGACGGCTGCGAGCTGGCAGCCGAGCGTGGCCAGGTGCTCTGGGGCCTGGATGCCGCTGCGGACATTCGCTTCTCGCACGAGAATCCCGATGTCCAGGCGTGCTACCGCGAGTTCTTGGGTGAGCCGCTCTCGCCGCTGGCCGAGGAGTTGCTGCATACCGACCATCACGCATGGGCGATGCCTAACGAGGGGGCGTGCTAGCGATGTGCGCGTTTAATGTTGAGATGTCGCGCCGGGGGTTTGCCTCGGCGCTCGCCGCGGGCGCGCTGTCGCTTGCGCTCGCGGGCTGTGGCGGCGGGGCTGCCGGTGCCGGGTCCGCCGCGGGCTCGGCTGCCACGGACGGCGCCGGTGCTGCTGCCGAGCCGGTCGAGGTGCACGTCGCCTCGCTCAAGGGGCCGACCTCGATCGGCCTGGTGCAGTTTATGGACCAGGCTGCTGATGGCGCCACGGACAATGAGTTCGACTTTGCGATCAATACTGCCGCCGACGAGATCGTGCCCAAGGTCATTCAGGGCGATATCGACATTGCCCTGGTGCCCGCCAACGTGGCGAGCGTACTCTACAACAAGACCGAGGGCGCGGTGCAGGTCATCGACATCAACACGCTGGGCGTGCTGAACGTTGTGACGGGCGACGCGAGTGTGGCCTCGTTTGGCGATCTGGCGGGCCATACTGTCTATATGACGGGCAAGGGCGCCACGCCGGAGTACGTCATGAACTTCCTGCTGGAGCGCGCGGGCCTGACCGGCCAGGTGACGCTCGAGTTTAAGAGCGAGCCTACCGAGGTGCTCTCGGCTCTGCTTGCCGATCCGTCTGCCGTGGGCGTGCTGCCGGAGCCGTTCAAGACCGCTGCCATCGCCAAGAGCGAAGGCAAGCTGTCAGCGCCGGTAAGTCTGACCGATGTGTGGGACGAGCTGGCAGGTGACACGGGTTCGCGCCTGCTGACGGGCGTGACCGTGGTGCGCCGCGCGTTTGCCGAGGAACATCCCGAGGCTGTGGCGGAGTTCTTGAGCTGCCATGCGGCGAGCGTTAAGGCTGTCAATGCGGCGCCGGCAGACTGGGCGCAGGCCGTGGTCGATGCCGGCATCGTGGACAACGCCAAGATCGCCGAGAAGGCGATTCCCGGGTGCATGCTCGTGTGCCAGACGGGGAAAGATATGAAGGCGGCGCTCGGTGGGTACCTGCAGGTGCTGTCCGACGCGGACGCGAGCGCCGTGGGTGGTAAACTTCCGGCTGACGATTTCTACTACATGGAGTAGCCCGTGCGTGCGTTTGCTCGACAAATGACAGAGCGTATGAAGGCGGTGGCGGCAGCAGGTGCCGTCGCCGCCTTTTGGCTTGCCGTGTGGGTCTTCGCGGCGGTGCTGGTGGCGCAGCCACTGATCTTGCCGGGGCCGGGTGCTGTTGCCGTGGCGCTGCTGCGCCTGGTGTGCGATGGCGGTACCTGGGCGATTTTGGTGGGCTCGGGCGCGCGGATACTGGGCGGGCTGGCGCTTGCCGCGGTGTGTGGTGGCGTGCTTGCCGGGATTTCGTCACGGTTGCGGGCGTTTGCGCGCCTGGTGGCTCCGGCACTTTCGTTTGTTAAGGCGACGCCGGTTGCCTGCGTGGTGGTCCTGCTGCTTATTTGGTTGGGATCGGCGCGCGTGAGCATCGCCGCGGTCTTTTTGATGGCGCTGCCGGGCGTGTATTTTTCGCTGGCCGAGGGCTTGGCACAGGTGAATAAACCGCTGGAGCAGATGTTCCGTCTGCATGGCGTGCGCGGCTGGCGCCTGTTTTGCGCCCATACCTGGCGCGAAGTCCTGCCGTTTGTGCTTTCGTGCGCCCGCGCCGTGATTGGCATGAGCTGGAAGGCCGGCGTGGCGGCGGAGCTGATCGGCATGGCGGTGGGCACCGTGGGTGAGCGCATCTATCAGGCAAAGCTGCTCATCGAGACGGCTGACCTGCTGGCGTGGACCGTGCTGGTCGTGGCGGCATCGTGGGCATGCGAGCGCGTGCTGGTGTGGTTGCTGTGGGCTTCGGGTTCCGTGGCATGGCGAACTGCCGTGCGGGCGCATGGGCGTGGTAGTCGCGGGCGTGCGGGCAGCTCTGCGGGCGGCAGGGCTGCCGCGGAGCTTGCGCTCGCCGTGGGCGATCGTGCGTCCTGGGCGCCGGCGCTCGACGGACTGGTGCTTCGCGTGCCTGCGGGTGGGCGTATCTGCGTGATGGGCGCTTCGGGCATGGGCAAGTCGACGCTGCTTTCGTTGGCAGCGGGGGAGTGCGCGCCGTGCTCGATGGTGTTTCAGGATGCACGCTTGGTAGAGGGCAGCTCGGCTTTGGATAACGTGCTGGTGTGTGCCGATGCGCGCGTGGATGCTTCGAACGCTACGACCTTGCTGCGCCGGTTGGTGCCGGGAATCGACGTGCATGTTCGCGTGGCTGAGCTTTCGGGCGGGCAGCGCCGTCGTGTCGAGATCGCTCGAGCCCTGCTGTGTGGCGGCTGTGCCGTCATTCTGGATGAGCCCTTTACCGGCCTGGACGCCGCCGCGCGCGATGCGACGGCCGAGGCCGTGCTAGACCTGCTCGACGGTCGCACGCTCTTGCTCGCCACGCACGATGTCGTCGACGCTCAAGCCCTCGATATCTCGGACATCATCACGCTCTAAAAACTTACTCAGCAACAAAATGATTCGTTTTCCTCCGTCCCCATGGGGTCGGGTGTGGTATTCTATCTGCGGGGTAATACTTAGGAATACCTAGTAATACCAACGCCGCAGAAACAAACTCCGGATGCGGGCCAATCGGGTTGCCTTCACAGCCCGTCGCCCAGCCGCGTGGCCCGCATCTATCCGCACTACCGTCGTTTCAAAAAGGAAGCGCCATGGCAGAACACATGACCCCCGTAGTCGCGAAGGTCTTGCCCGAGGAGAAGGCAGCCTTCGCGGCGGCAACCCAGCTCGTGGGCACCACGCCGTCCAACGCCATCCGCATGTTTATCGCCGCGTTCAATCGCTGCGGCACCTTCCCGTTCGACATCTCGCCCAGCGGGGCTTTTGGCAAAGACTGTCCCCAACAGCTAGTCGTTGAAGAACGTTCCCAATGACTAGTCGTCGGGAGGAGGTTGGCATGCTCAATGCGATGATTTGGGCGCTTGCCTGTTTTGGCGTCGTTGCTGTCGATATTGCCCTGAGCGTCGTTTTGTTTTCCGCCCTTGGCGTCGCATCGGTGTTCATGGGTTTTTCGATCGATGACCTCGACATTCAATTGCTTCAGGCCGTCGCGCAGACGGCATCGTTTTTGATGGCGCTGCTGTGGTGGCGTTATCTGTGGCCGCGTTCGTTTATGGCACGCCGGCAAAGCGAACACCCGCTCGGCGGGGGAGCGCGTGGGGCGTGGAAACGCATCGCCTGCGTTATCGTGATCGGCCTGGCCCTGCAGGTGGTTGTTGGCTACGTGACCGACGCCGCGCTGTCGCTGTTGCCCGATGCCGCGGCCGACTACAGCGAGCTTGTCGAGGAAACAGGCATGGGCGACACCAGTTATCTCGCCGTCCTGACTACGGTACTCGGCGCCCCATTTTGTGAAGAGCTGCTGGTGCGCGGCATTATTTTTGAGTTTTCGCTCCGAGCGTTTAATCCGCAGTGCCGCCCACTTTGGAAGCGCCGGCGTCGTGCGAGCGCGCAGGATGGCGCCATGGTGCCTTGGGCGGCCCCAAGCACGTGGGGTATCGCCGCGGCAATCGTGCTGCAGGCGGCCATCTTTGGCTTTATGCATATGAACTGGGTGCAGGGCTGCTATGCGGGCGCTGCCGGCCTCATTTTTGGCTGGGTGCTCGTGACGACCGGAAAGCTCCGCTACACGATTCTGCTGCACTTTGCCTTTAATGCCGGGTCGTATCTCATGACGTTGCTCTGGTTTGTGAACACGCCGCTCGATGTGGCAATTACGGTCGCTATCGCCGGCGTCATCCTCGTTGAGGCAATGCGTTCGCTGCGCCACGCGTGTGGGGTGGACGCAGCGAGCGCACCGCTGCCCTAGTTGCGGCGTCCGCCTCCGTTGGCGCCCTGACGCCCCTGGGCTGCGCGATTGCGACCGGCAGTGTTCTGTGCGCGCGACATGCCGCTGTGCCCCTTGCTACCCTTGGGCCCCTTGCCGGCGCCACCGTGCGGCTTGCCGCCCTTCTTGCCGGTTCCATGCCCGCCGTTGGCAGATGTCTCGCCCGGGCGCGGCGGCACGGGACGAATCAGGCAATGCTTGGTGTAGCCAATCAGATCGCGGCGGCCGGCTTTTTCCAGCGCCTCGCGCACGAGCTTGTAGTTCTCGGGCTTGCGATACTGGATGAGCGCACGTTGCATGGCCTTCTCGTGCGGGTCGCGCGCCACATAGATCGGCTGCATGGTGCGCGGGTCCACGCCGGTGTAGTACATGCACGTCGACATGGTGGACGGCGTGGGGTAGAAGTCCTGCACCTGCTCGGGCATGTAGCCCATGTCGCGCACGGCCTCGGCGAGGTCCACGGCTTCCTTCATCGTCGAGCCGGGATGGCTCGATATCAGATACGGCACCACATACTGCTTGAGTCCGTATTCGCGGTTCAAGCGCTCAAATTTGCGACAGAACGCATCGTAGACGGCGCGGCTCGGCTTGCCCATTACGGAGAGCACCGCGTCGCTCACGTGCTCGGGTGCCACGCGTAGCTGGCCCGAGACATGGTGTTCCAGCAGCTCGCGCAAAAACTCGTCCGAGGCATCGGCCATGGTGTAGTCAAAACGGATGCCGCTGCGGACAAAGACCTTCTTGACGCCCGGCAGCTGGCGCAGGTCGCGCAGCAGCTGCGTGTAGCCGCTCTCGTCGACCACCATGTTCTTGCATACGCTCGGCCACAGGCAGCGCTTGTTCTTGCACACGCCGTGCTTGAGCTGTTTGTCGCAGGCCGGGCGGCTAAAGTTGGCCGTCGGTCCGCCCACGTCGTTGATGTAGCCCTTAAACTCCGGGTCGCGCGTGAGCAGCTCGGCCTCGCGCATGATCGAGTCGTGGCTGCGCATCTGCAGCACGCGGCCCTGGTGGAAGGTGAGCGCGCAAAACGAGCACTCGCCAAAACAGCCGCGGTTGGAGCTAATGGAAAACTTGATCTCGGCAAAGGCCGGCACGCCGCCTGCCGCGTCGTAGTCGGGATGCCAATCACGTGCGTAGGGGAGCTCGGCCACCTCGTCCATCTCATCGGTGGTGAGCGTCGCCGACGGCGGGTTCTGTACCACATAGACGCTGTTGGGATAGGGCTCCACCAGGCGGTGTCCGGTGATGGGGTCCATGTTTTGCTGCTGCACGTTAAAACTGCGCGCGTAGTTGAGCTTGTCGGCGGCAAGGTCGTCCCAGCTGGGCAGCAGGTCGTAGTCGTAGACCTCGTCGAGTGAGCTGGTGCGGTAGACGGTGCCGTTGATATAGGTAATCTGATCGACGGGCAGTCCCGCGTCGAGCGCGTCGGCGATCTCGACAATCGCGTGCTCGCCCATGCCGTAGATGAGGATGTCGGCGCCCGAGTCGAGCAACACCGAGCGCTTGAGTTTGTCCTGCCAGTAGTCGTAGTGGGCCAGGCGACGCAGGCTCGCCTCGATGCCACCGATAATGATGGGGGCGTCCTTGAACGTCTGGCGGATGAGGTTGCCGTAGACCGTGACGGCTCGGTTGGGACGGCGCCCCTCCTCGCCACCGGGGGTATAGGCATCGGTGTGGCGGCGGTGCTTGGTCACCGAATAGTGGTTGACCATGGAGTCCATGTTGCCGGCGCTGACCAAAAAGCCCAGGCGCGGCTCACCGAGCACCGTGATGCTGGCGGGGTCGGTCCAGTCGGGCTGGCAGATGATGCCCACTTTGTAGCCGTGCGCGTCGAGGACGCGGCTGATGATGGCCATACCAAAGCTGGGGTGGTCCACGTAGGCGTCGCCGCAGATGTAGACAAAGTCGCACTGGTCCCAGCCGCGTGCATCCATGTCGGCTCGACTGACGGGGAGGAACTTATCGCGGCCCGGGCGCCAGGGGCGTGTGAGCGCTGCTGGGGTATGCGTGGTGTGCCCACCCTGCGCCTTACCGCCGCGCTTTTGCTGCTGGCCCTGTTTGCCCTGCTGACTGCGCTGGTTGTTCTGAGCGTGCTGAGGCTTTTTTGCCACGATCCCTCCCGGTGTTTGTATGCTGCACGTAATTGTAACCAGTCTTTTTGGGACGGGGCTAAAAAGACTGGTGGAGTACATGAGCTAGCGGATCGGCGCGTCGATGCGGGTGTTGTTTGTTTCCAGACTGTGTATCTGCGCGTTGGAGAACCCGTCTCGCGCGCACGCCATGTTGTCAATGGGTTACAGTATGAACGGCGGCTATGTTTCCGCCAACGCACGAGAGAGTCGTCAACAAGGAGGATGCACGACGATGCAGCGTGCCAAACAGATATCGGAGTCTATTGAGCTGGGCATCATCTTGGCGCTCGCCGGTGGCTTTATGGATGTGTATTCGTACATTGGGCGCGATCATGTTTTCGCCAACGCACAGACGGGCAACATCTTGCTGGTGGGCGTGAGCATCTCGGAGGGCAATTGGGCACTTGCGGGGCGCTACTTCTTTCCTGTGGTGTCGTTTGCTGTGGGCATTATGCTTGCCGACCTGGTACACGAACGGTTTGGCAGCGTGATTCACTGGCGCCAAGTGACGGTGTTCTTTGAAGCCGTCATCTTGCTGGGCGTGAGCTTTATTCCCGGTGGCGGTTACAACTTGCTCGCCAACTGCCTCACCTCGTTTGCCTGCGGCATGCAGGTCGAGAGCTTCCGCAAGATACATGGTCACGGCATCGCCACGACCATGTGCATCGGTAACCTGCGCAATGCGCTGCAAAACGTGGACGACTACATCATCACTCACAAGCGCGGCTTTTTGGAAAACGGCGTGCTGTACTTTGGCGTGATCTTTACCTTTGTGTTTGGCGCCGTGCTGGGCAACTGGTGTATTGAGCGCATGGGCCTGCATGCCATCGTCGTGGCGAGCTTGCTGCTGTTTGTCGCGTTTGCCATCATGTTCATCGACCGCGAGCGCGACTTGCGCTTACGCTGGAAGGTTGCGGCCGAGGCTTGGAAAGAGGGCTGCCGAAAGTAACCGAATGCGGCAAGGGGCTGGCCCCTTTGTCGCACTGATCAATATTTGGGAGGGGACGGCCATCTCGGCCGCCCCTTTTTTGGAGTCTTAAGCGCTAAGGTGCATGTTCGCAACAACATTCAGGAGCCAGAAAAACTATCCAGCTCCTGAATGTTGCTACGAACTGCTTTTTGCGATTTATTCGAGATGCTCTTCAATCCGTGCCCTAAGAAGGGCAATGGCTGTAGGTATTCCAATTGCGGCGGCTAATTCGGCTTTATCCAAAACCTGTATGCTAAAGCTCGATTGTTTATCACATTGAAGGACGATAACTGAAGATAGCTTCACTTCTCGTTGGCTGAATATATCGTAATCTCCAAATAGGAAGTTACCTTTTATTGTGTAATTCGGTATGTTCGTTACGCACTTCATCTCAAGTCTGTTTAGACCATAATCGAACACCGCAACTTCCTTGTGTTCGATGATGAGCGCAACCCTGGGCATGTTGCTAAAACCACCGTCGACGACAGTGAAGAGTTTTTCATTTGCATCGTCATAAACGGTATATTTAAGACTCAATAGCTGTCCTAGTGGACCCGTGAACCCATGTCTTTTGATGTTGAGGTTGTCTCCCGCTGGGTTGATGAGAGCCAGAGTATGCGGATAAGGGTTACCTTCAATCGAGATTCGATATTCGTTTGTAGCCGTCTTGCTCGATTTAGGACCACTAGCCACCACGTGTCATCGCCTCGATCGAATTGGAACCGTCTTCTGCTTCGTGCGGAGAATTACGCTGTACGTTGCAGTAGATGCAGCTGCAATAACCGCATGGGCAATTTCTAACAAAATGAATGACGTTATTTGCTGCATGCATGTTATTAACTATAAAGTATCTTTTTATAAACGTATTGTCAAACATATATTGCTAAAACAGAAACAATTTATAGACTGAGTCGGTCGTATTCTTTGGGCGATTGCTCCTATAATCTAGCCTTCGCTGCTGTCGGGAGGGAAGGACTAGGGCTCCGTTATTCCGTTGAAACGCTTTAACACCTTTGACGTTCTCACGCGTTTTTTGTTTCAAAAGCGTTAGGATGGGACTTATAGCGCGGGGCGTAATGGGTGCCCCGCACACGATGGGAGGCTATCAATGGCTAATCGTTTCGTTCTCAATACCATCTCTTATCATGGTTCCGGCGCCATCAAGGAGATCCCCGGCGAGCTCCAGCGTCGCGGCTACAAGAAGATTTTCGTCTGCTCCGACCCCGATCTGGTCAAGTTTGGCGTTACCGCCAAGGTGACCGACGAGCTCGACGCTGCCGGCATCGCTTGGAGCCTCTACTCCGAGATCAAGCCCAACCCCACTATCCAGAACGTCAAGGACGGCGTCGAGGCCTTCAAGGCCGCCGAGGCTGACGCTATCGTGACCATTGGTGGTGGCTCCTCCATGGACACCGCCAAGGCTATCGGCATCATCATCAACAACCCCGAGTTCGCCGATGTCCGCAGCCTCGAGGGCGTTGCTCCCACTAAGAACCACGCCGTGTTCACCATCGCCGTGCCGACGACCGCCGGTACCGCTGCCGAGGTGACCATCAACTACGTCATCACCGACCCCGAGAAGGTTCGCAAGTTCGTGTGCGTCGACACCAACGACGCCCCCGAGGTCGCCGTCGTCGACCCCGACATGATGGCTTCCATGCCCGCCGGCCTTACCGCCTCCACTGGCATGGACGCTCTGACCCACGCCATCGAGGGCTACACCACCAAGGGCGCTTGGGAGCTCTCCGACATGTTCCACTTTGAGGCTATTAAGCTGATCAGCGAGAACCTGCGCGACTCCGTTGCCGAGGCCAAGTCCGGTCAGCCCGGCTCCGGCCGCGAGGGCATGGCCCTTGGTCAGTATGTCGCCGGCATGGGCTTCTCCAATGTTGGCCTGGGCATCGACCACGCCATGGCTCACACCCTGTCCGCTCACTACGACACCCCGCACGGCGTCGCCTGTGCCATGCTGCTGCCGATCGCCATGGAGTTCAACAAGCCGGTTTGCGCTGAGCGCCTGGCCAAGGTTGCCGTCGCCATGGGCGTTGACACCACGGGCATGAGCACCGACGAGGCCGCCGACGCCGCTATCGCCGCCGTTAAGCAGCTTTCCGCCGACGTGAACATCCCGCACGTCTGCGAAGCCATGAAGGCTGACGAGATCGAGGTCCTGGCCAAGGACGCCATGGCCGACGCCTGCTTCCCGGGTAACCCGCGCGAGGCGACGCTCGACGACGTCATCGAGCTCTTCAAGAAGATCTGCCCGGCTGCCTAGTCTAGTTTGGTGTTCTTTCGCCTGTAGGCGTATGGACTTTTGACTTGCCGCTGGCCCCC
>CAJKFS010000021.1 GCA_905199225.1 uncultured Collinsella sp. | reverse complement strand
TGAGACGGTCGCGGTCTTCCACTCGCGCCTTTCGGCCGGCGAGCGCCTGGACCAGTGGGACATGGTTGCCAGTGGTGCCGCCCGCGTTGTCGTCGGCGCGCGTTCGGCGCTCTTTTGCCCGCTCAGCGACCTGGGTCTCATCATCATCGACGAGGAGCACGAGACCAGCTACAAGCAGGGCTCCAGTCCGCGCTACCACGCGCGCGAGGTGGCGGCCGAGATGGCGCGGCGCTACCGCTGCCCGCTCGTGTTGGGCTCCGCCACGCCTTCTGCTGAGGCCCTCGACCGCTGCCGCCGTGGCACGTATAACGGTGCCGCCTGGACGCGCGTCGAGATGCCCGAGCGCCCGGGAAACGCCGTGCTGCCGACAGTCCGCATTGCCGACCTGCGCCGCGAGTTCTCGCACGGCAGCCGCTCCATGTTCTCAAAACCGCTGATGGAAGGCCTGGAGCGTGTGGTCGAGCGCCGCGAGAAGGCCGTGCTGTTGCACAACCGCCGTGGCTTTGCGCCATTCCTCATGTGCCGCGAGTGCGGCTGCGTCCCCACCTGCAACCACTGCTCCACCGCGCTTACGTATCACGAGCGCACGCACACGCTGCAGTGTCACACATGCGGTTCGTCTTGGCGCGTGCAGCCGTATCCCGCACCCACGAGCCGTTGCCCCAAATGTGGCAGTCGCTACCTGGCAAAAATGGGTCTGGGCACTCAGCAGATTGAGGATGCACTGCACCAGATGCTTCCCGAGGATGTCGCCATTATTCGCATGGATGCCGATTCCACACGTGGCAAGGATGCGCACAAAAAGCTGCTCGAGCAGTTCGATGTGGCCGATTGCGCCGTGTTGCTGGGCACCCAGATGATCGCCAAGGGCCTCGACTTTCCCGAGGTCACGCTCGTG
This sequence comes from uncultured Collinsella sp., assembly GCA_905199225.1. Lineage (GTDB taxonomy): Bacteria > Actinomycetota > Coriobacteriia > Coriobacteriales > Coriobacteriaceae > Collinsella. The sequence goes on along the minus strand of CAJKFS010000021.1, from coordinate 38,767 downwards.
GGCGTGGTCAATGCCGACTTCGCCCTCAAGCTGCCGGACTTCCGCGCAGGGGAGCGCGCCTACGACCTGCTGGAACAGGTGGCGGGCCGTGCCGGTCGCGGCGATCGCCCTGGCGAGGTGATCATCCAGACCTACCTGCCCGATGACCCGGTAATTCGCGCCGTCGCCGAGCACGACCGCTCGATCTTTACCGACTACGACCTGGAGCAGCGCCGCGACGCGCTGTACCCGCCGTTTGTTCGCCTGGTCAACATCTTGGTGTGGTCGGCGAACCGAGACGATGCGCAGGACTACATCGGGCGCATTGCAAAGCTCCTCAAGCGCCGCTGGCATGTCGCCGCGCCCGACTTTTTGCGGGCGGGGAGTGCCGTGCCGCAGGTGCTGGGCCCGGCTTCGTGTGTAATCGAGAGAGCCAAGGACCGTTACCGCTTCCATCTGCTTGTGAAGTCGCCCGTGGGGTACCATGTCTCTGATGATATCGACGTCTGCCTCAAAGAGGTGGGCTCTGTGCGCGGCGTGAGCGTGAGCGTTGATGTCGACGCCTATGATTTGATGTAACAACCCGAAAGGATGGCCATGGAAGCCAACGGAATCGTACTGTCGCCCGACCCTCGTCTGCGCCAGGAGTGCGCCGTTATCGAGGAGATCACCCCGGCAATCGAGGCGCTTGCCGAGAAGATGAAGAAGATGATGTTCGAGAACGGCGGTTGCGGCCTGGCTGCCCCGCAGATCGGCGAGCTCATTCAGCTCGTCACCATCGACTGCGACTACAGCGACAAGAACGACTATGACCCCTACGTGCTCATTAACCCCGTCATTGTTGAGCAGAGCGACCATCTGGTGCCGTTTAGCGAGGGTTGCCTGTCCATCCCCGGCATTAGCTGCGAGATCGAGCGTCCCGACCATGTCGTGGTCGAGGCGTACGACTTGGACGCCAACCTGATTCGCTATGAGGCCACGGGCGATTTGTTCTGCGTGTGCCTGCAGCACGAGATCGATCATCTGCACGGCAACACCATGTTCGAGCGCCTTAAGCCCATGCAGAGGCTCAAGGCCGTCAAGGAGTACCAGGACGCCCTGGCCCGCGGCGCTCGACCGGGCGAGACGGAGTAGGTCTCACCGTCCCCGGTGCTGAGCGCCCGCATATCATCCCGTGCTCAAACATTCTCGCTTTGCTGCGAAACTGCGCGCGGGACGATATGCGGGCGCTCAGCACCGGGGACTGCGTTGTTCTGGCTCGGTTCGCCCGGGTGCCGTTGGGCCAGGGAGGGGCATCTTCGCTGATAATTGCTTTGTTGGGAGGGCTGCTTTTATGCGGCTCTTTCTTTGTTTTTGGGTATATTTGTTCTTGTTGAATTGTTATTGCGGATAGGCTGGGTACTTGGCTTTCCGCTGTTATTTGTAGCCGTCTCGGCTCATTGTTGAGAGGAGACTAACAATTATGCGTATTGTGTTTATGGGTACGCCTGATTTTGCTGTGCCTTCGCTGGTTTCGCTTGTTGAGGCTGGGAACGAGATTGCGCTTGTTATTACTCGTCCTGATGCTGTTCGTGGGCGTGGTAAGAAGCTGGAGCCGTCTCCTGTTAAAGCCAAGGCGCTTGAGCTTGGGTTGCCGGTTATTGAGGCTAATCGTATGACGCCTGAGGTTGTTGAGGCGCTTCAGGCTGCCCAGGCGGATATTTTCTGCGTGGCTGCCTATGGCTGCATTTTGCCCGATGAGGTGCTGCATATGGCGGCGCTCGGTATCGTGAATGTTCATGCGTCCTTGCTGCCTCGTTGGCGTGGGGCTGCTCCTGTTCAGCGTGCGATTCTCGCTGGTGATGAGATTGCTGGCGTTTCCATTATGCGCATTGGGCATGGCGTGGATACTGGCGCTTATTGCGCGCAGGCGTCTACGTCGGTTGCCGGTAAGCATGCCGAGGCGCTCACGATGGAGCTTGGTGAGCTTGGCGGCAAACTGCTTGCCGATACGCTTCCCTCGCTTGCCGATGGCTCGGCTGTTTGGACTGAGCAGGATGAGTTGCTCGTCACTCATGCTGCCAAGATTTCCAAGCAGGAGATGCGTCTGGATCCGCAGATGGCTGCGCTCGATTGCGTGCGTCATGTGCTCGCTTCGTCCGATGCCGCGCCTGCTCGTTGCGTGATTGCCGGCAAGACCGTGCGCGTGCTCGATGCTGCGCCGACTGATGTGTCGCTTGGCGAGGGTCAAGTTCTCGTTCAGGCTAAGCGCGTTTACTTGGGCCTTTCCGATGGTGCGGTTGAGCTGCTCGAGGTTAAGCCCGACGGCAAGCGTGCCATGGCTGCCTCTGCTTGGGCTGCCGGTCTGCAGAGTGCCGATCTTTCCTGGGGTGTTCTGTCATGAGCAAGCTGTCTCCCGCGCGCAAGCTTGCGCTCGATGTGCTGATGGAGGCCGATCGCCGCGGTATGTATGCGCGCGACGTGCTGTCCTCTCGCGCATCGGCCAAGGTTATTGACCAGCGCGATTCCGCTTTTGCCGCCCGCTTGGCGCTGGGCGTGGCCGCCACGCAGGGTATTTTGGACGAGTTGCTCGATCAGTTTCTCGATAAGCCCAAAAAGGTTGCGCCGCGCGTTCGTATGGCGCTTCGTATCTCGGCCTTCGAGATGCTCTACCTGCATACGCCTGGCCGCGTTGCCGTAAGTCAGGGTGTTGAACTGGTTCGCTGCGGTGCTAAGTCCGCCGCCGGCTTGGCCAATGCTGTACTGCATAAGGTTGCGGATCACGTTGAGGACTTTGCTACTGCGTCCGATGTGGATGACTCTGAGCGACGTTTGGTTCGTCTGTCGCGCCTGATGGGTCTACCTCGCTGGCTATGCGCTCGCATTATGGCGTCGTTTGACACTCCAGAGGGTGCGCTCGGCTTCGCCGGCAATCTGGCGCCCGCGCCGCTGGCCCTGCATGAGAACGCCTTTGCGACTAAGCCCGATCCGTATATCTCGCAGCTCGTCGCGCCTGTTTTCCCGGGCTGCCATGCCCCGGTCGATGCTCAAGTTACCGTTGCTTCGTGTGTGTTTGAGCGTGCTGCCGCGGTGGCATCTGATCTTAACGCGCAGCTTATCGCCACGGCTGCCACGCGCCCTGGTAGCTGCCTTGAGATTGGTGCCGGTCGTGGCACCAAGACCTATGTGATGATGTGCCAGGCCAAGCGTGCGGGCTATGAGCGTCAGCATACGGCGCTCGATCTGCATGATCGCAAGTGCGATCTGAATCTCGCTCGCCTGCATAAGGCCGGTATTCAGGGCGTTCGTACGGTTTCGGGTGATGCCTGCGAGCTTGATGAGGTGCTCACATCGTTTGATGCCATGCTTGGCAAACCTGCCCTGTTCGATACGGTGTTTATTGATGCTCCGTGCTCGGGCACCGGTACCATGCGCCGTCATCCCGAGATCCCGTGGCGCCTGACCGAAAAAGATGTGACGGTTGAGCTGCCCAAACTGCAGCTTACGATGCTCAAAGAGGCTGCTGCGCGCGTGGCTGCCGGCGGCGAGCTCATCTATGCGACGTGCTCGGTTTTCGACGAGGAGAACACGCAGGTGGTGGACGCTTTCCTGAACTCTCCCGAGGGCACCGGTTTTAGCCTGGAGCCGCTCTCCGAGGCGCAGATCCTGCAACTTCCCGAGTTCGATCCGGCCAAGAAGCTCGTCTCCGTACGCCAAAACGACCGAGGCCTCTTCCAAAGCGTCCCCATAAACGCCGATTCCTACGACGGTCACTTTTGCGCCCGCCTGGTCCGCAAGTAACGACTAAGTTGCGGTGAAATAGGGATTGAATATCAGCTCCTACCTGCCAAACAGTCCTTATTTCACCGCAACTCATAAGGAAACCTGGGCAGCTAAAGAATCAGCCCCGCGATTGGTGTTGGTCGCGGGGCTGATTGGTTTCTAGTGGCTGTGCGGGCAGTTGGCGCAGCAGCCGCTGGTGGCGCTGGTGCTGGAGCCGCCGCTGCGCTGGTCGGTGTTGTAGAAGCCGCTGCCCTCAAATTTAATACCGCTGGCCGAGAACGTCTTGGCGGCCGGAGCGCCGCAGCTGGGGCACACGACCTCGGGGGTCTCGGACATGGGATGCTCAACCTCAAACACGTTGCCGCAGCTCGAGCACTTGTAATCGTAGCGCGCCATAATACTTCCTTTTCAGCACAAAGCGGGCAGATTACTCTGCCCGCAAAAATTCAAACGTCTGTAACTGTACCCTATATCGGGCGTTTTATCACGCTTCGCCCCAGAATCTATGCGTGTTGCGCAGGAGCTGTGCGGTTTTGCCCTCAGCGGCCGCAACGTCGGCCTCGTCAGCCTGCCAGGTCCAGTTGCCCGTGGCCACGCCCGGAACGTTCATGCGCGCGTCGTCGCCCAGCCCCAAGACATCTTGCAGCGGCATCATCACCAGGGGAGCGTCGCTTGCCAGCGCGTCGCTCATCAGTTTGGACGCCACCTCAACACCGCTCGGCACGTCGCCACCCGCAAAGGAACGCGTGCACCAACCGGCCAGCGTCGACGTATCGTGCGTCGAGGTGTACAGAATCTTGCCGGGCGTGGGATGCACACCTCGACGAACGTCGTAGTCGCTAAACTCCAGCACGTCCATGCCGGGGAAACCGCAGGTCGAAGCCATGGCGCGAACACCGGGCGTCAAATAGCCCAGGTCCTCGGCGATAAAGTTGAGCGGACCTAGCTCGTCGTAGGCGGTCTGGAACAGGTCCTTGCCCGGGCCCGCCAGCCAGCGACCGTCGGCGCAAGCCTTGCCCGCGGGGATACTAAAGTAGCTGTGGAATCCCAGGAAGTGATCCAGGCGCACGCGGTCGTAGAGCGAAAACGCGCGGCGCAGGCGATCCATCCACCAGCTATAGCCGTTCTGCTTCATGTGGTCCCAGCGGAACGTCGGGTTGCCCCACACCTGACCCTCGGGCGCAAAGTTGTCGGGCGGCGCGCCCGAAATCTCAATTGCCTTGCCGGTATCGGACAGCCAGAAATTTTCGGGCTCGCTCCACGCGTCGGCCGAATCGTCCGAGACATACATGGGGATATCGCCGATGACCTCGATGCCCTTCTTGTGTGCATAGTTCATGAGCTCGCACCAGGCCAGGTCAAAGCGGTACTGCATGTACGCCTGCAACTCTGCCTCGTCGTGGAAACGCTTGTCGTCAATCAGACGCTCGTTGTAGCGCGCGACATCGGCCGGCCAATCGTGGCGCGACTCGCCCTCAAAGTACTTCTTAACGGCCATGTAGACGCAGTACTTCTCGAGCCAGTCGGCATTGCGATGTTTAAATGCCGTGTAGAGCGGGTCTGCATCTTCGCCGCCGCGGGCCTTCCAGGTTTCAAAGTCGGCGGCCAGCTCCTCGCGGCTCTCGGGCAGCAGGTCGATATTGCCTGCAAAGGCCGAAGGACCGGCGTAAGGGGAGCGGAAGAAGTCCGTGGGGTTGACGGGCAGGACCTGCCAGTAGCGCATGCCCATAGCGGACAGATGGTCGATAAAGCGACGCGTGGGTGCGCCGATCGTGCCGGGCTTGCCGTCATCGGTCGGTACCGAGGTGATATGGCACACAACGCCCGCGCCGTGATCGAGTGGCTCCTGCAGGCGCTGCTCGGTATGGTGATAGATGATCGACGAGCCCAGCGGATACAAATCGAGCGTGACCGTGCCGTTGTGGATCTCGCACTCGTGACCGCTAATCACATCGCTCGCGCATTCGCCGAGCGCCGGAATCGTCACGCGGTGCGAATTGCGCAGACTACGGTTGATGATAACCGTCGCGGACTCGCCATCCTTGCCCGTGCGGTTGTATGCCAGCACCTCATCATTGAGCGCGAAGGCCTTGATTTCACCGTCTACCATAAACGGCAGCGCGCGGCGCACAGCAGATGCGTTCTTGACGATCGCGAACGTATCGAAGTCGTGCAGGTTTTCCGTGGTCGGCATGGTGCGGCGATTGCCCGGATCGGTGAGACCCTCCAAGCCGTATTCGTCACCGTAATAGATTGAGGGAACGCCCGGGAAGGTCATCTGCATAAGCGTCGCGAGCCAAAAACGGCTCTTGGCCAGGCCCATCGAGTTCTCGTCCAGGCGCCATTTGCTGCGCTCGCATTCAGGCAGCTGCGACTCGTCGGGGCCGCCGCCGAGCACCGAGATGATACGCGGGCGGTCGTGGCTCGAGAGCAGGTTGAGCGCGCAGGACAATGCCTCGCTCGGGTAGTTCTCGCGCAGGGTCTCGATATCCTCAGCGGCCTCGTAGGCGTTCTTGTAGCCCATCAAAAAGCCGATGACCATGTCGCGGAAGGGGTAATCCATGGCGGAGTCGAGTTCCGATCCCTGCAGGTAGCGACGCAGATGGCCATAGCTGATCTTGTTGGAGGCGTCCTCCCAGACTTCGCCGAGCAACAGCGCATCGGGCTTTTCGGCAAGTACTGCCTTCTTGATCTCGGTCAGGAAGTCATCGGAAAGTTCGTCGGCCACATCCAGACGCCAGCCGTGAGCGCCGGCGCGCAGCCATTTACGAATGACGCCGTCCTTGCCCAGGAGCCGCTCGCGTACCAGTTCGGAGCTCTCATTGATGGCGGGCATATTGCCCACGCCCCACCAACAGTCGTACGAGCCGTCCTCGTGGAAATAAAATGCATCGCGCCACGGCGAATCCTCGCTCTGCCACGCGCCCACGCCGGGGTAGTTGCCGTAGCGGTTGAAATAGATGGAGTCGTCACCCGTATGGTTAAAGACGCCGTCCAGGATGATGGAGATGCCCAGCTTCTCGGCTGCCTGGCACAGCTCGGTAAAATCCTGCTCGGTGCCCAGGATTGGGTCGATCTTGGTGTAGTCGGCCGTGTCGTAGCGGTGGTTGCTCGCGGCCTCAAAGATGGGGTTGAGGTAGATGGCCGTAAAGCCCAGCTCCGCGATGCGGGGCAGGTCATTTTGGATACCCCTGAGCGAGCCGCCGTAAAAGTCCCAGGTCTTGATGGATCCGTCCTCGGCACGCTCGTACACGGGCGGCTCGTTCCAGTCCTCGACCATGCGGCGCTGGATTCCGTTGCGTGGCTTTTCGACTTCGGCCAGCGTGCGCTCGCGCCAGTTTTCGTCGCGAGCATAGCGATCGGGGAAGATCTGGTAGACCATACCGCGCTCGTACCAGGTGGGACGGTTCTCGCGGTGCTTGTAGACGGTGACCTGGAACGACGGCACTTCGGCGTAGTCGTAGGTTATGCCCTCGCCGCCGGTGCGACCTTGCGGCGCGCCCAGGCGAACCTCGGGCTGGCCCTCGATATTGCAGATAAAGCTGTACCAGATGAGACAGGGCTCGGTGCACTCAAGCTCTACGGTAAATATGCCGTCGCCCTCGTGTGTCATGGGATACCGAGACTCACCGACCTCATCGACCCAGGTGCGCAGCGTAAGCGTTGCCTGGTTGGGGTCGGCATCCTCCAGAATCACGGAGAGCGAAAGGGTAGTTCCAGTGGTCACAGCGCCAAACGGAGTGCGAAACTGCGGAAGACGGCTGTTGTGTATCAATCTCATAATACGGTCCAGTTCAATAGAATCACGGCCTGCGGGCCATGGCTTTACGCACAAGTTGTAAGTATATCTGTTGTGCACAGGCTGTATAAACAACATCCGTTTACCATCGGCGAACGGTTGTCCTAGAAAATCGTTTTACCAACTACCTACAGAGAAGGGGCGCTCGGTTGGAGCGCCCCTTACTTAGGGTTTGATGAGGTTTTGAATCGTCTGTGGGCTAGCGGCGCTTGCGGGTGGCCGTTGCCTTGCGGACGGACGTCTTCTTGGACGGGGCCTTTTTCTCTGCCGGAGCGGCGGGGGAGACCGGAGTCTCCTTGGCGGGCTCGGGCTTGGCCGTAGCCTTCGGTGCGGCCTTGGCCTCAGCGGCCTTCGGCGCCGGCTTGGTCTTCACCTCGGCCTTGGGCTCCTCTTTGGCAGCAGTGGGCTTAGTCTCAGCCTTGGGAGTCGTGGTCTTTGCCGTGGTCTTCTTGGCCGTCGTCGTGCGCTTTCGCGTGGTGGTCTTGGCGGCGGGCTTGTCCTCGACGGCTGCCTCCGCCTTGGACTCGGCGGGCGTCTCCTCGACCTTGACGGCTGGCTTTGCGGCTGCCTTGGTCGTGGCGGCCTTCGTGGTCGTCGACTTCGTTGCCGTGGTCTTCTTGGCTGCCGTTGCCTTCTTGGCGGCCGTGGTCGTCTTCTTGGCGGCGGGCTTTGCCGGAGCCTTGACGGCAGGCTTGGTCTCAACGACCTCTGCCTTTACCTCGGGAGCAGCCTCGGCTTCTGCGGCCTTCTTGGCAGCAGCGGTCGTGCGCTTGCGCGCGGTCGTTGCCTTGGCAGCAGTCGTCTTTGCTGCGGCGGTCTTGGTGGCAGCAGCTTTGGTCGTCATAGCCTTCTTGACCGTCGTCTTGCGGGCCGTGGTCTTCTTAGCTGCGGGCTTTGCAGCGGGCTTGACCTCGGCCTCTGCCTCAGGAGCAACCTCAGCCTTCACCTCAGGCTCAGCCTCAACCGGCTTCTCCTCGGCCTTGGGTTCCTCAACAGCCTCAGGCTCCTCAGTCGCAGCCTCAACCACGGCTGCCGGGCGTTCGATTTCCGGATGCATAAAGAAGTACAGGTCAAGATACTTATCAGCCGAGCGCGTCCAGCTAAAGTCCTGGCTCATGGCCTGCGTGACCAGCTGATCCCAGGCCTCACGGTTATCCCAGAACAGGCGAGCCGCGCGGAACACCGCGTCGCCCATCTCGTCGCCGTTAAAGTTGGTAAACGAGAAGCCCGTGCCCTCGCCGGCAAACTCGTTGTATGGCTGCACGGTGTCCTTCAGACCACCGGTTTCGCGAACAATCGGCAGGGTGCCGTAGCGCATGGCGATGATCTGCGACAGGCCGCAGGGCTCAAACTTCGAAGGCATCAGGAACATGTCGGCGGCGGCATACATACGCTGCGACAGCGCAGGATCGAACTCGACGCGTGCGGCCATGGTGCCGGGGTACTTGTCCTGGAAGTAACGCAGTCCGTCCTCGTAGTCGCGGTCGCCGGTGCCCAGCACCGCCACCTGCACGCCGCCGGCCAGGATGCGGTCGAGCGCGTACATGACCAGGTCCAAGCCCTTCTGGCGCGTCAGACGCGTGACCATGACCATAAGCGGACGGTCGTCGCGAACCTCGAGCCCCAGCTCTTCCTGCAGCTTGGCCTTGCACACAGCCTTGCCGGAACGGTCCTCAACCGTGTAGTTGGCGGCAATGCGCTTGTCGGTCGCCGGGTCAAAGCCCGCCACGTCAATGCCGTTCAAAATGCCCTGCAGCGCGTACGAACGTTCGCGCAGAACGCCGTCCAGGCCCTCGCCAAATTCGGGCGTCTGGATCTCGTTGGCATAGGTGGGGCTCACCGTGGTGATGGCGTCGGCATAGCGCAGGGCGCCCAGCATGTAGTTGATGCTGCAAGCGTCGCAACGCAGCTGCGAGGCGGCTGCCGGAATGTGCGCCACACCCAGGATGTCCTCCATCACGGTGTCGCTAAACTGGCCCTGGAACGCCACGTTGTGGATCGAGAACACGGTCTTAACGCGGTCATACAGCGGCAGGCCCTGATAGAATTCGCGCAAAAACACGGGCGCCAGCGCCGTCTGCCAGTCGTTGCAGTGCAGGATGTCGCACTCAAAGCCGGCCGGCAGGTGCTGCAGGCTCTCGGTGATAGCCTTGGAGAAGAACGCAAAACGCTCGCCGTCGTCAAAGAAGCCGTACGGATAGTCGCGCGCAAAGTAGCGCTCGTTGTCTATGAACATATAGGTGACGCCGTCGTGCTCGAGCTTCTCGAGACCGCAGTACTCATTGCGCCAGCCTAGGCTCACGTAAAAGTCGGAGAAGTGCTCCATCTGCGCCTTGTACTCGTCCTTGATGGTGGCGTACTTGGGCACCATCACGATGACTTCGGCGCCGGCGCGCACAAGCGCCGCAGGCAGCGAGCCTGCCACGTCGCCCAGGCCACCGGTCTTCACAAACGGTGCGCACTCGGCCGAGGCAAACACGATCTGCATCTTTTTGCTGGTTTTTGCCATATTGTCTCCCATGTTGCAATTCGAGAATAGCCGCCTGGCGCTAACCGGGCGGCTATTCTACATGTTACGAGCGATGTTGCGGTGCCAACGTTAACGTACGATGGTGGTGTCGGAAGTTAACGGAGCCTTTCCCAGCACCAAGATGTTCTCGGGCGTGCCGCGAAGCTCGGTGTTGGTGGGAACAACGTTGTTCTTGTCCAGGATGGCATTCTCAACGCGGGCGCCGCTCTTGATGATACAGCTCTGGTTGATGATCGAGTTGGTCACCGAAGCGCCTTCCTCGACCACGACGCCGCGCGACAGGATCGAGTTGCGCACGGTTCCCTTGATGATGCAGCCGGCCGAGATGATCGAGTTGCAGGCGTGGCTACCGGTCGCGTAGCGCGAAGGCGGCACGTCGTGAGCCTTGGTCAGGATCGGGCGCTCGGGATCGAAGAGCTGGTCGGCCACGGTCTGGTCGAGCAGGTCCATGCTGCGGCGATACAGCGACTTCTCGCTAAACACGCCCACGACCTCGCCCTTGTACTCGTAGCTGCACACATCGATGTTGCCAAAGTCGCCCTGGAGTGCCTCGAGCAGGTCCAGATAGTCGGCGGCCTGGTAGTGGTCGATGATCTCGAGCAGCGTCTCGCGGTTGACGATGCAGCAATCCATAGAGGCGTTGTCGCCGTACACGACGCCGGCGCTCACGCCCGTCAGGCGGCCGTTCTCGTTAATCTCGAGCTTGGTCTCGTCATCGACGTTGCGCGTGGCCTTGCAGTACACCACGGTCATCTGGGCACCGGAGTTCTCGTGCGCGTCGATGATGGTGTTGAGGTCCATGTTAAAGATGATATTGGTGCCCATCATCACAACGTAGGGCTTGTCCGAGCGCTGGAACAGCGTCTTGTTGGAGATGATGTCGCGCAGCAGGAAGCGCATGCCGCCCTTGGTGGTGCCATACGCGTTGCCGGGCACCATGAACAGGCCGCCCTTCTTGCGGTCCAGGCCCCAGTCCTTGCCCGAGCCCACGTGGTCGATCAGTGAGCGGTAGTTGCCCGGCATGACGACGCCGACGGTCTTAATGCCGGCATTCATCATGTTGGACAGCGGAAAGTCGATCAGGCGGTAGCGGCCCAAAAACGGAACGGACGCGATGGGACGGTCCTTGAGCAGCACGCTGCCGTAGGTCGAAGAGTAGTTAGCGGTGATATAACCGATGGCCTTGCGATTGATCATCGGATCATTCCCCCTTCCCGATAACGACGTCATTTCCAACGACGGCCGTATCCTTGGTGGTATCGACAGAGCCGAGCTTCACGCCCTCTTCGACCGTGGAGTTCTCGCCCAAAATAGCGCGGCAGATGTGCGCGCCGCTCTTAACGTGCGCACCCGGCAGCAGCACGGAGTCCTCGACCACGGCGCGCTCCTCGATGATGACATCGGTCGAAAGGATCGAGTGGCGAGCGGTGCCGTAGATCTTGCAGCCGTTGGAGACCAGGCAGTCGTCCAAGCGACCGTCCGGGCCAATGTAGTGCGGCGGACGCGTGGTGATGTTGGACATGATGGGGAAGTGCTTGTCGAACAGATCGAACTCGGGGTTGTTGCCCAGCAGGTCCATCGAGGTCTCGTGGAAGCTGGCGATGGTGCCGACATCCTTCCAAAAGCCGTGGAACTCGTAGCTGTACAGGCGCTTGCCCTCACCGAGCAGTTTGGGGATGATGTCCTTGCCAAAGTCGTGGCTCGAGCGCTGGTCCAGAGCGTCCTCCTCGAGCGCCTCAATCAGCACGTCGGCTGAGAAGATGTAGATGCCCATGGACGCGAGGTTCGAATCGGGCTTATCGGGCTTCTCGGTAAACTTGGTGATGCGGCCGTCCTCGGGGTCGGTGGTTAGGATGCCAAAGCGGCTGGCCTCCTCCCACGGCACGGGCATAACGCTCACCGTGAGGTCGGCGTTGTTCTCAATGTGCGTCTTGAGCATCTTGCGGTAGTCCATGCGATACAGATGGTCGCCCGAAAGAATCAGGACGTACTTGGGGTCGTTGGCCTTGATGTAGTCCAGATTCTGCGTAATGGCGTCGGCCGTGCCCGCATACCAGGCGCCGCCGGTCTGCGTCTCGTACGGCGGCAGGATCGACACGCCGCCGTCACGGCTGTCCAGATCCCACGCCTCGCCGGAGCCCACGTAGGCATGCAGCAGGTAGGGACGGTACTGCGTCAGAACGCCCACCGTGTCGATGCCCGAGTTGGAGCAGTTGGACAGCGAAAAGTCGATAATGCGGAACTTGCCACCAAAGCTAACCGCCGGCTTAGCGATCTTTTGGGTGAGTGCCCCCAATCGGCTGCCCTGTCCTCCTGCGAGGAGCATCGCGATGCATTCTTTCTTACTCATCGATTTCTCCTTCTGTCATCGATGTTCCTAAACCCATTAGCGACGGGCGCGGCGCTCGGTCGCGCCCGTCGAGTAATGCCGTGCGGCAAAGGGAGCTCGCGCGCCTTTACGCGTGCCAGATCTCGTCGCGGTACTCGCGAATGGTGCGGTCGCTTGAGAACCAGCCGCTCGAGGCGGTGTTGAGCAGGGCCTTGCGGTTCCAGGTCTCCTGGTCGCCGTAGCTGTTCGTGAGCTTCTCCCATGCATCCACGTAGCTGCGGAAGTCGGCCATGACCAGGTCGGGGTCGTTGTTGTTCATGAGCTCGTTGTAGATACTCTCGAAGTTGCCCGAAAGACCCGCAAAGGTGTTGTCCTTGAGCTCGTCCATCACGCGGCCCAGTCGCTCGCGGTCGCCGTTGAGCGTATCCCACGCAAAGTAGCTGTTCGACGCCCAGAGCTGCTCGACCTCGGGAGCGGTCAGACCAAAGATGGCCTCGTTCTCGCGGCCGGCCAGATCGGCGATCTCGATGTTGGCGCCGTCGAGGGTGCCCAGCGTAATGGCGCCGTTCATCATGAGCTTCATGTTGGATGTGCCCGAGGCCTCCTTGCCGGCCGTGGAGATCTGCTCCGAGATCTCGGCGGCCGGGTAGATGAGCTGAGCGTTGCTCACACGGAAGTTGGGGATAAAGCAGACCTTCATGACCTCGTTGACGCGGGCATCGTTGTTGATGACGTCGGCCACGGAGTTAATGAGGCGGATGGTCTCCTTGGCAAAGGTGTAGCTCGAGGCAGCCTTGCCGCTAAAGATGAAGGTCGTCGGCGTCACGTGGAAGTTAGGATCGGCGATGCGACGGTTGTAGATGTCCATCACCTTCATGATGTTCATGAGCTGGCGCTTATAGGCGTGGAAGCGCTTTACCTGGACATCGAAGACGGTGTTGGGGTCGATAACCAGACCGGTCTCGGCCTTGACGTAGGCGGCCAGACGCTCCTTGTTGGCGCGCTTGGAGGCACCCACGGCCTTCAGGAACTCGGTGTCGTCCTTAAACTCCTTGAGTTTCTCAAGCTCAAAGGCGTCTTTGAGCCAGCTGTCGCCAATGGCCTCGGTCACGAGCTTGGCGTAGGTGGGGTTGGCCTCGGCAAAGAAGCGACGGTGCGAGATGCCGTTGGTCTTGTTGTTGAACTTCTCGGGCGTCAGGGCATAGAAGTCCTTGAGCACGATGTTCTTGATGATGTCGGAGTGAATCTTGGCCACGCCGTTGACGCTATGGCTGCAGATCACGGACAGGTTGGCCATGCGAATCTCGCCGTCCCACAGAATGGCGGTCTGGCGCAGACGCTCCTGCCAACCCTCCTGCGTGGTGTCGAACGACTCGTGCCAGCGACGGCTGATCTCGTCGATGATCTGGTACACGCGGGGGAGGAGCTTGGAGAACGTGCCGATGGGCCACTTCTCCAGAGCCTCGGGCAGGATGGTGTGGTTGGTGTAGCTCACGACCTGCGTCACGATGTTCCAGGCGTCATCCCACTCGAGCTTCTTCTCATCGATGAGGATGCGCATGAGCTCGGGGCCGCACATGGCGGGGTGGGTATCGTTGGTATGGATGGCCACAAACTGCGGCAGCAGCTCCCAGTTCTCGCCGTGCTCCTTCTCAAAGGTGTCGAGCAGGCTGTAGATGCCGGCCGAAACAAACAGGTACTCCTGCTTCAGGCGCAGCAGACGGCCGTGCTCGCCAGCGTCGTTGGGGTAGAGGATGGCACTGATGGCCTCGGCCTCGGCGCGCTCGGCATCGGCCAGGGCGTAGTCGCCGCGGTTGAAGGCCTCCAGATCGAAGTGCTCCTCGACCGGCTCGGCGGCCCAGACGCGCAGCTTGTTGACGGTCTCGCCGGCATAGCCCACAACGGGGATGTCATAGGGGACAGCCAGGATGTCCTGCGTGTCCACCGTGCGGTAGAACGTGCGGCCGTTCTCCTCAAAGCCCTCGACGCGGCCACCAAACTTGATGGTCACGGCCTTGTCCTGGCGACGGACCTCCCAGGGATAGCCGTGGGTGAGCCACTCGTCGGTGGCCTCGACCTGGCTGCCGTTGACGATCTCCTGCTTAAACAGGCCGTAGCGGTAGCGCATACCGTTGCCGTAGCCGGCAATGCCCTCGGCTGCCATGGAATCCAGGAAGCACGCGGCCAGACGGCCCAGGCCACCGTTGCCCAGTGCCGGATCGGGCTCCTGGTTCTCGATGACGGACAGGTCAAAGCCCATGTCGTCGAGCGCCTCGGCGACCATATCGCGCACGCCAAAGTTGAGCAGGTAGTTGTCGAGCAGGCGGCCGATCAAAAACTCGATCGAGAAGTAGTACACGCGCTTCTTGCCTTCGGCGGTAACACGGGCGTCACTCTTGGTGGCAACGGTGCGGGCCTTCTCGGCCACGAGCTTGGCCAGGGCGTTAAAGCGGTCCAGATCGCTGGCGGCCTCGACGCTCTTGCCGCTAATGCTCATGACGGCATCGCGATAGAGCTCGGTAAACTCTTGCTTGTTGTCGAAGATCTTATTCATACGTTCCTTTCCCCCGGGGATGTTTCTCCCGGAACGGTTATGACATGTATCCTACGCCCCGGCGGGGCGGGTAATTACAGTGGTAACGCCTTTGTTACGCATTCTTGGCAGGAGCCTTAACAGCAGCTGCCTTGGCCTTGGGAGCAGTCTTTTTGGTGGCCGCCTTCTTGGCCGTGGTCTTGGAAGCGGGCTTGGTGGCAGACTTGGCAGTCTTCGCCTTTGCCGCAGTCTTCTTAGCAGCCGCGGGCTTGGGCTTTACCGAGGACGTGCGCTTACGCGTCGCCTTCTTGGGCTTCTCAACCAAGGGCGGCTTATAGCTGCTGGGTCCGCGGCGCTTAAGCACCACGCCTGCCAGACCGGGCACCTTAATCTCGATGGAGTCCATCTGCCCGTTCCAGGGATAGGGCTCGCTCGAGCAGGTGTAGGGTTCCTCGCCGGCATAGCCGCTGCCGCCAAACTCGGGACGGTCGGAGTCGAAGATGACCTCCCAGTCGCCCTCGCGCGGCACGCCCACGCGGAAGCTTTCGTAGCTCGCCGGGTCAAAGTTGATCAGGATCACCAGGTCGTCATCGACGTCCTCGCCCTGGCGCACAAAGCTCACGATGGACTGCTTGGAGTTGTCCGCGTCGATCCAGGTAAAGCCGTCGTCGGTGTAGCCGCGCTCGTACAGGGCGGGCTCGGCGGTGTACAGGTGGTTGAGCGCCTTGATAAACGCCTGATGATGACGGTGGGTCTCGTACTGCTCGGTCAAGAACCACTGAATAGACTCGTAGTAGCGCCACTCAATAAACTGGCCGATCTCGTTGCCCATAAAGTTGAGCTTGGCACCGGGGTGAGTCATCTGGTAGAAGGCGAGCGTGCGCAGGCCGGCAAACTGGCGCCACCAGTCGCCCGGCATGCGGCCGATGAGCGAGCACTTGCCGTGCACAACCTCGTCGTGGCTCAGCGGGCAGATGAAGTTCTCGGTAAAGGCGTACATGATGGAGAACGTGAGCAGGCCGTGGTTGCCGGGGCGCCAGGGAAAATCGGTCTGCATGTAGTGCAGGGTGTCGTTCATCCAGCCCATGTCCCACTTATAGTGGAAGCCCAGGCCGCCGTCCTGCGGCGGATAGGTCACGAGCGGCCACGCGGTGGACTCCTCGGCCATCATCATCACGTCGGGGAAATGGGCCTCCACGGCGCAGTTGACCTGGCGGATAAACGCGCTGGCGTCCAGGTCCTCCTCGGTACCGTACTTATTGAACTTCTTTTGGACGGGATCATCGATGCCAAAGTTGAGGTACAGCATGCTGGACACGCCGTCCATGCGAATGCCGTCCACGTGGAAGTTCTCAAGCCAGTACAGCACGTTGGAGACCAAGAATGAGCGGACCTCGCCGCGGGCGAAATCGAACTTATGCGTGCCCCAGTTGGGATGAATCTCGTGCTCAAACAGCATATGGCCGTTAAAGGTGGCAAGGCCGTGGGAGTCGGCGCAAAAACCGCCGGGCACCCAGTCCATGATCACGCCGATGCCCGCCTCGTGGCACGCATCGATAAAGTGCATGAGCTGCTGCGGGTCGCCGTAGCGCGACGTGGCGGCATAGTAGCCGGTCGTCTGGTAACCCCAGGAGCCATCGAAGGGATGCTCCATGAGCGGCATGACCTCGATATGCGTATAGCCCATGTCGCGTACGTAGTCCACGAGCTCCACCGACAGGTCATCGTAGGTGTAGAACTCGCCGCGCTGCGCGGGGAAGGGATCCATGGGGCCGGGATAGTTGCCGTACTCGTCGGGCTCGCCCTGTGGTGCGTCGCCGTGGCGCTTCCACGAGCCAATATGCACCTCATAGATGTTGAGCGGCTGCGACATGTGGTTGTGGCCGGCGCGGCGCTTGAGCCACGCGCCGTCGTTCCACTTATAGCCGTCGAGGGTCCACAGCACGCTCGCGGTACCCGGAGGGCACTCGGCCTTGAAGGCGTATGGATCGGCCTTGTAGAGCTTTTCGCCCTCGTTGGTCTCGATGAGGTACTTATAGAGCTGGCCCTGCTCGGCGCCAGGAATAAAGCCTTCCCAGATAGCGCTCGTATGCACGGGCACCAGCGGGTTGGCTTCTTCATCCCAGTCGTTAAATTCACCAATGACATGGACGCTCTTTACGTCGGGCGCCCAAACGCAAAAACGCCAGCCGCGCGTACGGTTCTGCGTATCGGGGTGCGCGCCCATCTTTTCCCAGCTGCGCTCCCACATGCCAATGCCAAACAGATAGACATCGTCCTTGGAGAGCTCCGGTGCGTGCGGAGCCGGCTTGCGGGTTGCGGGCTTTTTGATTACTGGCTTCAGCTTTGTATCGCTCACGTTTGATCCCATCATGACGCGGCAGCGTGTTGCCTTGGTGACTAAATGCGAAAGGTCCAGGGCTGCACGAATCGAAGGGACGGCGATTGTTCTATGATTCGTTCCACTTCGCGTGCTCGGTGGAACTTTCGGCAGAAACTACGATAACACCTGTACGTTAGTTTTATGAACGAAAGTGGATTTGCGGTGGCTTTTAATCGGTGAGCGCCATGTTTATACCACTGGCAGATTTGCGATGGTAAAACTCTTGACAGTTTTACCAATTAGGGTTTCAAGATTGTTAGTTTGACGTTTGGTAAAACGTTTTTATCAGGATGTTTACCATTTGACATCGAAAGGTTCGTTTATGTCCCAGACCGCCGCCCCCAATGTCGCTTTTATTTTCGATTGCGACGGCACGCTGGTTAATAGCACCCCCGTTTGGGCCTATGCCCAGCCAGAGTTATTGCACCGCCACGGAGTTGACGTGACGGTCGACGATTTTGCCCAGTTTGAACATTTGTCGCTCGAGGATGAGTGCCAGGCCTACCACGACACCTGGGACATTGGTGAAAATGGCGAGGAGCTCTACCGCGAGTTGAGCGACATCCTGATCGATGGCTACTCCAAGGTGCCGCCACGCGAGGGCCTGCTTGCATTTTTGAAGCAGGCACAGGAGGCCGGTATTGCCATGTGCGTGGCCACGTCCACGCCGGCCGAGTTGGTGCAGTTCGCCCTTGCTGGCGCCGGGCTCGATGCATACATGGAGTTTGTGACCACCACAGGCGAGGCGGGCCGCTCCAAGCAGTTCCCCGATGTGTACGAGCTGGCGCTGCGTCGTCTGGAGGAGCGCCATGGGCACAAGTTTGAGCGTGCATGGGTGTTTGAGGACGCCGTCTTTGGCCTAAAGAGCTCTGGCACCGCCGGCTTTAAGCGCGTGGGCATCTATGACCCGCACGGCCGTATGGAGCGTGATGAGGTTCGCGACAACTGCGACATCTTTATCGACAGTTATGAGGACCTGGACCTGGCCCGCGTGCTTTCGTTTGAGGGATAGGCGAGAGCTGTGGCTTGCAAGGTATTAGTGGTCTGCGGTTCGCCCGTGGTGGCGAGCGCGGATCTGCTGCGTCAACTGGCGGGGAAGTGCGACCACGTTGTAGCCGTGGACCGCGGGCTCGACGCGCTTCTGGGCGCGGGGCTAGGCTGCGACGTGTATGTGGGAGATGCCGACACGGTGAGCGATGCGGGTCGCGCGTTGGTCGATGCTGCCACCGACTTTGAAGTTGAGCGTCACGACCCCTACAAGGACTATACCGATCTGGCGCTTGCGCTCGATTCCGTCCGCCGTCGATGGCCGGGTGCCGAAGTGGTTGTGACCTGCGCCACTGGTGGACGCCCTGACATGGCCCTGTCCGTGTTAGGGCTACTGGCAGGCTATGCGGACGCCCCCGTCTGGATCGAAGAAGACGAAGTAACGGCCAGAATCCTGCACCAGGACGAGAGCTGGACCATCGAGGGCGCCGAAGGCAAAACCTTCTCCATCATCGCCATCGCTCCCAACACCAAGGTAAGCGAACACGGCCTAGAGTGGGAACTAGATCACAGCCCCCTAGGTCTGTTAGCCGACACAGGCATCTCAAATGTCGTCAGGGAAACGGCCAAGATCCAAGTCCACCAAGGCATCGCGATCGCCTACCTCTACAAGTAAGGCATCGCCGCGTGAGGGTTTTATCGGGACGGGGCAGAAATAATCGCCTAGCAAGTGTTTAACCGTCCCATCAGGGTTTTATCGGGACGGTGGGCAGAAATAATCGCTCGAAGAGTGATTATTTCTGCCCCGTCCCAGGAAAACCCGTGAGGTAGGGCAACAACCCCAAAAAATCTCTTGCATCCCCGCAAACATTCCCCTATAGTATCTCCTCGTCACGGGGGCGTAGCTCAGCTGGGAGAGCGCTTGACTGGCAGTCAAGAGGTCAGGGGTTCGATCCCCCTCGTCTCCACCATCGTGAATGTAAAGGCCTTCGGAATTCCGAAGGCCTTTTTTCATGCCAAAACACCTCGCACCACAAACCCTCGCACGCTCCAACAAAAAATTGCACAATTTATTTCTCATGTCTGTACATAGTTTGTTAGCCAAGCGCGATTATCAGTACTCTTCGCCGTTCTGTTTGGGCATCAGGAGCGCCCTTAATCATCGCCAGCAACCCAATAACCTGCGCCAACGTGAACAACATTCCAAAACAACCCCCTTAAGCACGTCAAATGAACGATATGTTGTCCAACGCAGCCCAAATTGGTTTCACTAACAGCTTGTGCTAGGATACCTATCGTTACATGAGCTCAACTGTGCTCACGGCTTCAGCAAGTCACAAAGTGCAGGGTTGATCAGCATCCGGCCGTAACGGCGGTGCCAGAAACACCACGAGCTCCAATAAAGAAGTCATGCGACGTTGTTTATTTGAATTGAGTTAATTCTTTAGTGCAAAAAATTAATTGATTGCATGCCAAAACGTAGCAGTCCTTCAGCTGTTTGCGTGCGGACCAGTTTTGAACTCTCTTGACTGGTTCGCACGCAGCCAGCTGAGGTTGTAGGCAATCTTGCGATACGTGCCTTCAGCTTCAGCGCTGCTTTTATACATACCGTTCACGGTGGGGCAGAGCCACGTGCTTGTCTGACTGGGCTCAGGTGTTTGAATATGGAGCGCCTTCGCGCACAAGCGCCCTGGCGGAGCCATATCAAAACCCCGTGAGCCACACGTAAGACAGCAAGGGGGGTGGTGCTCGTGTGGTATGTGATCCAGGTCATTAACGGTCGCGAAGACGTAATGCGCGAGCGCATCGAGCGCGTGGTGCCGGCGAGTGCCATGCAAGAGCTCTTTTATCCCCAATATCAAACCGAGATCAAGGTACACGGCGAATGGATTGTCACGACCAAGCCGCTCTTTCCCGGTTATCTCATCTGCGATACGGCAGATCCTCGGACCGTGCAACAGTACCTGCTGCGCATGGACGACTTTGCCCGGGTGCTTTCCCAGGACGGTCAGTTTGTGCCGCTGGCAAAAGAAGAGACCCAGCTCATTGGCAGTTTTACCAATAGGGGAGACCGCGTAGTGCCCATGAGCGAGGCCCTAAAAGATGGCGACCAGGTCGTAGTAACCGCTGGTCCGCTACTGGGCCACGAAGGCCTTATCAAAACCATTAACAGACGCAAAAGCACAGCTTTTTTGGAGCTCAACCTGTGCGGCCGACGCGTAACCACCCGCGTTGGCCTTGCGGTGCTTTCAAACGAGCAGCGCGCCATGCGCAATCACAGAAGAGCGATCGCCTAGCTGCAAGCTCGCAAGCGGACGACCGAAGGCAAAAAGTATCGGGGGAGGGGCTCTTGGAGCCTACGATGATGACCATGGCACAGGGCGCGCGGGAGACGCGCACGGCCGCCACGGCGAATTCCGTCACTGCCGCAGCCGGTGCTGCGGGGGATTACCTTACAAACGAAGAAGCGTACAAGATGCTGCGCGGTGCCAACTCCGGCGTGAAGCCCGAGCTTGGGCACAGGCTCTACCGCGTTGTTAAGCGTACGGTGGACATTGTCGCCGCCGGCGGAGCCCTGGTGTTGCTCTTTATTCCCGGGGTAATTCTGAGCGTGGTCATTTGCATAAAGAGCCCGGGCGCCAGCCCCCTATATTCACAGTGGCGCGTGGGCCGCGTGCGCAAAGACGGCACGTTCTACCTGTTTAAGATCTACAAGTTCCGCAGCATGGTTCCCAACGCAGACCAAATGCTCAAGGACTTGCAGGCCCAAAACGAGGCCACTGGCCCCATGTTTAAAATGAAGCACGACCCGCGCATTATTCCCGGTGTGGGTAACTTCATTCGCAAGCACAGCATCGACGAGCTGCCCCAGCTCATCAACGTGTTCTTGGGCCAAATGAACCTCATTGGCCCGCGCCCCGGCCTGCCGCGCGAGGTTGCCCTGTACAGCGAGCACGACATGAAGCGCCTGGCGGTAAAACCCGGCTGCAGCGGTCCTTGGCAGGTAATGGGCCGCAGCTACCTGGGCTTCAACGAAATGGTTGAGCTGGATCTTCGCTATATAGAGAATCGCAGCCTGCGCCAGGACCTGCGGTTGATATTCGGCACGCTGAAGACGATGTTCTCTGGGGAAGGTGCCGTGTAGCATGCGCATCGCCATGATAGGCCAAAAGAGAACGGGTTCGCGCGAGGGCGGCGTAGAAGTGGTGGTAGGCGAGCTTGCTCGCCGTATGGCAGACCTTGGTCACCAAGTAACCTGCTACGACCGTATGGGCGAAGGAGCTCCTTCCGAGCCCTACGAGAAGGATGGCTACCGCATCGTTCCCGTAAAGGCTCTGGACATCAAGGGGCTCTCTGCGCTCACGAGCAGCTTTGCCGCAACAAGGGCCGCCATCAAAGACGGGGCAGACGTAATTCACTATCACGCAGAGGGGCCGTGTGTCCCCCTTCGTTTTGCGCGTTCCGCGGACATCAGGACCGTGGCAACGATCCACGGCCTGGACTGGCAGCGTGCAAAATGGGGCGGCTTGGCTTCCAAGTACATCAAGTTCGGCGAGGCGACGGCGGCCAAGTGCGCGGATGCGCTCATCGTGCTTTCCCGGGGCAATCAGGAGTACTTCAAGGAGGCTTACGGCCGCGAGGCTACGCTCATTCCCAACGGCATCACTCCCGAGGCGGATCTTCCCGCGAAGGAGATCTCCGAGCGCTTGGGGCTCACCCAGGGCTCCTATGTCCTCTACCTCGGTCGCATTGTGCCCGAGAAGCGACCGGAACTGTTGGTGGAGGCGTACAAGCAGGTAAAGACGGATAAGCGCCTGGTTATCGCGGGCGACTCCTCCGATACGGACGACTACGCCGTGGCGCTCAAAGAGGCTGCCGCGTCCGACCCCCGCGCGCTCTTTACCGGCCACGTTGAGGGCAACCTGCTCTCCGAGCTGTACTCCAACGCGTATTGCTACGCGCTCCCCTCCGACGTTGAGGGCCTGCCCATGAGCTTGCTGGAGGCCATGTCTCACGGTGCGGCATGCGTTACCTCGGATATTCCCGAGTGCGCGGATGTTCTGCAGGGTTGCGGGCTCACGTTCCCACACGGAGACGCGGGGGCGCTGCGCGACGTGCTTGAAGGCCTGATAGCGGATTCTGCCCAAGCGGAGAGGCTGGGCGCCATGGCACGTGACCGCGCGATTAATGGCTATGACTGGAACAGCGTCGTCCAAAGGACGCTTGCTTTGTATGAGGGTGTTGCGTAATGAAGATCCTTCTTGTAAATAAGTTTCATTGGCGCAAGGGTGGAAGCGAGACGTACTACTTTGCTCTTGCCGATGGTCTTCGCGCTCTTGGGCATGAAGTTGCCTTCTTCAGCATGGAGGATGAGCGTAATGAGCCGACTGAGTGGTCGCGTTACTTTGTAACGAATCGCGACTATAACGGACCGAGCTCTATTGTCGATAAGGCGAAGGCCGCGCAGACACTTGTGTATTCCAAAGAGGCGCGCGAGAAGTTCGATGCGCTGTGCCGTGAATTCCAGCCCGATGTAATCCATCTCAATCTCACTCATAGGCAGATTACGTTTTCCATCTTGGACGCTCCTTGGCTAAAGCAGCATCCAACGCCGGTTGTGTATACCTCGCACGACTTGATTCTTGCTTGCCCGAGCTATCTTATGCTTGATTCCGAGGGCAACGTTTGCGATTCGTGTCTCGGGGGTCATTTTGGCAATTGCCTTAAGAAGAAGTGCGTAAAGGGTTCGATCGCAAAAAGCGCGTTAGCGGTGGCTGAGGCGGAGTGGCTTAAACGGCACAAAACCTATTCACGTCTCGATCGCATCATCTGCCCGAGTGAGTTCATGCGGAACAAGTTTATTGAAGCGGGGCTTCCCGAGCGTCAGCTTGTCCTCATGCGGAATTTCCTGAATCCCGATTCGATGTCACGGGAAGTTGCCAACCAAAATAATGAAGATCCCTACATGCTGTATCTGGGACGCCTTTCTCGCGAGAAAGGCGTGTTAACGCTCGTGCATGCTTTTGAGAAGGCGGCACCGGTGATCCCTGATTGGCGTCTTGTTATTGCAGGCGATGGCCCTGAATGTGATGCTGTGAAGGTCAAAGTTTCCGCAATGCCAAACGAAATAAGCTCGAGGATTGAGCTGGTTGGATATAAAACCGGTGACGCCCTGCGCGGACTTGTGAATCGAGCCACTCTGGCGGCTGCGCCGTCAGAGTGGCTCGAGAACGCGCCATATGCGGTTCTCGAGGCACTCGCCGCGGGCAAGCCCGTTATCGGTACGAACATGGGCGGAATACCCGAGCTGGTACGTGAGGGTGAAACGGGCTTCCTGGCTGAAGCCCACGATGAGGCAGGACTCGCAGATGCAATCCGTAGGGGTGCGGCGGTGGCCGCCGATCCTGCGGCTTACGCCGCGATGAGCGCGCATTGCCGTTCATTCGTGGCAGAGAACTGTAATCAAGAGAAATACATCCGGAATCTCGTCTCCCTGTATCAAGAACTAATTGACCGGAAGGTGGTGGCCTAACCCATGGCCGAGAAGAAACTCAACGGAACCGTAATCGTAACGTACCGCTGCAACGCGCGCTGCACCATGTGCAACCGCTACAAGGCTCCCAGCCGTCCGGAGGAGGAGCTCTCCCTCGACGTGATCAAGAAGCTCCCGCGCATGTACTTCACCAACATCACCGGTGGCGAGCCCTTCATCAGGACCGACCTTGCGGATATCGTGCGCGAGCTGTACAAGAAGTCCGACCGCATCGTCCTCTCCACCAACGGCTTCTTCACCGACCGCATCATCGCCCTTGCCGAGGAATTCCCCCAGGTGGGAATCCGCATCTCCATCGAGGGTCTGCAGCAGACCAACGATGAGATCCGCGGTCTCCAGAACGGCTTCAACCGCGGCTACGAGACGCTCAAGAAGCTCGTGGAAATGAAGCACCCGGACGTGGGCTTTGGCATGACGGTGCAGGATCGCAACGCTGCGGACTTGGTGCCGCTGTACAAGCTTTCCGACGAGCTCGGCATGGAGTTCGCCACCGCCAGCCTGCACAACAGCTTCTACTTTGTCGAGGCGAAGAACATCATCAAGGACCGTCCCATGGTGGCCCAGAACTTCGAGGACCTGGTAAACGAGCTCCTCAAGTCCAACGAGCCCAAGAAGTGGTTCCGCGCGTACTTCAACATGGGCCTCATCAACTACATCTATGGGCAGAAGCGCCTGCTCCCGTGCGATATGGCGTTCGACACGTTCTTCATCGACCCCTACGGCGACGTCATGCCCTGCAACGGCACCAAGGAGAAGCTCGTTATGGGCAACCTTAACGACGAGTCTTGGGATGAGCTGTGGGAGAGCGCCCAGGCCGAGAAAGTGCGCGGCTGCGTGCGCCACTGCGACCGCAACTGCTGGATGATCGGCTCCGTGTCTCCTGCCATGCACAAGTACATCTGGAAACCCGCGTCGTGGGTGCTGGCGCACAAGCTCAAGCCCGGCAAGAAGTTCGACATGCACGAGCTCCCCATCGTGCGCGACTACGAGTCGGGCAAGGTGACGAAGGAGGAGCTGGACGCTCTTTCCACCTGCGACATGCACGCCGCGATCAACGACGGCCTTTCCGACGCAAGCCGAGCCGACGCGCACGTGTACGAGACTGAGGAGGCGCTGTAGTGCAGCCGGGTGGAAAAATCGAATGTAAAAATTCAGAAATAGCGGTTGCTCGATATCAATCGGAGGAAACACGTGAAAGTATCCTGCATAACCAGGCACGCAATCTCTAATTATGGCTCCCTGCTCCAGGCATATGCGACACAACGAGCGGTAGAGAGCTTGGGGCATGAGTTCGAGATTATGGACTATGTACCTGCTTGTGAGGACGTATCCCAGCAGGTGAGGACGCTTCTTTCGACAAAGCCGTCCTGGAACGAGAACCCGTTGAAGAAGTCTGTCTACAGACTTCTGATGGAGCCTGAGACAAGGGTGGCGGGCAAGCGATTTGCGCGTGAGCGTTCCCAGCTGCTTAAGATGAGCCCTCACTATGCATCCCTGGAGGAGCTGAAGGCTAATCCGCCCAAGGCCGATGTCTATATGACTGGAAGCGATCAGGTGTGGGGTCCCGTCAGCTCGGGCGCATACGACCTGTCATACGCGCTTGAGTTTGCTCCCGAGGGCGCAAGGCGCATCTCATATGCGGCAAGCTTTGGTAAGAAGAATATCCCGGATAGCGTGCGCCCCAGGTTTCTCGAGGACCTTCGAGCATATGAGGCCGTGTTCGTACGCGAGGATGCCGCGCGCGAGCAGCTTGCCTCGTGGGGCATAGAGGCCGGACAGGTTGTCGATCCCACGCTGCTGCTTGATGGCGAGGCGTGGAGAAGGATGGCGGCACCTGCCCCGAAGGGCGAATACATCCTCGTCTACCAGATTCACAGCGACCCGACGGTGGGGCAGTACGCCGTGAAGGTTGCCAAAAAGCTTGGCTTGCCCCTGATACGGATCTCCGCAAGCCTGCACCAGGCCTCACGCGAGGGCAAGTTCAAGTGGCTGCCGACGCTTGCTGAGTTTCTCTCGTATGTCGACAACGCAGCATGCCTAGTCACGGACTCGTTCCACGGTACGGCTTTTGCCATAAATCTCAATACGCCGCTGGTAGAAGTGCTGCCCAAGAACGGAACCTCGAGCAGGAACGTGAGTATTCTGCGACTCACGGACCTCACGGACAGAGTGCTTCAGAATCTAGATGATGTCGAGTTAGCATCCAAGCAGATTGACTTTGGTCGGGTCAACGATGTGATGGGTGCGGAGAGGGAGAAGTCCCTAGCGCAGCTCAAGAGCATGATTGAGGAGTAGGGCATTGTCAAACGTTGGCACTAGGACGGTATGCAAGAAGGATATGTGCGCTGGCTGTATGGCCTGCGTCGATTCATGCCGACATGGAGCGATTGCCATTGAGGATACGATTGAGGCGTATAACGCCCGTATTGATCCTACAAGGTGCGTGGGATGTGGACTGTGCGAGAAAACGTGTCCCCAGATGGTATCCCCATCTTCGTTGCGTCCTCTCGAGTGGCTACAGGGGTGGGCGAAAGATACATCGCTCAGAATGTCATCTTCGTCCGGGGGTCTGGCTACGGCCATCTCGGAGGCGTTTGTGGCGTCAAATGGATTAGTGTGTTCATGTGCACAGGAGGGCGGTGAGTTCCGGTTCCACCTCACTTCTGATGCGGATTACTTGAGGAGGGCCCAAGGCTCCAAATACGTCAAAAGCAATCCGCTTGGTGCGTACCGCGAGGTTAGGGAGGCCCTGCAAGGTGGTCAAAGGGTTCTCTTTATCGGTCTTCCTTGTCAGGTTGCTGCGATGCGTAACTTCGTTGGAAGCCGTTTAGCCGATTCCCTTTACACCATCGACCTTATCTGTCATGGTTCACCGTCCCCCAAGGTCCTGAGCCGATTCTTGGAAGAGACAGGTAACAACCTGTCTAATGAGCTGATACTGGACTTTCGAAAGAAAGTCCAGTTTCAGCTCCGCTATCGCGGAGCTGAAACTGTGGGTAGGACGGGTGTCCGCGATCGCTACTCGATTGCTTTCCTCTCGGGTTTACCGTATACGGAAGGCTGCTACTCCTGCCGCTACGCCAAGGGTGATCGTGTCTCCGATATTACGCTTGGCGATTCATGGGGTAGCGAGCTTTCTGATGAGGTCGCGAACGGGATATCCCTCGCACTTGTGCAGACAGACAAGGGTCGAGAACTGTTAGAAATGACGGACCTTGAGCTTTTGCCGGTTGATCCTGGTCTAGCTGTGGCCAACAATGAACAGCTTCAACGTCCTTCGACGAAGCCTATAGAAAGAAATACCTTTATGGACGGCTTTCGTAACGGGGTACGGGTTAACCGACTCGTTCTCAGGGCGAGGCCAAAAGACTGCGCCAAGTACTTGGTCAAGGATATACTGCTTGCACTGGGTTTGCTCAGGGGTTAACACATCGAGAGCGTTTGCTTTAGGCATTAATGATAAGGTAATCCATATGTTGAGTAATTCCAAGGTGCCAAAGTGCGTCGTATTAATGGCGTCATACAACGGCATCCCATTTATTTCAGAACAAATTGACAGCATTCTCTCGCAGGCTGAAGTTGACGTACGTCTTTTTGTCCGTGATGACGGGTCATCTGATGGTACTCGTGATCTTCTGCAGCGCTATGCAGATGAGGGCAGTCTGACTTTGTTAACAGGAGAAAACCTAGGACCTGCTTTAGGGTTTTTGACGTTGTTGCGGAATGCTCCCGAAGCTGATTACTATGCGTTTTCCGACCAAGATGATATTTGGGATAGCGATAAACTGATAACTGCGATTAAACAGCTTAAGAAGCAGGAGAATTTGGCTCTTTATCATTGCAATTCAAGACTTGTAGATTCAGCTGGTAATGAGATGGGCCGGTTAACCTATGGGCAACAAAGGTGCATATCTTATCGAGATAACGACCCTCTCAACCAGCTTTGCATTGGGTCACCTATGGGATGTACGCAAGTATTTGATAGGCGTATTTGGGAAGTTGTTTGCTTGCATGAGCTGCCCCATCCCGTCATCATGCATGATAAGCTGATAGCTAATCTATGCGTGCTGCTGGGTTATCGGATTGTTTTCGATGCTTCTCCTCATATGGGATATCGCCAGCATGGTCGTAATGTGGTCGGTGTGAGTACTGATTTACCATCTAAAGTGATTGAGAAAATCAATAGTTTTTGTCATCCGCGAGAGATTACTCTTGCAAAGCAAGTTACTGGACTTCTTTCAACTTATTCCGACTGCATTCTTCCTCCAGAGCGTGCTCTTGGAGAGTTGGTATCGAAAATGGACGCTTCTTTCATGGCTAGGTGCAGGGTTTCTTTCTCTTCGAGGCTGAATTTCGGCAGTCTACAAGAGGGCCTTTTCAATAGATCTCTCCTCTTGTTTGGGAAGCGATGATATGAGTAAAAGCATCCCCAAACCGCACAATAGTGGGTACGTCCTAGCGCTTGCCTTTTGCGACTATCTCAAGGACAAGACCGGCACCCCAAAGGCTATTATGGCGAGTCAGCAGGCCATGGCGTCGCACGGCATAAGTTACGTCTATCTCCACTCGGTTAAGAAGACCCTGTTCAGGGACGACCAGATGCTATTTTGCGAATTCGGGGTTACGGTCGACGGGGTGGAGGCTGGTGTTTTCAGTATTGCCCAGGTGTGCGAGGCCCTTTGCAGCTGGCAAAAAAGCGGCTTCAGCCTTCTTGAGCTTCATATCCACCACCTTCTGTACGTGAGCCTTGAGAAAGTCTCCGAACTGCTAAAAGTTACAGGCAAAACACCGGTCAGGGCCTTTCTCCACGACTATTACCTGTGTTGTACAAGCTATAACCTCCAAAATAGGAGCGGCTTTTGTGACAGCTCAAGGCTCGGCGACGCTCCCTGCGAGAAATGCCCCCACTTCAGTAACAGCCTTCGTGTGGGGTCGAAGATCCAAGGGCTGTTTGACTCCATCAAAAATCTCCGTTTTGTTGCACCTTCGACCTATACGAAGAATCGGTTTCTCTCATTCAGGCCCCAATACGAGGGCCTTGTTGATGTAATACCGCACCAAAAGCTGCTTGGAGAGTATCTGGGCAACAGACGTCCTCTGAACGCAGGGGAGCGCATCAGGGTTGCCTTTCTGGGGATGCCGAGGAAGACAAAGGGCTGGGAGACCTGGCTTCGCCTCGTATCTGCGGTCGATGAACAAGAGTACGAGTTCTTCGTC
This sequence comes from uncultured Collinsella sp., assembly GCA_905199225.1. Classification (GTDB taxonomy): domain Bacteria; phylum Actinomycetota; class Coriobacteriia; order Coriobacteriales; family Coriobacteriaceae; genus Collinsella. The sequence goes on along the minus strand of CAJKFS010000021.1, from coordinate 9,694 downwards.
TTCAACAGCTCGAACGATATGTATCCAGGGATGAACAAGCGGTTTGTCGAATTTGATGAGAAGCACCCAAATGCCATGACCGACTCTCTCAGGGAGTGCGAGATTGCCATCGTTGTCATGTGGCCATCTTGCCCAGAGACCTATAGCTACACCTGTATGGAATCTTACTCCGCAAACGCTTATACGATTTCGAGTGCATGTGCAGGCAATGTCGCCGACTTTGTCGTTGAGCATGGGTCCGGTTTGGTGCTGAATAACGAGGAGGAGCTAATCGGGCTGTTTAGGGATAAGAGCCGGCTTATCAGGGAGGTCAATCGTTTCAGGAGCGGAAAGCCTGGTCCGCTCGATCTTGTCGATTCAGATGAGATCGTAGACCTGCTTCCATGCTCCTCGGTAGGTCTCAACACGGGAGTTCACATGCACACGAGGCTGATTGAACGTGTGCTGCTGGAGGTACTCAATGCAAGATCATAGGCATGCGAGGCTCGTTATAAATAAAGCGGAGGAGCGGGCTGGTCGAAGAGGTCGTTGGTATCTCCCTAATAAGCAAGGCGTTCTAGCCGTTTGCATGGGTGACCTGGCGGATGCGACGATCGTTATAGGTATCTTGGCGCAGGTTTTCTTCCTTGAGTACTATGGTCTGGGGCGATACCTCAACTGGGTAATTACCGGCATGATTTGCGTGAGGGCGCTCTTCTCCGGATGGAAATATAGCGGTAGAGCGCTACTACTTGGGCTGATTACCGTTGCAGGTTGGCTGTCTGGTGCCCTCTTGGGTGGCAATATGGAAACGTTTAGGGCGAATATTTTGCTGCTCCTCTACCCGTTTGTCTATACGCTTTACTTCTTTCTTTTGGTCACTAACAAGAGGGATTTTCTTCTTGGACTCTTTGATGCAGGTTTTCCGGTCTTCAACGCCATATTGCTTCTCAATATGGCGATCATGTTTATCCAGTACTCTACCCATGGGATGATCGCTGCGACAACGAACGACATCAGTTACTTCGAGGACAATATCTCCGGCCTGTTCTCTTATGCGTCCGTCCATGCGGTGGCCCTTTACACTTCATTCGTCGTGCTCTACAACTTCGTCTGGATTAGGAGGCTTCGGGGTCCTCTCTGGCCATCCCTTGCCATCGCTTACAACGTCTGCCTTATCGTCCTGTCCTTCTATCTTGCGACACTCAACGATAATAAGGCGCTCTTCATAATCCTTCCTCTCGTTTTAGTGATGTTCTGGCTTATTTCAGTCATGAGAGGAGAAGCGGATGTTTCGGGTCCCTTCTTTTGGCTTGTCGCCTTGTATTTTATCCTGACAATTGCATACGCCTTGGTGCCTGCGTTCCAGATCCTCGTGGATACGCAAGTGTTTGGTCTGTTCGATATGGTTGGCAGTTCAGCTTCCGTCGGTACTGCTGCCGACGGCAGTAACGAGAGGATTGCTATCATCGGCTTCGCTCTCTTGAGACCGGCTACATGGAGTCTCGGAGAGGGTCTTGGAGCCTCAAGCTTCTACGCGTCCGGGTTCATGTCGTTTAACCACTTTGGTCAAGCGGATATGGGGTCTTTCTTGATTCTCATGGGGGTTTGGGAGACGGCAGCGTATGTAGCGTTTTTCCACTCCGTGGTTAGTGAGTTTATGGAGCAGGAAAAAGGATCTAATGGCCGGATTGTTCGTTTGCTCCTTTTGCTAACAATTCTTATTACCTTTCTGTATACGCAGTGCTTTACAAGGGTGAACTGCTGCTTGTGCCTACTGCTGCTCTGTGGAGCGCTGGCTTGGTCGTGGAATTCCTCGGCTGCAGACTATTTGATTATTGATAGAGACGAAGAACAGGTTTGAACATGAAAATAGGCATTTCCACATTTACGCATGGGGACAACTATGGGCAGAGGCTCCAGAACCTTGCTGTCCAAGAAACTCTCAAACTCTCGGGTGCAGATGTCCTTACGTTCAGACAGAAGGACTCGAGATCTGCCAAATACAAGCTCAAGTCTTTGGCTTCGCTCATTCCAAAGGGGCTTGCCGTTGCCCACATCCAGAGGCATCGTTCGTTTGAGGATTTCAATTCCCGTAACATTTCCTTTAGCCGGGAGGTTATATCTGATTCCAACCCTCCACGTGACATTAAATCCTATGACTTTTTCGTTGCTGGGAGCGACCAAGTTTGGTCTCCGTATTCCCCTGACGCTAACTCCACTATGTTTCTCACGTTTTCGCCAAGAGAAAAGCGCATTGCTTTTTCGCCAAGCTTGGCAGCTCCGACGATTCCCGAGGAGAAGCGTGAGCTGTTCCACGGCTATTTCGACGGGTTTGATAGGCTGTCCGTTCGTGAGCAGAAGAGCGCCGAGCTTATAAACAGTCTGTACGGCTTAAAGGCCGAGGTGTTGATTGACCCAACACTGATGTTTGACGGCTCCTGGTGGGAAAGGTATGAAAAAGAGCCGCACTGCGGGCTTCCAAATGATTATGTATTGACGTACTTCCTCGGGAGTGCAGCTTACGAAGAGAGGGTTGCCGAAATCTGTGATTCACTTAGCTGCAAGAGGGTCGATTTACTAGGGGATGCGCGCTACTACGCCCTCGGGCCTTCAGAGTTCCTCTATGCCGTCCGTCACGCAAAGCTTGTAGCGACAGATTCATATCACGGATCAATTTTCTCGATCTTGTTCGGGAAGCCGCTGATTTATTGCCCTCGTGAGTCCACTGGTCCAGACATGAGCAGCCGATTCGACACGCTAGCCAGCGAGCTGGGTGTTTCTTTCGTTGAGCGGTCAATTCTTTCCGTATGTAATTCGGAACTGCTCGAGAGTGACTATTCAAAGGCGTATGACAGGTTGGCAGCTCAGAGGAAGATCGTTGTTGAATTCCTCGATAGATGTGGATTGAGCATTCCCTCGGAGGCCGCCCGTGGCTAGCCAGCGTAAGGCGGGCGCCCTCCTCGGCTACGCCAACATCCTCGCAAAGAACCTCGTCAACCTCGTCTACACGCCGATGCTACTGTCCTACGTGGGGCAGGCGGACTACGGCGTCTTCCAGAGCTCGAACTCCTTTGTCTTCTCGCTGACGCTCCTGTCCTTCGGCTTCTCCGAGGCCTACGTGCGCTTCTACACGCAGACGGTGGCGCACGGCGGCGAGCGCGACATCCGGCACCTGAACGGCATGTACCTCACGCTTTACGTCGCCGTCACAGCCGCGGCGGTCGCCCTCGGCATGGGCTTCTCCGCAAACGCCGGCGCGGTGTTCTCGGCCGGGTTCACCGAGGCGCAGGTCTCGCTCGCCCGGGAGCTGCTCGCCATCATGACGCTCAACGTCGCCTCGACGTTGTTCACCGTCGTGTTCAATTCCTACATCACGGCGCACGAGCGCTTCGTCTACCAGCAGACCAGGCAGCTCGTCACCACGCTTGCGACGCCGCTGTGCGCCTGGGCCCTGCTGGCCGCCGGTATGGGGCCCGTGGGCGTTGCCCTAGCACAGCTCGCGGTGAACCTCGTCCTGCTCGCCCTCAACGCGCGCTACGCCATCGTCGTGCTGGGCATGCGCTTCGAGCTCAGGGGTGCCGACTGGGGCGTCATGCGCGGCATCGCCGCCTTCAGTGCCTGGATCTTCGGTAACCAGGTCTGCGAGATGGTCAATCAGAGCGTGCCCAACATCATGCTGGGGGCCATCTCGGGCGCGACTGCGGTATCTCTGTTCGCGGTGGCCGTGAACATCCGCCAGGTCTTCTACTCGCTCTCCACCACGATGTCGAACGTCTTCATTCCGAAGGTCAACCGCATCGTCGCCACCTCGGACGACAACGCCGAGCTCACTCGCCTTATGACGCGCGTGGGCCGCTACCAGATGGTACTGTTTTGCTGGGTGTACGGAGGTTTCGCTATTCTCGGGAAGTTTTTCGTGACGAGGTGGGCGGGCCCGGGCTTCGCCGAGGCCTACTGGCTCGTGCTCGCCATGACGCTACCCGTCATGGTGCCCCTCTGTCAGAACGTCGGCATCGAGATCCAGAGGGCCAAGAACATGCACCACGCCAGGAGTCTCGTCTACCTTGCGATGGCGGTCGGGAACGTTGCCTTCACCGCCGCGGCCGCCCCGGCGCTGGGGCCGTGGGCCCCCGCGATCGCCTATGTCGTCAGCATCGTGCTCGGCAACGGACTGTGGATGAACTGGTACTACCAGAAGCGGGTCGGTCTCGACATGCTCTTTTTCTGGAAGCGGAACCTGCCGGTGCTGCTCGCCTGGGCTGCCGTCACCGTCGCCTGCCTCGCTGGCACGGCGGTCCTGCCCGTCAACGGATGGCCCGCGTTCCTCGAGTGGGGCGCCGTTTACAGCGCGCTTTTCGCTATAGCCCTTTGGCTCGCCGTCCTAACGAAGGACGAACGTATCGCGGTCGTCTCTCGTCTCCCGTTCCTTAGATAGGGTCCATCATGAATGATTCCGAGAAATCCCCGAGGGTCGTCTCGCTTGGCGACCGTTGCTGCGGCTGCGGCGCGTGCGCTGCCCGCTGCCCCAAGTCATGCATCTCCATGGAACCCGATGATTGTGGCTTCCTACACCCCACCGTCGACGCCTCCGGGTGCGTAGGCTGCGGGGCGTGCGACGCCGTATGCCCGGCGCTCAACGCCCCTGGGGAGGACGGGTGCGAGTTCGCCCTCTGGGCGAAGGCTCATGACGTCGGCTTGCTCGATAGATCGTCGTCGGGCGGCGTGTTCGGTCTACTCGCCGGTGACGCTCTCTCGCGCGGCGGTGTTGTGGCGGGCGCCGCGTGGACGGACGGTTGCCGCGAGCTTCGTCACGTGCTCGTGGAGGACAGGCCGGCGCTCGGCGCCGTTATGCGCTCGAAATACGTTCAGAGCGCGGTTGGCCGCGGCGTCTTCGAGGGCGTCCGCGCTGCCCTGCGTGAAGGCAGGCCGGCGCTCTTTGCCGGTACTGCATGCCAGGTGGCTGGCATGCGCTCATACCTGGGGAAACTCGCCGACTCTGACCTCTTCCTCGGCGTCGACGTCATCTGCCACGGTGTTCCGTCTCCAGAGCTCTGGTCGCGCTGGGTCGACTACCGTGGTGAGGCCTTCGGGTCGGACGTCTGCGACGTCAATATGCGGAGTAAGACAACCGGATGGTTGTCTTACTCCGCTATGTACAAGCACATAGCGGAGAAAGACAACACCGGGGACACCGAGTCCCAGATATTCGGCAAAGACTGGTACATGAAAGCGTTTCTGGCCAATGCGAGCCTTCGTTCGTCCTGTCTGGCATGTCCAGCAAAGCGCTCCAGCGGCGCCGATATCACGCTCGGTGATTTCTGGGGGTTCCAGAATACCCATCCCGAGGTCGACAACTCCAAGGGCGTATCTGCCGTCCTATGCAATACCGAGAAGGGCGTGCGGGCATTCGAGGCTATTTCTGGGCTTACTGCAAACGGTCCGGCGACGCTTGATGGGGTAATCGCGGGCAACCCTAGCCTCGTCCATTCTGTCACGCCTTATCCAAAGCGCGACGAGTTCTTGAACGACGTGTCTGCCGGGCTTTCCATCCCAGATCTCATGGACAAGTGGGATTTCCGTCCCACTCTCTGGCAGCGTGTCCGCGGCAAGCTTGGTGGTATTAAACGACGACTAAAGAGACTCGTTGGAAGGAGAGCCTAGATGGCCAAGGATCGCTACCTTCAAGCTCTTCGTGGGCTTGCGATTTCCGCAGTGGTGCTTATCCACTGTCTTCCTCAATGTGCCGCGTCGGTCGCCATTCGCCCATTCCTCAACTTTTCTGTTGCGTTGTTCTTGTTTTTATCCGGTGTTCTTACCGACGAGCGCAAATTTAATGCGGGGGGGGGTCTTCGACGCCGCATTAGCAAGGTTGCCGGACCTTATGCGTTCTGGAGCGTTATCTATCTTGCGGCGTTTCCCGCCCTTCATGGGCGTCTGGGTTTCTGGCGTTCGCCGTGGGCTCCGTATCGGCTCAGATGTACTATCTATTGGTCCATTCACAGCTTGTGCTGCTTACTCCGGTACTGTTCAGGCTCCTTTCACGGTATAGGTTCTTTGTCTATTGTGTGACACCGGCTTGCTTGCTTCTAAGGGAGCTCGCTGCCGTTGCCGGTATCGCATTGCCTCTAATACAGGTTTTCTGCCCCATGTGGCTCATCTTTTATGTTTTCGGTCTCGACTGGAGGCGTTGGGCTGCGCTCATTGAAGGACGAACCACTCAGCTTGTTGCAGTGCTCTTTATATTTTTAATAATTCAGGAGGTCGCAGGCTTCTGGTGGTATTTGACTGGCGATTTCAATATGGCCACAACTCAGCTTAAGCTCGGTTCTGCAGCGACCTCTTTAGCTGTGATCGCGCTTCTTATGGCGGTTCCGGGATCATTCAAGTCGCGATTATCTTCTACTTTGCTTGTTGACCTTGGGAACGCCTCTTTTGGAATCTACCTCTGCCATATACTTGTTCTCAAGGCCGTTTGGAAACTGCTTGGATTATTCGTCATTCCACTTGGTGTTTCGACATTTGCTGTTTGGGCGCCAACTCTTGCCGGATCTTATTCGCTTGTATCACTTTGCGGTCGTTATTTGCCCGAACGAATTCACATCATTGTGGGATTATAAATTGATTTTCGATACTGGCGCTTTTCATAGCGTTGAAGCAAAGTGAGTCCATTACCAACATTTGGCACGCGATCATCGGTGAAGATACCGGACTTCCTGTTTTCGAACGAGAAGATGACTTTTTACTCAAAATGGCTGATTGGATTAACCAACCTGAAATAACCGGAATCAATCTCCCTTGGTCGAGCATTGAAAAATGGAAGGGGCAATTCAGGTAGCCATATTCCGCAGTCATTACCTTGCCTATTTCGTTAAGAATGAGGGGGTTTAGCAAAATAGGATACCCAAGTCTTATTTATCACTCGATCTAAAGCGCATTTCGATTGTAGAGGACAGATTAAATGAAAGGCATCATCCTCGCGGGCGGGTCCGGCACGCGACTGTACCCGCTCACGCTCGTGACCTCCAAGCAGCTGCTGCCGGTCTACGACAAGCCCATGATCTACTACCCGCTGTCCACCCTCATGCTGGCGGGCATCCGCGACATCCTGGTCATCTCCACGCCGACCGACCTGCCCAACTTCGAGCGCCTGCTCGGGGACGGCTCACGCTACGGCGTGAACCTTTCCTACGCCGAGCAGCCCTCGCCGGACGGCCTGGCCCAGGCCTTCACGATCGGCGAGGACTTCATCGCCGGCGAGCCGTGCGCACTGGTGCTCGGCGACAACATCTTCTACGGCAACGGCCTGTCGCGCCACCTGACGCGCGCCGTGCAGAACGCGGAGTCGGGCCGCGCCACGGTCTTCGGCTACCACGTGGACGACCCCGAGCGCTTCGGCGTCGTGGAGTTTGACCGCGAGGGGAGGGCCGTCTCCATCGAGGAGAAGCCCGCCCAGCCCAAGAGCTCCTACGCCGTTACCGGCCTGTACTTCTACCCGGGCGATGTCGCCGCCAAGGCACATAGGGTGGAGCCGTCCGCGCGCGGCGAGCTGGAGATCACCACGCTCAACCAGATGTACCTGGAGGAGGGGACGCTGTCGGTCGTCACCCTGGGCCGAGGCTACGCGTGGCTCGACACCGGCACCATGGAGAGCCTGCACGAGGCCGCGGAGTTCGTCCGCGCCGTGGAGCACTCCCAGGACCTTCCCGTGTCCGTCCCCGAGGAGATCGCCTGGGAGAACGGGTGGATCACCACCGATGGGCTCAAGGAGGCCGCCGAGGCCTACGGCAAGTCGGTCTACGGGCAGCACCTGAAGAAGGTCGCCGCCGGCGAGATCGTCAATAGCCCACGCGAGTACTAGCGCAAGCTTGTTTTCTTTTAGGGGTCACCGTTTATCTGGTGGCCCCTTTCGTTATGATTACGTTGACCATAAAGACAATATGATTGGGAGTGGATGTGTTAAGCGTCTACTTTGGCGATATGCCAGAAGCGATTTACAACACAGCGACATATTTCAAAAACTCTTACCGGTCTTCTTGGATTACGGATCCCTATGCAGTCTCGATAATTAAAGATGTCGATCGATCGGTTGTTGTCTCCGAAAACGTTATCGAAAGCCCTGTGCTTGGATCCATCTCCCCACTCCAGCTTTCTGGTGGCGTGAAAACGCTGCTGCTTATGAGATTTGATCGTAAGCATATTTTTAACGCTTCTACCTGTGGTGACAACTGTGCCAAGTGGATTCTCGACATGGCGAAAGACCGCAAGCTCGTTGTGAATCTCTATCATGTGATGGACTTTGGTCGCGAGGATTTTAAAATTAAAGTCGTGAATAGCGGCCGAATCGTTCACAACATGGCCGATTTGATTCACGAGTCGATTCCGTATCTGTAGGTGCTGCTTATGAACGGTTCGCATCTCGTTAAGATTTCCCGCCGCAGGGGAACCAAGTACACATTTACCATTAAACGGAACATTACTATTGTGCGTGGGGATAGTGGCACGGGTAAGACGACACTGTTTGACATGGTCGCAGACTACATGCGAACGGGCGAGCAGTCGGGTGTTTCCTTGCAATGCGATTGTCCCTGTGTCGCCCTGACCGATTATGATTGGCGAAACCAGCTTTCGTCCGTTCATGACTCGATTGTATTTGTCGATGAGGGCTTAAAAGAGATCCATTCTGATGAGTTTGCCCATCATGTGCTGTATTCCTCGAATTATTTCGTGCTGATCTCAAGGGCTGATTTCCCCAATCTTCCGTATAGCGTGGATGAGATTTACAAGATTAAGACGAGCGGAAAATACCATTCTTTCGTCCCTGTTTATCAAGATCGCGGGAATCATCGTTATGCTATTTCCCGGTCGGCGCCAAAACAGGACTTTTCTATCCTTCTATGCGAGGACAGTAAGTCTGGTTTCCAGTTCTTTAAACGGCATTTTGCTGACAGTGAGCTTACCTGTACTTCGGCCATGACGAACAGCGCGATTTTGGGCTGGTTGGATCAGCATCTCGACGATCGCGTGTTTGTTGTCGCGGACGGGGCGGCATTTGGGTGCTATGCGGACCGCGTCCTTAAGCTGCAAGACATTCACCGCGATACTGTTACGGTTTGTCTTCCCGAGTCGTTCGAATGGCTTCTGCTGAGCTCCGGCGTAATTTCAGGGCTAGATGTTAAGACGGTTTTGGAAACCCCAGAAGCCTTTGTAAACAGTGAGAAGTTTAAAAGCTGGGAGGATTTCTTCTATAAGTACTTACGTGAAATAACTGGGGATTCGGTTTTTCACTACGACAAAGACTGCATTTCGGAGGCGTTTTGTACAGGAGGTAATTCTGCGAAGGTTATGGCTCTTATCGCATGCCGAAATGTCCGATAGTTTTGTTGAATAGCGTCGCGGCGTCACTTCCTGCGGCATACTAAAGAAGCTGTACATGCTTCAGATTGGATTTTCATGTCTGAGATTTTCGAACCCAAGAATATCATCGTCACTGGCGGCTGCGGCTTCATCGGCAGCAACTTCGTGCACTACGTCGTGAACAACCACCCCGACGTCCACGTCACCGTCCTGGACAGGCTGACCTACGCCGGCAACCCCGAGAACATCGCGGGCCTTCCCGCCGACCGCGTGGAGCTCGTCGTGGGCGACATCTGCGACGCGGAGCTGCTGGATAGGCTGGTGCCGGGCCACGACGCGATCGTGCACTACGCCGCCG